>CALMZQ010000001.1 GCA_937870915.1 uncultured Ignavibacteria bacterium
CTCATCGTGCCTTCTGCAACAGCTCCGGGCGAGATCGTGGTGAATGGTATGTCGATGTCTCGGCGCGACTCGCCATTCGCTAACTCAGGAACAGTAGTCGCGGTTGAACCAGATGATTGGTTGGCATTCTCATCATCAGGCGTGATGGCTGGTTTGGAATATCAAGCATCGGTGGAGCGTGCTGCGTTTGCAAGTAACGGAGATGGATCGCAACGTGCTCCGGCGCAACGGTTGGTGGACTACCTCGACCACAAGACGTCGGCATCCATTCCAAAGACATCATACATCCCAGGTCACGTTAGCGTTGATATGCGGAGCATTCTCCCACCGAACATCGATGGCAGACTTCGCACAGCAATACGTGAGTTCGGCCGAACCATGCGCGGTTACCTCACCAACGACGCAGTAATGGTTGGCGTTGAATCGAGAACGTCATCTCCAATACGAATTCCCCGTGATGCTATCACACGCGAACATGTTCACGTTCGTAGACTCTTCCCATGCGGCGAAGGTGCAGGGTATGCAGGGGGCATTGTGTCTGCCGCACTCGATGGGCAGAATGTTGCTCAGGCCATTGCGGCCAAGATCTTTTCCGCAGCATAACGTCCGGTCTCTGCTGCACCGTTCATGTATCCCTTGTGCTGTAAGCTGCAATGTTCGCCGGCAAAGTGCAGGTTGCCAACAGACTCGCCTTCAATGCCATAGAACAAGGTCCATTGCCCGGGACCATAGGCAGAGTATGATGCCTTCACAAAGGGGAAGCTTGGCCAATGCATGCGTTCGGTTCTGCCCCGTTGAACGTTGGCAAATGATGGCCACACAGTTGTGAGATGGTCCATCATCATTGTGCCTACGTCATTGATATTCATGCCGCCGATAACCCGACTCATGCTGCCACCATAATACATCGTAAGGCCAGCCCCCTTCACTTGATGGAGGTAGGTGTTGTCCCAAACAAGCTGCAGTGGCAAGTCGGTGAGGATCGTACCGGAATTTCCATCTGTTTGCCAGAATGGTTCTGCAAAGCCCATGAGGATCTTGCCGTTGCTACCGTACCGAAGTTCACTGATCGCACGTTTCTTGATATCGGGCAGATCAACGTCTATCTCTACATCACGTAACATGGTGAACGGTATAGCCAAGACAACATGGTCTGCGAGGACGTCGTAATTCGTTGTGTCCTTGCGAAACGTTAAAACGAAACGTGTGCCCGAGCGCTCAATGCGCGTGAGCTTATGTCCGGTGTGTATCGATTCCTGAAGTGGGTTTGCAAGTCTGTCTGTGATCTGTTGAACGCCACCCTTGGCCACAAAACGTTCGTCACTTGAACCGAATGTATGGAACGACCCGTCCGCTACATCGGGCGAGACCATCATGATAAAGTTCAGCGCGCTCTGCTCGCCGAGTTCCAGCCCATTTTCGGTAACAAAGGCTACCTCCAGGAAGGACCGGAGCCAACCACTCACGCCGATGGATGAGAGATAGGCATCGAGAGACATTGCGTCCAGCGCACTGGCCGGACTGTTCTTGAGATCGGCCATGGAAAGGGGCATGCGGCCCTGATCTTCACGAATGCGATCGAGGTACGGAGAAATCTCCGCTACGATGTCTTGCATTGTAAAGTGCTGACCGAAAAAGTAGAACGTATCGTCTTCGCCCAACCGTGTTGTTTCGGTATCGATGAGTTCAACACCAAACTGCGAGGCCAGCGTGAGCATGTCTCCGTGACCGCTATCGATGAACTCACCGCCGAGTTCCGCCCAGGTGCCATTAACCAAAAGGTCATGAGCGGTCATCACCCTGCCCCCTACCCTCTTCGATGCTTCGTAGACATCAACGTTCACGCCCTTGTTGTGGAGGAGCCACGCAGCATGGAGTCCGGCCAAACCGGCACCAACCACAGCTACCTTTACCGTGCGATCAACCTTGAGTTCCGACGGTTTGCCACAACCACTAAGGAACGACGGCAATGCCAAGGCTGCGCCGGCCATAGCAGTGGTGCGGATGAAGTCGCGACGGGACGCGTCATGCTCAGCTGCATTTATCGCGCGACGGAGGAGTCGCATAAGAGGTGTGCGGGACATTCGGCAAAGATAGGGGGCTTGCCCAGACCAGCGAGCGGTTACTTGCGAAGAACGCGAAAGACCGTTCGACGGTTCTTTGCTCGGTTCTCCTCAGAGTCATTTGGCACCACCGGCATCATAAAGCCAAAGCCTCGCGTGCGTAGGCGTGTGGCATCCACACCTCTGTGTACCAATGCAGACTTCACAGCCTCGGCACGGGCTTGTGACAACGTCATGTTATACTCTTCGGTGCCAATGTTGTCCGTGTGACCTTGTACCTCCAAGACCACACGATCATAGCGTTCAAGCGCGTCAGACAGTTCATCGAGGATGAAGAACGATGCTGTGTCTATCACACTCTGATTGAAAGCAAAGAGAATCGGCTTGGAAAACTCATCACGTACATCCATTGGAGACAGTGGCGTCTTTTCATAAAGACCACGCGCGATCATCGTATCACGTCCGGGCACGTCAACCGTTAGATCAACGGTATGAAGGCCTTCGTACCGGGGAGGGGTATACGTTACGAGGTAATAGTTGCGCAGACTTCTGTAGATATCCAGAAAAATCGCCAATAGGTCGCGCTTGGTGTAGGCCCGGTAGTATTTGCCACCGGTATAGAGCGAAAGATCTTGAAGGGGCTCATCTTGCGCATAACCAAAACCTACGCAATAGATCGAGATGTTATGCTTTGTGGCGTATTCAAAGATGTCGCTCACCTTGGTCGATGAGAGGTTCTCGTCGCCATCGGCAAACACAACGCAGACCTTGGGTTGGTCTAGGGGTACGTCCTTGAGTGTCTGAAGAGTCTTTAGAATGCCATCATACGTTGCGGTAAAAAGGCCTTGAGAATTCTTCTTGTACTCGCGGAACTCCCGCAACATAGAACCAGTGTCATTGGAGAGAGGAAAGACAACCTTTATCTCCTTATGATAGGCCGTAAGGGAGATGTTGTCGCATGGCCGTTTCAACCCGATGAATAGTTCTGCACCATGATCGATGGACTCCTTAGCCCCCTTCATCGAACCAGAGCAATCGATGGCTAGGGCGATATTGGTTGGCACAGAGTCTTGCTCACCGTATTCTCTAACGCGAAACGATGAGACGTCTACAGACTTCTTCTTGCGGCGTACGCCGAGGTGTTCGGTAAGGATGGGGAAGTAGTCAGGAGCCCCTTGTTTTTTGTAGGGGGCAGCCATATGTGTAACCACATAGCCATTGGTATCGAGCACTCGAACAAAGAGGCGAATGGAGTCGGGATACGAATAGTGCTCAAGCTTCCAAACATCAGCTTTCAGCGCTGCTACATCAACGGAATCGATGTGTCGGGTAGAGACAAACCGTGTCTCAGACATACGTTCGCCGCCATCGCGGAGATCGAACTCGTGCGAAAGTTTATGTGTGCTTTTGCACGACAGAAACGAAAGTGCGATAAGGGCTACTACGAGGGATCTCATGCGACCTTGATACCCACTACCATCCCGTCTCCGAGGGGAACAAGGGTGCTGAGAAGCTGTGGATGTGTACTCATGCGTGTATTGAACGCATCCAAGGCTTGAACATTGTGTGGCTCAAAGGTGGTAGTGGCGCTGCGAGCAACCTCTCCCCACGCAAGGGCGTTGTCTCCGATGACAAGTCCACCGCGTCGTACTCGGGGAAGAACGAGGTCGAGGTAGGCGCTATAATTCGGCTTGTCTGCGTCAATGAAAACGGCATCAAAAACGATATCGGTCGAATCGAACAATACCGATACGGTGTCCAAGGCAGCCCCCTCCAATACCGTGATCACGGAATCGAGACCGAGTTGGGAAACCTTGCGTCGAATGAAGGCAGCGTGAGCAGGGAGGAATTCACATGCGTAGAGTTTGCCGTCGTGCGGAAGAGCCCTAGCCATGGCAATTGCAGAATAACCGGCGAGTGAGCCAATCTCTAGCACATTCCTCGCGCTTATCGAATGCAGCATCATCTGCAGGAAGTTGATCTGTTCAGGGGAGATCGAGATGGCCGGAATGCCTTCTGCTTCAGCCTCGGTATTGAGGACACGCAGCTCGTCTGTCTCGGAGGAGAATCGAGCGGTGATGTAGTCATTGAGCTCGTCGGTCAGAAACGTAGATCTCGTAGCCATAGTTACGGCACGTGTCCAAGTTCTACATTGACGTTGATGCCATTCTTACCAAAATCGCGCAAGAGCTTCCGCAACGTTAGAAGTGTGGTGTCGAGACGAGCAGCCATCTTATCGTCATACAGGAGCATGTTCACCAGGCTCTTGTTAGTGCGAATGTCATTAACCACGCCATTTATGCGTGCGATCAACGTATCTGCTCCTACGATTGCACCATCTGCCTTTGCAAGAGTGGTCTCTAGATTGAGCAGCACTTTGTCGGCACGATCGATGATTTGAGAGACCTTGGGTTCGTTGCGATCAACACTTTCCCGTAGGGTTGTAGAGATCTCGCGCAGGTCTCGAATAGAGGCGGTAAGGGGCTCGCGGTTCGCACTGAACCACGTGCGCACGTCTGTTACGAGGAGGGCGCCATCGGAGGAGATTGTCCTGACGTTTGTCATAAACGAACCATCACGCATCAACTCTGTAAGAGAGGCGCTGATGGTGTCCAGCCGACGTACCAAATTCACTGCACTACCGCTCACTTCACCAAGAGACGTAACAAGTCCGCCGATGTCTGCGGCCACCGTACCGGGCATTTCCTTGTCTACGTCAAAAGTGCCCTGGGCCTTGCCGGGATTGATCTCGATCTTTTTTCCGCCGGTGATCTCTAGTATCGTTACCGTTGCTGTAGCGTCTGTCTTGAGATCTGATGCGTCGTCGATGTTTGCATGAACCAGAACAGATCCATTGTTGCTGGCTACGTCGGACACAGAGCCACGCTTAACGCCATTAACAACAATGGGACTCCCTGTTTCTATCCCGCCGGATGTTGCCAGGCGAATACTAATCGTTCGTTTGTTTGGGCTGAAACTGATTCCCTTGCCGATCATGATGCCACCTATGAGGACGGCGATCGAAACAAGACTTACCAATCCAACTCGGATCTCGGTACTGCGCGAAACGTTCAAGTGAAATTCTCCGGGATGATCAGAACGGGATGTCGTCCGATCCTTGTGAAGGTGGTGCATCAGGATGCTCCGCTTTCTTAGGATCGAGCAACAGAAGATTATCGGCAACGATCTCTGTTACGTAGCGTTTGTTCCCATCTCGGTCTTCAAACGAACGCGATTGGATCTTGCCTTCTACATAGATGCGTGTGCCGCGTCGAACAAGCTTTTCAACAACGTCTGCCAAACCTCGCCATGCGATGATGGTGTGCCAGTCTGTGTGTTCCTGCACAGCCCCATCCTTATCCTTCCACGTTTCGGAAGTGGCCAGACGGAATTGTGCAACCTTTACACCTGTAGGCGTAAAGTTGACCTCGGGATCTTTCCCGACGTTTCCAATGAGCATCACCTTGTTGAGAGTGCGGGACATACGTCACCTTCGAAAATTGATCCAACGAATGGTTGAGGACCACTCATCGTTGCGGCTTCGAATATACCACGCACCGACAAGGCATCCGTTGTCTATGTGGCGTTGAGCAGGGAAAACGTGACACCGTTTCATCTGCGACGTCCGCCCCCTCCACCACCTCGAGAACCTGCTTGGCGCGTTGATGGCATGGAACTCGGACGTGATGCATTCGAATTTGAAGTTCTCATCTGGCTGCGATCTCGTTGCGATTGGCTGTTCTGTAAGTCGCGAGTGGGTGCATTGTTTGAGCGTTGCCATCCGGAACCATTGTGGCTGTCAAAGCCGGAACCTGAAGTGGACGGACGGTAGACATTTCCTGATCGATCTGTCATTACATTGTTTGAAGGTCGCGTAGCGGGTTGTGTACTTGGTCGCGTAGATGCCTGCGGTGGTCGTGCAGGCTGCACCCCGGGTCGTGTGCCGGCTGCTCCGCTTCCACTTCCCCGATACACATTGCCATTGCGATTTGGATATCCGCCGTAATGCGCCCCGTTGCGATTGACATGTGTGTTGCCATAATAGCCATAGGGCGGATGGTGGTAGTAGGGCGGATGGTACATGTGCGGACCCCAGTACCCTCCATATCCAAAGTGGACATGAACACCTGCAGACCATCCATGGTAGGGGGAGTACACCATGTGGAATCCATACGTGGCGTGGTATGGATAGTAATATGGACCATAGGGGCGATACCAATATCCTGTTCCGTACACCACCGTTGGCCCCATGATATACGAGCCCGTATATCCGGGTGTATAGCCTACATAAACCACGGTAGGAGTGCTCTCGTAGACATAGACGTATTTGGTGTTGTACACCGGTGAGGTTGCGGGAATCTCGTCAACCTTATCTGGCCGTTTAGTAGACACTACCCATGGCCCCTTTGCAGAAGAACTCTCAAACCATACGCCGTTATCACAAGCATGGTACTTCCCATCAATGAGAAGTACGGATGAACTTGTATTAACAGCGTATTTCATCGTTGTGCCTTCGATGTCCTTGAACTCGGGCTCGCCAGTATATGTCACGGTGCACTTGGCTGTTGATCGGTCAACGGCAGCAGTTTGCGGAATGCTCGCATCAAGGACTGCCTCACGAGAGGCACTTGTTCCCGCAACGTAGGCTAATGCCTGATCGTACGAAGAGCCTTCGGGGATCTTAGCGAAGTCGGACGGAAGAGCATCGGCCGCAACAAACTCCCAAGGTCCCGACTTCATATTTTTTGTACGGAACCACCGCCCACTCAGCACCACATAGATCAGTTGTGATGAGATGTCCATAAAAACGCTGGCCTCGGTATTCTTTGCCGCCATCAACTGGGTCCCGGCAATGGGATCGAATTGTGGTTCCCCAGTGAACATCAACAGTTCCGACGGTTTGTATCTGACGACGATCGTTGACGGTCTATCGGCCTTCTTTGGCATCGTTCCGCCATTGGCCTCCTTCATCTGGTCGTCTACCTGTTTTGCGATTGGATCGAGTTCCTTTGGCGCGGAACGTTCTGTGCTCCATGTCCCGGATATATCGGTCGTTGTATACCAGTACTGACCAGTGTAGAGGTGTAGGGCCTGTGAGCCCTTTGATCTAAAAATCGGAAACGGCGTGTTCACGATGCGTTCAAGATTGCTCTTCTCTATGGCTTCATACCGAGGATCGCCATCAATAAACACCAGAACTGTTGGAGATGTTGCATACAAGATCTCCGGTGGGTCGTTCCTGAAATTCGAAACGCTGGAGTTCGCCTTCTTTACAGCATCCATTGCCGTTACCAGCTCATCAAGACTGATAGGGGGCTGGTCCTTCTTTAATGCTTCGGCGATAGTAGTCTTGAGTACCTCTTGGTTCTTTACGGACTCTGGGAACCGCACGTTGGTGATCTGCAGAGTCTTTATGTAGACCATTCGCAGATCTCGATCAACGTTTACGGTGGACGATATCCACACGGCCCCAAAGACTGCGGCAGTATCAGTAGGACGTTTAACAGAAACAGCCGCGCGAGCCTCAAGCTTGGTACCGTCAAACAACTCGAGCTGCGGTTGATACATGGTGATCTGCCCCTTGTCTGTTGGAAGCAGTCGTGGCCAGCGGTCGGTCTCTGCCAGTGATGGTACTACAACAAGAAACAAGAGTGCGAGGACCGAACGGAGCATAGACATGGCATTGCTTTATGAATATGGGGCTAGGGCAAATCTACAGCACGGCAAACAGCATTGGGCGAGACGGTGCTGCATCACCGTCAAATGGCGCTACGTTGAACATGACAACGTAGCGTCCGTCATCAATGGTGTCCGGCACATAGATGAGTTCCGTGATGGTGCAGTTCGTACGTGGAGCATCTGGCCACTGCCAAAACTCATGGTGCGCAACAAGTGCTCCACTATCCTCTTCTCGATCTACTGACGGAAGATCTATCATGAGATGGTGGACGTTGTGCTCTACAATCAGCCGCATCGCATCGATATGCATATATGCGGGGTTGTGTCCCGACCACACTCGATCACGCTTGGTGTCAGCATTAGGCATCGTGCGGATAATAAGGGTGGTCGTAGCACGGTCCTTCCACGCTGAATCTAAGGCCGCCCTCGTAATCACCATATCGCCCCCTACCATCTCGAGGTCCACACTCACTACCTGGGCTAGATCTACAACGTCCTTCATACACGTGGTTATGATGTACTTCTTTCCGGCTATGTGCCCTACACACTCTGTATGCGTCCCGTTACCATGCGGAGCAAGAGTTACAACATCACACCGTACCGGCCCACCTTCTTCTATTGAGCCAACGAAAGAACCCATCCGGAACGCATTAAATTCAGCCTTCGGCAACCAAAATGCGTTGGGCGCTGTCTCTCCGTTGATGTGCAATGAGATGTCCTGAGGTGCGCTTAGATCACAACACACCTCCTTGCCGTCTATTTGCATCATCATCATTTTGATCATCGTCATCCTCATTTTTCGCTATTCGCTATTCACTATTCGCTATTCACTATTCGCTATTCACTATTCGCTATTCGCTGTTCAGCGTTCGCTATTCACTGCAGCCCATACTCGTCAATCTTCCTATACAACGTTCGCTCGCTGATGCCAAGAAGATCTGCCGACTCACGTCTGTTGCCTTGCGTTCTTCGCAGCGCGGTTTCGATTGCCTTGCGTTCAATTGATGCAAGCTCCAGATCGTCGGGGACAGCATTCACCGGTATTTGCTGACCCGGTGCTGTTGCCGGTACAGGTGTGATCACACTTCCAGTTGGCTGTTGCATGTCAACCGACATGTTAAGAAGATGTCTGAGAACGGTCTTCACCTCCGCTACGTCTGCAGACAACTGCAGCAGAGTGCGATACAACATCTGAATGTCTGCATCTATGGATGGTCGTTGTACATCAGGAACCCTAACCAAGGCCGTTGTTGGCGAACCGAGTAGTTCATTTTGGGAGGGGGCAGGCAGGTATCGTAGAACCATCTCTTCGGTAATGCGAGCCCCTTGCTCAAGCGTGACCATTGTTTCTACGAGGTTGCGGAGTTCGCGAACGTTGCCGGGCCAGGGCATGGACGTAAGGATTTCGGTTGCTCTGTTGTCGATGCCTTCGTATTCAATCTTCTGCTTTTCGGCAACACGATGAGCGAAGTGTTCGATGAGGAGGGGCAGATCTTCGGGGTGCTGACGAAGTGGCGGAAGATGAATATTCACGCTATTGAGACGGAAGAAAAGGTCCTGACGGAAATTTCCTTGACGAACTTCATACGCCAGATCGCGATTGGTTGCAGCAACAAGCCGGATGTCTACCTTAAGCACGTCTGAAGAACCAAGTCGCGAATATTCTCCGCTCTCGAGAATGCGCAAGAGCTTTACTTGTGTTCCAATGGGCATCTCACCGATCTCATCCAAGAAGATCGTCCCGCGATGCGCAGTTTCAAAAAAGCCCTTGCGTTGCTCTACTGAACCCGTAAAGGCTCCCTTTTCTGCGCCAAACAACTCACTCTCGAGTAGCGTCTCGGGAATGGCTCCGCAATTAACGCTCACAAATGGAAATTTTTTGCGCGTGCTCAGATCGTGTACGGCATGTGCGAACACTTCCTTGCCCGTGCCTGTCTCTCCTGTGATGAGCACTGAGAGGTCCGTTGGTGCTACTTGGAGGAGTCGAGCCAAGGCTTGCACCATGGCCGGAGATTCGCCGATGAGACCGAACCTGACCGCCAGCTGACGTAGGAGTTGTCGTGAAGGGGCTTGTATCATCCTAGTGTTTTGTCTTCCATTCTGCCCAGCCCCCTGTAAAAATGAAGATAGGGCCGTAGCCAAATTGCTTGAGAACGTCGGCAACGTGATGCGAGAGTTCGCACTCACCACCATCGCAGTATATGAGGATCACTCGGTCTCTAGGCACGTTCGCCAGCATGTCCGGAATTCTAGCCTGTGCTTCAGCACCGTAGAAGTTTGTTGCATTCCCGATGTGACCCTCGGCATATTTCTCTGCTCCCCGTGCATCAATGAGATAGTAGGGGGCTGATGCCATCAACCGCGAGAACTGGTCGTAGGTGATCTCCTTTACAACGCCGGGCTCGGCTACAAATGAAGGTTTCTCCTGTACAGGTGCTGGCTTAGCAGCGGCTGTAGTTGCTGGGTCCGTCTTCTTTGAGTCCTCAGATTCCACGGGAACGGCGGTGTTCGGCGTTGTTGGCGTAGACGGAGTTGTTGTTGACGGTGAATTGGCAGGGGATGTGAGGTACTTGTTGAGATCGTTGGACGTAGCCGTAACCTTATCGTACTCCTTCTTGACCCAGCTGATGCTCTTTGAATTCATCATGTTGAAACCAATAGCGAGGCCGATAGCGCAGAGAATGAGGATGCCGGCTTCACGCAGGGTGCCACGATATGGAGAGCCGGTTCCGTGGCCTGATGCATGAGTGCTGTTCATGCGTCCCAAGGGCTGACCCCCCAAAAGGTGGAAGTGCAGGTGTGGAACGGTTTGTCCACCATCGGAATTGATGTTTGTGACAACGCGATACCCGCTCTCACTGATACCGAAGCTCTTGGCCAGATCACGCGCAACAAGAAACACCCTGCCGATGGTCTCTACGTCGGATTCATCTGTAGAGTTGATGCTCGTAATGGCTCGTTTTGGTATAATGAGTACGTGAATAGGAGCACTCGGTGCAATATCCCTGATCGCAATGATCTCATCATCCTCGTATTCAATAGTTGCGGGGATCTCACGATCGATGATGCGTTGAAAGATGTTTTTCTCCATCATTACCTCATGAGAAGCGATAGTGAGTCTTCAGTGTGATATAGGCTGCGTTGATTTCACGTGCCCGTTGTTGTGCGCGAGCATGTTCTTCAGGAGCAACATTCACAAACTTGTCGGGATGCCACTGTGCTATTGCAGAACGATACTGCTTCTTCATCTCAGCATGAGTTGCACCCACCGGCACGTTAAGCGTTGTATGAGCCCTCATTACGTCCGGCGGGATCGTTGATGAACGTGGAGGCGGAGGAGGGGGCGGCGGCATGTTGGACTTTTCGCCCGAGCTCAATTCGTCGATGATAGCGCGCAACTCGTCGTCGTCAGACGAAAGCATGCTTTCGGTCCACACAGATGAATGGTGAGCATCGGTGCCGTAGCTCTTAGCGATGCGTTTGATGCGGTCGAAGATCTGACCCATAGACAAATTTACAACCGTGCTCCGATGGCGAAGTAAAGGAGCAGAGGCCCCCAACCAACAGCCGCCGGATCGTCCAGAAAGAAGAATGATCGTCCCATAGAGAACCGAGCCGGACCAACCGGCGTGTCGATCCCTACCGTTAGACCAATACCGTGATTCATGTCAGCAATGCGAATGTTCTCGGGATTCTCCCAGATTGCTCCAATGTCATACCGAAGAGAGACATAGGTGTCAAAAAAGATGCGAATTGGGAGTCGCATCCGTGCATCAACGTTCCCTACGACGATTTGCCGGCCACGTTGTTGGTCTTCGCGCCAACCAAAAAACATGTCCTGGCCACCGAGGCTGAAGAGTTCGGCCGAAGGAAGTGTTCTGTCTGCTGCGCCAATGGACGCGCTGGGAGTGAGTACCACCGACCCAAGGTCTACTACAGAACTTGCAGCTGCAGTGAACTTCGTGAATGAAACACTATTTGATAGGCTGAGAATGGATGACTCTGCCGTTAGGTCGATTGTTCTTCCTCGCGATGCAAAATCTATCTGGTCGCGGTCATCCCATCGTGCCACAGCGCGAAGTGTGGTAAGGGGCTGATAGGATGGATCTGTGTCTGACGATACGTCGCGGTAGCGCTGTTGCTCATAGCGGAATTCTCCAAGCAATACGCCGTTACGTTCTAACTGGCGTCCGGCACTGATGCGGAATCCATATCGATCTTCAGAATATTCGCCAACTCGCTGTGGCAAAGGTTCGTTGATCGGACGATCCGGCTCATCCTGATACACCCACACGTCACGAAAACTCGTGTATCCTCTAAGTGATGCAGTCCACAGTGTTCCGCCTATGCGTGGGAGCTCGAGCGAGGCTGCAAACTGACCGATCCGCTGACTTAGAATACCACGTAGGGCAACTCGTACACCAGTTGAAAACAGGTTTTCGTGTATGACGTCCACACTGCCCTGGGTGTATCGTTCGTTATCGATCCGGGCTCCGATGCGTATCGTTTGATTGCCTCTGTCCTCTGCGTGCATGGTGATTTGTACGCCGCTGTCTGCATTGCGAGAAACCATCACATCGGCGTTCTGTAAAACATCTGAAGCGTGCAGGTTCTGCCACGTCCGTTCAAGATCAGACTGCTGTACTTCCTTGCCTGCAACGAACGACACCTCTCGTTCAATGTCGCTCCTACGCAGCTCTTCCAGTCTGTCAAACGTTACCAGTGTTGGTAACCCGCGGTCCACGCTGATTGTAAGTGTTTGAGAAGGGGCATCGTAGGACATCGATCGCGAAAACGCTAATGAAAAACCAGATGCATGCAGCGCGTCATTGAAGCGTGATTCGTGAATACGTTTGAACATCGGCGACCAATCTCTGCCAATCATGTCCTGCGTGCGTGCACGTATCAACGGCAAGGAATCAGCTCCAAAAGTCGAGCTCACCACAACACGCTTAATAAAGTTCTGTGTGGTGCCGGCCTCCATCGCCCCCTGCGTTGGCACAAGCCGTGCCTTTATCTGAGCAGCCATACGAGCCCCCTCCCTTTCACCGGCGCGAATGAGCACATCAATGTTGCTGAAATCAAACGTCGTGGTCAATCCCAGATCTGGCTCGAGCACGAAGTCTGCTAACTTGATGAGTTCCCTGTCCCGTTGTTTCATAGCTGCCGTGAGCGCTTGATCTGCAACGGCCCATGGAGTTGTAAGTGACGAGGTAGTTGCATAGTCGCTTGTGGTATTTACAAGTATGATGAGGTCTGGTTGGAGAGCAAGCGCAGCTTCGATCGGAATATTCGCTACCAACCCTCCGTCTACAAGCACAGTGTCTGCATTCCACAAAACGGGAGCGTAACGCAGAGGGAATGTTGCGCTTGCACGCATGGCAGTTGCAAGGTTGCCGCTCTTGAGGGATACGGGATCACCGGTGCCGAGATTTGTGGCAATGGCGCGAAACGTGCACACCAGACTGTCGAAGTTCGTAACGCTATTATAGGGACTCTTCCAAAGGATCTCTTGGAGGAGCTCGCTGAACCTCACGCTTCCGCCGATAGCTGTGGGCGGTACGAAGTGGAGATTCCGAAAGCGGAAGGTGACCAAGCTGCGATCGTTTTCTTGCTTCTGAGAATAGAACAACGACTCGCGCTGTGTATCGGATGCAAACGACGTTACATCATCCCAATTGATCGTGTGAAAGATGGAGTCGATCTGTGTTGGGGTATACCCTGCGGCATACAGCCCACCAACAATCGCACCAAAGGATGACCCAACGATGATGTTGGGCATGATGCCGGCTTTCTCCAATTCTTTCAAAACGCCGATCTGTGCAATGCCGCGCGCGCCACCTCCGGTAAGAACCAATGCAACGGTTGGCTGGGCAAATGCAGCATATGCAGAGAGGAATGCTACGATGGTCAGCAACACTCTCATGATCAGTCGGTTGTACCCTGCGCATCATAGGCTTCGCGCATTGCAAGCCATAGCGACTCAAAACGATCTTCCTGCGTGCAGCGGTCTTCCACCGCCTGTACGGCAATCTCCTTGGTGCCTGCATGTGTGAACACGTCGTCTGTTCTGCCTCGTTCAATAGCATCGATGATGATAGATGCACAATCAGTTGCCGACATCATCTTTGAGAGGGGCGCTATGCCAAGCCCCCTTTCTCGAGAGATCATGCGAGAGCGAGGAATGGCTTTTGCATAGAGAGCGCCAATAGAGCCACCTTCGGTAGCATCGGCCCATTCGGTTACAACACCTGCCGGACAAATTGTGGTTGCATGGACGTTGGTGCCAACAAGTTCTGTGCGTAGTGCTGCAATGAAGCCAACAACAGCGTGTTTTGCAGCCACGTAGGCAGCGTTGAAAGGGTGGCCGTAACGTCCGGCTACGCTTGAGATGGCAATGATGTGCCCCCGATCGGCCTTCTTCATCAGCGGTAAGGCGCGTGAGGTGAGCCAAAAGACCGAATCCACGTTAACGTTGAACATCGACCGCCATTGTGCGGTTGGTGTGTCTTCAACACTGGCATGGTTGCCACGGCCGGCGTTGTTGATCAACACATCTATGTGGCCATGTGTTGTTGCTACTGCATCAATCACCCGGTAGCAATCGTCCTCGCGCGATACGTCTGCAACGATCACCATTGGTGAGCCTCCTGCGTCCAACACGCGCTGTGCTACTGCGCGAAGCTGGCTCTCGCGGCGTGCTACAAGAACAACAGAAGCCCCTTTTTGAGCACATGCCACGGCGCACTCGGCACCAATGCCAGAGGATGCCCCTGTGATGACCACTACGGTGGACGCGTCGATCTTCATCGTAAGGCCTTGCTTAGAGATCTGAGTTTAAAGAATGCGGAACGTACCGTATGTGCGAGATTCGCTGAGATCCGTGCAAACCACGGATGTAACGTCCGCATGTTGTGGTCCTTGACGCATAAGCGTTTCGAACTCCGTAAGAGCCGTTACATCTCCCTGTGCCAAACACTCAACGGTACCGTCTTCGAGGTTGGTGGCAAAGCCATGCAGGTTGAGTCTGTGTGCATGATGCAGAGCAAAGCGTCGAAAGCCAACTCTCTGCACATGACCTCCGATAATGTAGTGTACGGTGGCCATTGTTGCCTAGAGATCCTTGTGCACAAGGCCAACGGTGGCTTGGGCTGTTGGTGTAATGAGTATGTCCTGAATAGAGACATGTGGTGGACGGGTTGCGGCAAACAGCGCACACTCGGCTACATCACGTCCGGAAAGGGGCTGATAGCCCTTATAGACCGTTGATGCACGGTCTGTATCGCCGCGGAATCGCACTTCGGAAAACTCTGTCTCTACAAGACCCGGATCGATATTGCACACGCGCACACCTGTGCCGTTGAGATCAATCTGGAGGGAATCTGAGAGCATCTTGACTGCAGATTTGGTTGCGCTGTAGACGTTGCCACCGCGGTAGGCCTGACGTCCGGCAATGGAGGCAATGTTGACAACAAGCCCCCTACCTTTCTGTACCATCTCGGGTAGAAAGGACCGCGTAACGTAGAGTAGCCCCTTGATGTTAGTGTCGATCATTTCTTCCCAGTCTTGGAACACCCCTTCGTGCAAGGGAGTAAGGCCCCGTGAAAGACCGGCATTGTTAATGAGCACATGGGGTGCACGATGTGAGGGAGGCAGTTCGGCCACAGCTTGCTGCACGGCACTGATATCCTGCACATCTACTGTTTGGCAGATCACAGAGACATGGTGTTGGGCTTCGAGCTCTGCTGCCAGTATGTGGAGCTTCTCTGAGCGGCGAGCCCAGAGGACAAGATTGGACCCTGCCTCGGCAAAGACCTCGGCGCATGCATGCCCGATGCCGGACGATGCACCAGTTATTACAACGATGGATTGCTTCATTGCCCTAAATTTACCAAATGCACACCACGCCCCCACTGTCAACCGAGCCATTGCGCTTCGTTGTACCCCCGATTCATCATAGAACGCTTCGCAATGGCACGCCGGTCCATGTGATCACGTCGCCCAATGAAGATCTCGTTACGGTCACCTTCGCAATGCGAACAGGTTCACGTCACGACGGAGTTCCCGGCGAGACCTCGGTTACAGCGCAGATGCTCAATCGTGGCACTGAGCGGCTGGACGCCTTGGCCTTTGCCGAAGAGGTTGAGCGCCGTGGGTGCAATCTGAGGACCATTGCCGATAGCGATGCGTGTAGCGTCCAAGGGTCGGGCTTGGCAGAATGGTTCGACGATCTTGTTGCACTTTCTGCCGAATGCCTCCTAACTCCGCGATTCGATGAGACGGAGTTGGATAAGCTCCGTCAACGTTTGATCGCAGATATGATGGTAGACCTCGTAGACGTGGAATGGCTTGCAGCTCGGGCCTGTGCAACACGCGCATACGATGGGCATCCGTATTCTCGTCCGCGCAATGGCAACCCCACTACTTTGCGAACACTTACACGCGACATCCTGCGTGAGGTACACGTTCGTATGCTTGCTGCACCGCGACACATCATCGTGGCTGGTCCGATCGATGCCGATGTTGCCGTGGCAAAACTGGATGCAGCATTTGGTAGACTCCCGGCACCAAGCGCACTCGTGAACACACCACGTGCAACAATGCGCGCACGCGCCGGAGTGATGGCCATCAAGGACGATGCTGTTCAGTCAGCCTTCCGCATCGCCTTGCCCTGTGTCTCCTTCGATCATCACGACTATGCAGCTTTGCAGTTATTGACCTCAGTGTTAGGGGGCTATACACTAGCTCGACTCTTCATGAAACTCCGCGAAGAGAAGGGGTACACGTATGGAGCCTATGCCTTCAGTGATGTGCGTCCCAATGGAGCGATCACCGGTATCGTAACAAGTGTTGGCAATGACTTTACGGCTGACACGATGTCCGTTATTACCGATGAGGTGCGCAGGATGGGCGCAGAGCGTATCAACACAGATGAACTCGAGAACTCACGTCAACAGATCCTTGGAACATTCGCGCGTTCCAACGAAACACCGCAACAGACCGCATCACTTGTATGGACCATGGTGCAGCATGATCTGCCGATGAACTTCTTTGAGCAACACATTGCAAGGTTGCAGAAGCTTACACCGGAAGATCTCCTTTCTGTGCAGGGCACGTATTTCTCTACAAATGCCTGGGTAGTAGGAGTCAGTGGTAAGGAAGACGTTATCCGTCCTGTCTTTGACGGACTAGTGGACTCCGTAGAAGAGTGGTCGGCCGAAGGCTACCAATGAACTCGCCCCTTATCGCAGCTATCCTGATCTCCACAGCGGCATTGTTGTTGATCCGTCGCGGAGTGGACGTGCGATTTGTGCTCATCGTTGCCGGACTCATCATGGCAACGATCATCGGGACGCCGTGGGTTATCCTCGATACGTTCCAAAAGGTCTTAGGAAGGGGCGATATCATTGGCCCTATCTGCACAGCAATGGGGTATGCCTTTGTACTTAAGGCAACAGGGTGTGACCGAGACATGGTGCGACTCTTGGTGCAGCCGCTACGAAGAGTGCGATGGTTGATGGTTCCCGGCGGAGTTGCCATTGGGTTCGTCACAAACATGGCCATCACGAGTCAGACAGCTTCTGCAGCAGCAGTGGGCCCTATCCTCATACCGTTGATGATCGCATCGGGGTATGCACCATTGGCAGCAGCCGGGACGTTGCTTCTGGGGTGCAGTGTGGGAGGCAATCTCTTTAATCCCGGAGAACCCGATATCGTTGCCATTAGGGCCAGCGTAAATGTAGATACCGGAGACATTCTTACGGCAGCATTCCTGCCAAACATGATCTCCTTTATTGTTGCAACAATTGTGCTCACGTTTCTGATTCGCAAGCTCAAGTTATGGTCGTTGGCAAACACCGTTGCAGACACAGATGAAACGCCCATCACACGTCCGATGGTTCTACGAGCGTTCCTTCCGCCCCTTCCCATTCTCATATTGCTCCTTCTTCAGCCACGTTTTAATCTCGCACCTGCCATCTTCGAAATGTATCCGCAGGGTTTGCAAGTATCGTCGGTGATGCTCCTGTGTTCCGGACTCGTAATGCTTGTAACGCTCAAGGAACCCCGCACGGCTATTGCTCACATAAGCAGGGTCACCATTGAGTTTTTTGAAGGCATGGGTTTTGCGTTTGCAAAGGTGATCTCCCTCATCCTTGCCGCAGCGTGTTTCTTAGCTGGACTCGACGCGTTAGGGGCCATCGCAAAGCTCACCAAACTTCTTTCGTACGACGTAACAGTCGCTGCTATTCTAAGTCCTGTTATCACCTGGGGACTTGCTATTATCAGTGGATCCGGAACAGCGCCCAGCGTTGCCTTTTCACAAGCCGTCCTTCCCGGCGTTGTAGCCACCGGTGCCGTATCAGCTGCCATCCTCATGGGCGTTGCGGGCGCTATCGGCGCAGGTCTTGGTCGCACCATGTCTCCCGTATCTGCCATCATGCTCTTCACCAGCACACTTGCAGAGGTTGAACCAAAGGCTCTGGTGAAGCTCGTTACCTGGCCTATTGTTGCCTCGTTGGTGTCTACCATTGTCTATGGGTTGGTAGTGTCATAGACGACGGCGGATCCATGACCAAAGAAGGTCCCACGGGACAATCGTATTCGGTGTTCCCGGTATCCATTCGACAGCTAACGACCCACCTCTTTTTGCCAACGGTGTTAGTGTACGATTGAGATTGGAGATCAACTGCAACGCGCCAATGGGTTGTTCCGAAGCTGGGAGCCTTTTGAGTTGAATTGCAAGGGCCTTCACCATGATGATTGTTGGCTCGGAGTCTTCATCCGTGATGGATTGTAGAATGTCGATCACATGGTCATGAAACGACTGCTGTCCGCGCTGTAGCCTGCTCGTACGCCTGCGCGAATATGTGCGAAAGAGCGCGGCGTCCTCTTCCAAGGTGGCTGCGTATCCGAGGCTCAGTTCCAATCTGTTTCGAAGAAACGGCTGCAACCTACGGTACTGGCGATGAGAGAATGCAGCTGTGAGCATAGGAATTGCGGATGCAGAATCGCCCCCTAACAACAGTGCCCGTGTTGTGAAGTCGATCAAGGTGAACCATGGTGCTGAGCCATTCTTTGTCTCTTCAAGGAGCAAGTTGCCATACTTGAGTGCGCGTTTGTGGTCTCCAACCATGCCGGCCAGTGTCAGTTCGTGCGTGTAGTTCTCGCGTCTCATTGACGAGTTCCATATACCGGAGCGCTTCATGGATTTGCGCTGCTCTCGTAGCCAGTAGGTTCCTAACTGTATATCGACCCTGTATTGTGCCACGATCACAGCGAGTCGTGCTGCTTCTATCGTCACTCTATCTGTTCGCTTCTCTGTCTCGAGACGTCTGAGCAATCGATCGCATTCGTCTATTACCGGATCAGAATACGCTTCTCTCTCCCTTCTCCGCTGCACAACTGTCCGAGCGATGCATAACAGCCGGGAGATCGACTGCAGTGTCTCCAACTCCATCATCACGCGTTTGACATCCGCGGACAATTGAATGACCGATGTTCGTTCAGCATTATACGAGGCCTCCTGCATCAAGGAGCTGAGCGTATAGAGCTCGAGCACCGCATGCTCTGGCAGTGTTGCAGAGCGCAAGACGGCCAGGAAGTGCTTACGTGCAGTCCTCCGTGCTCCGGTGCGCATGAGGATGTCTGCCACCGCAAGCCGTCGCCAAAGTTCATGTGCGTGCGCAACGCGCGGCGCTGGCAAGCCCGTTGCCGAAAAACCGAGAAGTGCTGTTTCGAGCTTGCTAAGTAGCCGGTCTATTCCGCGGTGAATAGAAGACGCCTTGATGTCTGATCCGAATGCTTTCGTAAGGACCGACGGACTGACCACGTCAGAACTGCGGATAGCATCGATGATCGATTGCTCCCGCTGCGTGAGAAAGACGTCGAATATCTCTTTAAGAGTTGCTTCATCAAAGACCTGGTCGAGCGAGCGAACGGTCTCCAGTAGTGATTCGCCAATTCTCATGGTAGCAACTCATGTGGTAGAAATCGTCGTCTGAATATAGCGCTTAGTGTGGTTGATGCCACCTCCGAGAAAGTGAAAGTTCGTTGCGAACAACGATGCCATTCACCACGGAGGGTATATGTCGCTTCTCTTATTGTCGATACTGCTCTGGCTTGGGACGATCACGACCGAGCAGACCTACACTCTCTCACAGATGCAAGGGTACGTACAGCAGAACGCCGTACCCATTCAGACCGTCTATGCTGATTCAGCGCTTGCGTCAACGATCTACAGCGGCTATGGATCCCGGGCAGCCGAAGTAGTGATCGTGGATCTGACGGAGCCGTAAAGATGTCGGGTATGAGCACTTTCTAGTCATTCTTACACACAATTCAGACGGAGGAGATATGAAAACGATGTTCTCGATGATTCTGATGACAGTCCTGCTATCCGTAAACTCACAGGCGCAAGGAGGCTGCCCTCTTGGATCCGCGTCTGCGACAGTAGTATTCGACTTTATGTGGAATGGTCAATGTTGCCAAGTTGAGGTGACAGCGTGCCTTACTCCAAGTCCAAACCCATCAGTGAACATAAAGAGCATTAAGCTCAACGGCGATTGCTGGGGAACGGTTGATCCGTCGACATTCCCGTACAACACAGTCGCCGAACTGGCCTACGAGAAGTTTGTGTTGCGTAAAGGAGGTCCCGACCCCCTCACAGGAGAGGGCTACTTGAATATTGGAACTATTCCACAATGTCCAGCCACTACGAACTACACAATTGAAACCAAGATCGGTGGTTGTGGTGTCTACATGGTTTATCAAGTTCCTGTGCAAGGGCCAAATGGAACAGTTACACAAAAGACTGTACGGGAGTACTTTGTTTGTTCCTACCAGTTGTGTGAGCGTACTTGTACAGTCTGTATTATGGCGACAACCGACGATTGTAATGGCGGTGAGTCGCGACTATTCTGGACATGTGAAGGTACTGTAAGCGCTCCGGAGTGTCCAACTACTGGCTGTATCTATCCTATGTGTGGTGGGCTGCCGTAACAACCGGAGGAGTAGTCAGTCATTGATAGGGCATAGAATCGCAAGAGAATCTAAAATGAATGCTTTCGTAAAATCGCTTCCATTTGTGCTCGGGGTTGTGCTTTCAGCCTCGGGCACAATAGCGCAGGTGCCGACGCAACACTATTCGAGACAATCGGAGTCCGCAATACAATTGTCTCTTCACAATGGTGTAGACACACTCATCGCTGGCGATGATGGACTGGTGGGCTGGTATAGTTCAGCTGGAATGACCTATGTGGATGTGCCAGCACCCGTATCAAACATTAGGACGGGTATATCTGCTGACTCCGTATTCTACCTCGTAGAGACCAGCGGGTCCATACTTCGAGTAACCAAAAAGAGCATTGAACGCGTGAGGCCCCAGGAGCATGTCTTGGGACTCGCGGTGGCTGATGGTGGCTTTATGGCCATTTGCACAAGAGCATTGATCTGGCTTGATGCGGATCTGAATGTAACGCGTACTCAATATCTTGATCTGCCTTCTCCATTTGTTGTTGGAGCTGTGAGTAACGAATCTGGCTTTGCGGTGACAGAAGACTCACTGATGTACGTTGTCCGCCCCGATGGCAGTGTGAGACAACTCGAGCGGTCTGATGAATTCATCCGATCCATCTATGTAGATGATGATATCGTCACGTTTTCATCTAACTATTTCAGTTACTTCTACTCACAGTCGCGAGATCGCGAAGTTGGTGTTGCTCTAAAAGATGCTGATGTTCCAGGCCTAGTGTCAGCTAATGGGAAGCGGTTTGTTGGAGCAGTGGATCGTTCAACAGGGAGATATCTTCTCCAGTTGAATCTACCCCTAGGCAACACGAACTCTAGCCCGATCTATGTTTGTGAGCGAGAGGACACCACGCTCACTGTTCTGTATCGCTACTCGCCAACGGCTATGAGCTATGCGAGTGAGGTCAATGCAGTTCTCGGCTCAAGCGACGGAGAACTTCTATTCGGCCGGGGTGGCAAGGTGATTCGTCGGGCCGGTATCGGCCTTCATTGGCCAGCTGGAAAGAGGACTGTTGAGACTGGTGCAACTATAATGCAATCGGGAAGTGTTGCTCGCTCGGTAACGGAGTTCGACGGAGGAGTTGCAAAGAGGTTTGTTCGTGTCTTCAACAATAAGGGTTTGGAACAAGAGATTGTCGTTAGAACTCAGTCCGCGGATTTATTTGTTCAAAGCTTTTCAATGACCTGGGACGACTCTTCAGTCGTCGCTCTTAACAGTGACACCGTGATTCGAATCACCGTAGGAGCTAAGCCATCGGTAGAAGTTGTTGGGGTTGTACCTCAGGTGCCATCGACTGCCGAGCCATTGGTCGTTGGGGCAAACATTGTAGCGAATTCACGCCTGTTGTATTTGAAGTCAGTGCCCTATTCAGCAGATACGGGTAGAAGTTGGCAACGTTTGCCGGGTAACTCAATGACGATCGGAGGCGATGGGTCGGCGTATACGAAAAGCGGAAGTGTACTCTACCGATTCGATCCGCGCAATCTCTCTGCTGTTCAGGACAGCCTTGTTCTTGTGTTGAAACAGAGAGAGGTCCTAACGACGCTATCGATGGCGTCCGATGGAATATGGGCCTTGGTAGAAACGGTTGACGAATCACTGCCGATCGTCTCGCATCGATTGCTCCATGTACGAAACGGTATCGTTACTGTTGAGCGGTTGTATTCAACGGAGTTGCACCGAGTTAACTATCTCGTTGCCGAAGCAGGCAAAGACACCTTGGTTGTGATGCCAACAGTAGGTAAGGAGTATTCCTATAGCACCGATCAAGGAGTCTCATGGATAAGGAGAAACTTTGCCGTTCCTCAGATCTGGCCAACGTATCCTTCAATAGGGCGCCATTGTGGTCGAGATTCGTTAGGAAGAGTCTTGATTGGAATAGGTATGGGGGAGCTCTACTACATAGCAGCATTCTCTCTTTCTACACCCACCTCCGTCGATGACGACCCCAACCTGCAGTGGGTGGCCATTCGCAATGCCTATCCGAATCCAGCGGAACGGGTGCTGAACGTCACCATCTCCAGCCTGCCAACGGCCGATTATGCGACCTGGCGCTTTGGACTCTACCGACTTGATGGCTCTCTTGCCGTTGATTGCAAACCCTACACAGCCCCCTGGACAATGACCTCAACGGTGCAAACGATCTCCGTGCCAATTGCCGGGCTACCCCAAGGAATGTACTATCTGGCCTCGGTCAATAGGGGGTATGCAGAGTCGAGACAGGTTGTGGTTGTAAGGTAGATTCAAATGGTCGTAAGAGGCTTCATGAATCGCATAGTCCTTGTGTTCTGGTCGTTGTTGTTCGTGTCAGTGTGTGCGCAAGCACAAATTGACGTAATAGGTGTACTCTCACCTACAGACCACGACATCTCCGTTGCACTGGTGCGCCAGGAGGATACGCTCGTTGCAGGAGCGTTAGGGATGGTGTGCTACATGCGTGGGACAGAACTGGCACCTCTCTCCGTGCCCAAGCCTCTAGCAGACATCGTGGCAGGAGCTGCTACGAGCGCTGGATTTATGCTTGTGGAGACTTCGGGAGATATTCTGGTTATCCAAGGCGATGATGTGATTCGCAGAAGGATGCCGGACCGCGTGACGGGAATTGGGTGGGTAGGCGACTCGCTCTTTGTGCTCTGTCGAACAAGTATTTGCGTTGTTGATGTTGAAGGAAACGTCAAGAATGTGATCCCGCTTGCTCTGCCATCTAAAGTGATCGCCGGCGCATGTTCTAGGAACAACGTGCTACTTGCCACGCAGGATTCTTCACTCTATCTGTTTGATGAGGATCGCGGTGTACAGTTCATTGCAAAGCTCGAATCCCCTGTAAATACTGTGATTCCTGATCGAGAGTTGTTTCACATCACGACGGAATACACGGCACTGTCATACTCACTCGACAGGGACAGTGTTGCCACTCTGTCCTTGCAAGGATCAAACCTTCCGGCAGAAGTGCAAGCGTTTGCGTCCCGATATGTCTTTGCTGTGGATTCTACGAGAGGGCGCGTGCTTGTGCATCTCAATCCGAGATTCGGCAACACCCTGAATAGCCCCGTCTATGCCTGTGATCGGGTCGATACCGTGTTGAGCGTGTTACACGCCTATACAGTTGCCGATATCCCATCCGGCTACGCTTATAGTGCCACTCTTGCATCAGACACAGGAGAGCTTATATACGGGAGAAACGCTCGATGTCTTGAGCGCATTGACACAGCTGTCCGTGTGCGAATCAATGAATCGTGGTCGTACGTTTCAGCAATTGGGCGCCACAGGAATGTTGTTGCGGGCGTGATCTCTACGATTGAGGGCAACACGCAAAGGATTCAGGTCCGATGCCGCCGCAACGAAACAGACTCTTGGACAACGAAGGTCGTTGGCCATCGAAATCTACGCGAGAGTGCTATCGAATGCTCGATGTCCGTCTTCAATGATAGCGTCTATGTCAGATATGATGATTCGCTATTTGTTGTTCCTTGCGATTCAGATGGTCCGGCGCAATTCATGGGACTCTTACCAAGCAACGTCGTCAGCATGCCTCTTCAAGTGGAACCTGCCTTGTTGGTCATAACCTCAAGCTGGTCGAGCGGCTCTTTTGTTTCTACGGATCGTGGAAAGACGTGGGGCTTTGTCAAGGGCCGGTATGCCGTTACCGGCGGAGATGGCTACATTTATTCGTCAACCTACTCGCAGGTTTTGAGACGACGATTGGTTGATGTTAAGACAGATAGTCATGACACCCTCAAGATTGATATCCCAACTTCGCACACGATCGGCGGACTGTTCCCTACGCGTACAGGCGTGCTCGTGTTCGATCGAGACATTGATCAGAGTGTCCCGGAATTGACTCACCGTATACTATATGTTGAGAACGGTACAGTTGTGCGGGAACTCGCGTTCGTTGACTCTTCGCCAGCAATGAGTTTGGGCCTTCCAGTACACATTGGCCATGACTCAGTCGGATTGTTCTTAGGGTTTGGCGGTATACTGCTACTCCTCGACCCAACGACAGGTCTGGTTGCGAAGAAGGAGTTCGATCTCTCAGCGATCAACCGTTATGGGGTAGTGTTCGATGGTCAGACAGATGTTGGGAATCCAACGCATCTCAGTATGATCTCAACCCGCGGTTTCATTG
The DNA here is from genome assembly GCA_937870915.1 of uncultured Ignavibacteria bacterium. GTDB lineage: Bacteria > Bacteroidota > Ignavibacteria > Kapaibacteriales > Kapaibacteriaceae > UBA10438. The sequence goes on from CALMZQ010000001.1 coordinate 24,899, forward strand.
TTGAACTTGATCTTTCTTCTCCTACCTCCGTCGATGATGACCCTAACCTGCAATGGGTGGCCATCCGCAATGCCTTTCCGAATCCAACGGAACGGGTTCTGAACGTCACGATCTCCAGCCTGCCAACGGCCGATTATACCTCGTGGCGTTTTGGACTCTACCGGCTTGATGGCTCTCTCGCCGTTGATTGCAAGCCCTATACAGCCCCCTGGACAATGAATTCAACAATGCAGACGGTCTCCGTGCCTATTGGCGGACTGCCCCAGGGAATGTATTATTTAGCATCTGTAAGTAGGGGGCATTCAGAGTCCAGACAAATAATCGTAGTGAGGTAACAATGCTGCTCGTGTTTCTCATGTTGTTTGGTGCATCTGCGGTGCTGTCTCAAGTCGAGGTCCGCTCATTTTCGAAACCCTCGGAACGAGACATCAGGGTTGTACTGACAAATGGCGATGACACACTCATCGCCGGCCATGATGGACTGGTGGGCTGGTATAGTTCATTGGGAGTTACCTATGTGGATGTACCTGAACCCGTATCAAATATTAGAACGGGTGTGTCTGCTGACTCTGTGTTCTACCTCGTAGAGACCAGTGGGGCCATCCTTCGTGTAACCAAGAAGAGCATTGAACGCGTGAGGCCCCAGGAACATGTCTTGGGACTCGCGGTGGCTGATGGTGGCTTTATGGCCATTTGCACAAGAGCATTGATCTGGCTAGATGCGGATCTGAATGTAACACGTACGCAATACCTTGACCTGCCTTCTCCATTTGTTGTTGGAGCTGTGAGCAGCGAGACGGGCTTTGCTGTGACAGAAGACTCATTGATGTACGTTGTCCGCCCCGATGGCAGTGTGAAACAACTCGAGCGGTCTGACGAATTCATTCAATCCATCTATGTTGATGATGATATCGTCACGTTTTCATCTGATTATTTCAGTTACTTCTACTCGCAGTCGCGAGATCGCGAAGTTGGTGTTGCTCTTAAAGATGCTGATGTCCCAAGCCTAGTGTCAGCTAATGGGAAGCGGTTTGTTGGAGCAGTTGATCGTTCAACAGGAAGATATCTTCTCCAGTTGAATCTACCCCTAGCCAACACGAATTCTAGCCCGATCTATGTTTGTGAGCGAGAGGACACCACGCTCACTGTTCTCTATCGTTACTCGCCAACGGTTATAAGTTATGCGAGTGAGGCTTGTGCAATCCTAGGCTCAAACGATGGAGAACTTCTATTTGGCCTAAGTGGCAAAGTGATTCACCGCACTGGTATCGGCCTTGATTGGCCAGCTGGAAAGAGGATTATTGAGACTGGTGCAACCATTATGCAAGGGGGAAGGGTTGCCCGCTCGGTAACGGAGTTCGACGGAGGAGTTGCAAAGAGATTTGTCCGCGTCTTCCACGATGAGGGTTTGGAACAAGAGATTGTTGTTAGAACTCAGTCCGCGGATTCATTTGTTCAAAGCTTTACAATGACCTGGGACGGCCCTTCAGTTGTCGCTCTTAACAGTGACACCGTGATTCGAATCACCGTAGGAGCTAAACCATCGGTAGAAGTTCTTGGGGTTGTGCCTCAGGTGCCATCGAGTGCCGAGCCGTTGGTCGTTGGGGCAAACATCGTTGCGAATTCACGACTGTGGTTTTTGAAGACACTGCCCTACTCAGCCGATTCGGGTAGAAATTGGCAGCGATTACCAGGTAACTCAATGGCGATTAGAGGCGATGGGTCTGCGTATACAAAGAACGGAAATGTACTCTATCGATTTGAACCCCGCGACCTCTCTTCTGTGCAAGACAGTCTCGTGATCGTGCTGACAAAAATGGAGGTTATATCCGCACTCGTGCCGGCCTATGATGGTGTTTGGGCTTTCATTGAAACTGTAGACGAATCACTACCTATCGTTTCTCATCGATTGCTCCATGTACGCAACGGTATCGTTACAGTTGAGCGGTTGTATTCAACGGAGCTGCACCGAGTTAATTATCTCGTTGCCGAAGCAGGCAAAGACACCTTGGTTGTGATGCCAACAGTAGGTAAGGAGTACTCCTATAGCACCGATCAAGGAGTCTCATGGATAAGGAGGAACTTTGCCGTTCCTCAGATCTGGCCAACGTATCCTTCAATAGGGCGCTATTACGGTCGAGATTCGTTAGGAAGAGTCTTGATAGGGCTAGGCTTTGGAGAGCAATACTGCATAGCAGCATTCTCTCTTTCTTCTCCCACCTCCGTCCAAGACGACCCCAACCTTCAGTGGGTGGCTATTCGCAATGCCTTTCCGAATCCAACAGAGCGTGTGCTAAACGTCACGATCTCCAGCCTGCCCACGGCCGATTATGCCACATGGCGATTTGGACTCTACCGACTTGATGGGTCCCTCGCCGTTGATTGCAAGCCCTACGCAGCCCCCTGGACAATGAACTCGACGGTACAAACGGTCTCCGTGCCTATTGGCGGATTGCCACAAGGGATGTACTATTTAGCCTCGGTCAATAGGGGATATGCAGAGTCGAGACAGATCGTTGTTGTGAGGTAGGGGGCGCCTTCTGTCGTCGTCTCGTATCTTCGTAACCCATGGATATGATCTACGCCGACTATGCCGCAACAACACCGGTTGACAAACGGGTGATCGATGCGATGATGCCGTATCTGACGGATGTGTTCTACAATGCTGCCAGTTCACATGCGGCAGGTATGCTAGCGCAACACGCCGTGATGAAGAGTCGCATGGAGATCGCCGGCCACATCGGTGCGCGCATGAATGAGATCGTGTTTACGTCGGGCGCTACCGAAGCAATCAATCTGGCTGTCCTAGGTGCAGCGCGTGCTGCACGCTCTGTGGGTGGCAGCGGACGCACAACCATCGTTACCGCACATGCAGAACATGCTGCCGTTCGCGATACGGCTGGATATTGCGCAGAACATGGGTTTGATGTGGTCTGGCTACCAGTTGATAGTGAGGGTCGCGTAAACCGTGAAGCGGCTGCCGAACTCATCAACTCTTCAACGATCCTTGTGAGTGTGATGGCCGTAAACAATGAAACCGGGGTGATGCAGGACCTCAAGGGTCTCTCCGACCTAGCGCATGCTAATGGCGCATTGTTTATGACTGATGCCACGCAGGCCTACGGAAAGCTGCCGTTGAATGTGGATGAACTTGGCATCGACCTCATGACGTTCTCCGCCCACAAGATCTATGGGCCCAAGGGTGTGGGCGCGCTGTTCACTCGTGCACGGAAGGAACAGACATGTGTGCTGGAGCCCCTTATGTATGGCGGTGGACAAGAACGTGGGATGCGAAGTGGTACATTAAATGTTCCAGGCATCGTTGGTCTGGCTACAGCAGGCAGTATTGCTCTTGCAGAACATGCCGAGGAGTCTCGGCGGATCCGTGCAATCCGCGATAGATTTGAACACGCGATGCTGGCCTTACCCAATGTGTCTGTCAATGGCTCCGGAGCCGAACGTGGATACAACATCAGCAATGTGTGCTTCCACGGTATAGATGCCGATAAACTCCTGATTGGACTCCCACACGTTGCCTGCAGCAAGGGCAGCGCCTGTTCAAGCGCTAAACCAAAACCATCACCCGTCCTCACCGCTATGGGTCGCTCAGAAGCAGATGCCCATAGCTCACTCCGATTCTCTTTCGGTCGATTTACAACAGAAGCTGAGGTAGATCGACTTATCTATGACGTTATGACTGTTATGACGTTATGACTGTTATGACGTCTTAGGAGTCATGATCGTCATAGCTTCATATTTGTCATAACGTCATAGTTGTCATAACGTCATAACATAATTGAGTAACTATGCTAGACACTGCCCTCGTTGAAGATCTTGCCAAACGTATCTCTGCTGTGAAGCGTGAGATTGGGAAGGTGATTGTTGGACAACATGATGTTGTGGACCAACTTCTCATTTCGCTCTTTGCACGTGGACATTGCCTCCTTGTGGGCGTGCCCGGTCTGGCAAAGACGTTGTTGGTGAGGACGCTTGCCGAGTCTCTCCACCTAACGTATTCGCGCGTGCAATTCACGCCCGATCTTATGCCGGGTGACATTACCGGCACTGAGGTGATCGAAGACAATCGCACAACCGGACAGAAATCCTTCCGATTTGTGAAGGGGCCTGTGTTTGCCAACATCGTGCTTGCTGATGAGATCAACCGTACACCGCCTAAAACACAGGCGGCTCTGCTCGAAGCCATGCAAGAACATAGCGTAACGGCAGCTGGAACCACGTATCATCTAGAAGAGCCGTTCTTTGTGCTTGCCACGCAGAATCCGATTGAGCAGGAGGGAACCTATCCGCTTCCGGAAGCGCAGCTGGACCGGTTTATGTTCAACCTGCGGCTTGACTATCCATCGTATGCAGAAGAGATTGATGTTGTTCGTAGCACTACTTCCGGTACGAATGCCACGGTAGAAAAGGTGATGGACGCTGCAGATATCATCGCCTTCCAAGACTTGGTGCGACGGATTCCGGTTGCCGACAATGTGGTGGAACATGCTGTGAAGCTCGTACGCTCTACTCGCCCCGTTGCTGA
>CALMZQ010000002.1 GCA_937870915.1 uncultured Ignavibacteria bacterium
GTTGCGGCCATGTATGCAACAGTCCGCAGGGTCCTTGATGTGTGGGAGGACTATCTTGGTAAGCCCCTTACGTGGATATTTACGGGGGACTACGATCGATTAGAACTGCTGCCACTCGTACAGTTTGAGAATGCACAGGCAGGTCATGGCTTTCTTGAGTTTGGTTATGCACGCAATGCTAAGCGTGGCAGACTCAACGACGCGTATTGCTTAAACTTTGATGTGCTTGCCCATGAGTTTGGTCACTGCATGATTGATTCGTTGATCGGCTATCCACATAGCGATACAACAACGAGCATAGACTACGGCGCATTCCACGAGTCCAGCGCAGATCTCGTTTCGATCGTCTCCGCCTTACACTTTGAATCCGTTGTGAAGCACATCCTCGACTCAACAAGGGGCAATCTGTTTTCGAAGAATGAACTGAGTCGGATTGGAGAGTTGTCAGAGAGCAGAGAACTACGTCGAGCATTCAATAGCATCAAGATGTCTGATGTTGGAGACGAACCTCATGACCGTTCAGAGCCCCTTACCGGAGCCTTCTTCGATGTTTTTGTGGAAGTGTTTCAAAAGAAGCTCGTTGATAGGGGGCTTATCTCTGCCGATTTAGCACAGAGATCAACGCAGGGTATTGGGATAGACCTCGACGACCCGCGGTTCCCAAGGGAGTTTGCTGCTGCGTACCGTGGCAAGAGCGGTGAATTCAAACAGGCATTACTTGAATCGCGCGACTATCTCGGTCTGCTTCTTGCGCGTGTATGGAAGTCATTGCCGCCCGACAACGTAGGCTTCAGCGACATCTACAAACGTGCACGCAAGGCCGACAGTATCATCAGCAAAGGTGCACATAGAACAACCATCGATGAATGTTTTGCGTGGAGAGAAATCGGCGTAGGTCAGCTACCACGCACAATGCGCATACGAAGCATCAGGGCGTGTCGGGCCCATTGAGTGAAGCACCATCACGTATTGCTGACTCAAGGACATCAACATTGATATCCGTCAATGTCTTGAACTTGATGCAATAGCCCGTCACTTTCGCCCTACCGATCGCAGCTCCATAAGTATCGGACAAGTATTTCTTGTCCTTGATACCCATGATATAGAC
>CALMZQ010000003.1 GCA_937870915.1 uncultured Ignavibacteria bacterium
TGCCATTTCGCCACTTCCGCAGAACGGCAAAGATAACAGCGATTAGCGAATAGTGAATAGCGAATAGAGAATAGAGATTCGTTTTTGTGTCACCTACTTTAGGGGGGTGCCGTTGGGGACGGGCTGATCCGGGACGCAGAGGGCCACCGAGCCATCGGAACGGTGGAAGCCGGAAACAAGGATCTCAGAGAGAAAGGGGCCGATCTGTTTGGGCGGAAACCCGCAGACGCACACAACCTGTTTGCCAATAAGGACTTCCGGCGCGTACAGGTCAGTTATCTGAGCGCTGGATTTGCGCACTTCGCCCCCTCCAAGGTCCACCCAGAGCTTGTATGCCGGCTTTCTTGCCTCGCTGAACACCTCGGCACGGACGATAGTGCCGACGCGGATGTCTAGACGCTCGAAGTCTGACCAAGCAATCATGTGAAAATGACAGATGACTAATGACAAATTACTGATGACGGATGGCAAGATATGTATGGATGTCGTCTGCGAGTAGTTGAGCCAACACGAAGTAATTTGTCATTAGTCATTTGTCATCAGTCATCAGTCATCAGTCATTTGTCATTGCTCATTTGTGATTGTGCTTGTAATTGGCGGCGGTTGGTCTGGCATCGCAGCAGCGATGGGGCTTGCTGCGGGCGGATGCGAGGTGGTGGTGGTAGAAGAGCGACCATATCTAGGTGGTCGGGCTCGGTCGTTTATTGACCGAGAAAGTGGAGACGAGATCGATAACGGTCAGCATGTGATGATGGGGTGTTACCACGATGTGCTCCGAATGGTGCGAGAGCTGGGAACGGAGCACCTCTTGGAGAGACAGAGAGCACTGAGGGTGGCATTCGTAGATACCGCTGGCAGACATGATGTGCTAGATGCCTCACGTTTGCCCGGCAGGGCCGGAGTAGCCGCAGGTTTGTTGGGTTTGCGAGGGATCGGGTTTCGATCTCGATTAGCCGGACTGCGTCTCGCATTAAGGATTTCGCGGGGAACGGCCACGGGAAAGGGGCTGACCTGCGCCGACTTTCTCAGACACCACGACCAGCCACATGATATCGTTACAAGGTTTTGGGAGCCGATCGTACTTGCAACACTAAATGCCCCTTTAGAACAGGCTTCTGCAGACTTGTTGATAGAAGTGATGCGCCTCGCCTTTCTCGGCACTACGGAAGACTCCCAGTTACTGATTCCAACGGCCGGACTTAGTGCTTTATTGGCACCTTTCAATGAGTGGATTGGCGGCAAGGGGGGTAGCGTACAAATAAGCACCTCTATTGATAACCTCCTTATTCGTAATGGTGTTGTTGAATCTGCCCTGCTCTCCAACGGTACGGAGTTACCTGTGGATGCCGTAGTGAGTACCATCCCACTACGAGCACTTGAAAGGTTGCTTCGCGCTTCAGGTTATGGTGAGAGTGCACCGCCCCCTTCAGATATGAGTCCGATCGTTAGCGTCTACTTATGGTACAAGCGGCAATGGATGCCCTATGACTTTGCAGCAGCCCTGGGCACCACCGTTCAGTGGGTCTTTGATAAGCGCAGGATCAGACCGGGATTGGTTGCACTCACCGTTAGTGCAGGATATGGCATCGTAACCGAACGTTCGGATGACATCATCTCCATGTGTGATAGAGACTTACGTGCCATGTTTCCCGAACTCAGCGGAATTGAACTCCACCGTGGCGTGGTGATCAAGGAGAAGATGGCAACACCACTTCTATCGCCCCAGGCGGATGCACTGCGTGTGGGTTGTAAAACCACAATTGCTCGGAATCTCTTTTTTGCCGGAGACTGGACGCAAACAAGACTTCCTGCTACACTCGAAGGGGCTGCCCGAAGTGGTTTCAACGCCGCAGACGCTGTGCTGCGGCTAGGAAGAGGAAGCCGGCACACGCACCAATAACGGCTCCGCCCAAGACATCGCTCGGATAATGTACCCCGCAGTAAACTCGGGAAAAGGCAATCGTTGCCGCTATGCTCCAGAAGATCCACCACTGCCTGGGGAAGAATCTGGACAGAATCACTGCTGCCGCTGCATTGTTCATGGCGTGGTTACTTGGGAAGGAGCCCCCTCCGGAACCAACGAGGTGGTAGACATCACCCAGAACCAGATATGGTCGGGGCCTGCTGATGACCTCCTTCAGAAGTCGATGACTTGCTTGGTCTAACACCGCTACGGAAAGCAACAACAATGCCACACACCATAGCAGATTTTTTCCGTCAACTGTGCTACGTTGTTGCCATCCCCGAACAAGAAGGTAGCCGATGCCAAGAACATACACCGGATACCACCATCGTGTAGTGGTGATAAGGGGCAGGAGCAGGTCGAACACCGGGTTTGAAAGCCCGTGGTTGACGGCGTAGAACAGCCACACGTCTACGGAAAACAGTGCATCAATCATAGGCCGCAACCTAGGATTTTTCTTTTCGCTGAGCCCTGTATGACATGTTGAGAAGTGGTTCGGTTTCGCCCATTAACACCTATAGTTTTCCACACGGACTGATGTGCGTTGACGACATAGGTGAGTAGCACTATTTTGCCCCTCGTTGTCTCCAAAACGTAGCAGCACGGAGAGGAAGAACAACAGCTAAGCACCTGTGCTTACGACTCGCGTCGTAGAGACAACGTCCTGCCTTTTCGATCCCACAACCCATCACCTGATACGACCCTTCAACGGACGGACACTACCCGCACCGCGGCGGTAGCGTCTTCTTGAATCGGTGCCAGGCTGAGCGATCGTTAGGTGTTTTTGCCCGAGGGGGGTAGAACCACATTGCTCATTTGGAGGGACTGCATGAATATTTCGCGCCGGTTTACCACGTCGGGGACAAGCCCGTACGATATGTTCCGGTATATGGAGAGGGACTCTGTCCTTCGCAATCAAAGTGGTAAAGAAATCTTTCGGATGGATAAGGTTGAAGTGCCCGACGCATGGTCACAAGTAGCAACCGACATCCTTGTGCAGAAGTATTTCCGCAAGGCGGGAGTACCGCAGCTCGACGCAAACGGTCAACCAATACTTGATGAATCCGGAAAGCCCGTTACAGGCCCGGAAACATCTGTACGCCAAGTTGTACATCGTATGGCGGGATGCTGGCGTTGGTGGGGTGAGAAGTATGGATACTTTGACACCGCCGAGGACGCGCAGGCATTCTACGACGAGATATCCTACATGCTCCTCAAGCAGATGGCCGCACCAAATTCGCCGCAGTGGTTCAACACGGGTTTGAATTTTGCGTACGGGATCACGGGTAGCGCGCAGGGACACTACTTTGTGGACCCAGACACCAAGAAGCTCACACGTTCTGGTGATGCCTACACCCACCCACAGCCCCATGCTTGCTTCATTCAATCGGTAGAAGATGATCTTGTGAACGAAGGCGGGATCTTCGATCTGGCCACGCGTGAGGCTCGCATCTTCAAATACGGATCGGGTACGGGCTCCAACTTCTCCAATCTCCGCGGCGAGCAAGAACGTTTGTCGGGAGGGGGCGTTTCCAGCGGTCTGATGTCGTTCCTAAAGATCTTCGACCGTGCAGCCGGTGCCATCAAAAGTGGTGGTACTACGCGCCGTGCGGCAAAGATGGTGATCGTTAACGTAGACCACCCGGATATCGAGAAGTTCATTGAGTGGAAGGCAAAGGAAGAAGAGAAGGTTGCCGCCCTCGTAGCCGGTTCAAAGATTGCATCAACCTTCCTTGAAGCCATTGTTGAAACAGCCGTAGAGAGTGGAGCGGATGAGGCAAACAACGAACGTTTGCGCATACTGATCCAACGTGCTCTTAACCGTGGTGTGCCGTACAACATCATCAAGCGTACGCTTGCATTGGTGAAGCAGGGTATTACAACGTTGGACTTCTCTTCGTACGATACCCACTACGAAGGTGAAGCGTATCAAACGGTTTCCGGTCAGAACTCCAACAACTCTGTTCGCGTAACAAATGAGTTCATGGAAGCCGTGATGACAGATGGATCATGGGATCTCGTTTGGCGCACCAACAGCGAGAAGCGCACTACGGTGAGCGCCCGCATGTTGTGGGAAAAGATCAATCTTAGCTCATGGAAGAGTGCCGATCCGGGACTCCAATTCGATACCACCATCAATGAATGGCACACCTGCCCGAATGATGGCCGTATTAATGGATCGAACCCATGTTCAGAGTACATGTTCCTCGACGATACTGCATGTAACCTGGCATCGATGAACCTTGCGCACTTCTATGATGAAGAAACGCAAACGATGAAGGTTGACGATTATCGCCACGCCGTCCGTCTCTGGACAATCGTGCTCGAGATATCTGTACTCATGGCCCAGTTCCCTTCTAAGGAAGTGGCCCAGAAGAGTTACGACTTCCGCACGCTCGGTCTAGGGTATGCAAATCTTGGCACTGTCCTCATGATGATGGGCATTCCGTATGACTCGCCAAAGGCACTTGCCTTCTGCGGAGCGCTTACGTCCATCATGACCGGTGAGTCATATGCTACAAGTGCTGAGATGGCTCGCGACGTTAAGCCGTTTCCGAAGTTCAAGAATAACCGCGACGCGATGCTCCGCGTCATCCGAAATCACAGGCGTGCAGCATACAACGCATTGGAAGCGGAATACGAAGGTCTTACGATCAAACCACAGGGAATCGATCCAAACTACTGTCAGGAAGAGCTCCTCAGCGCAGCTCGTCTGGCCTGGGATCGTGCACTGTCTCTTGGGGAAGAGTTCGGTTATCGTAATGCTCAGTCCACAGTGATCGCACCAACTGGTACGATCGGCCTAGTGATGGATTGCGATACAACAGGGATCGAGCCGGACTTTGCCATCGTGAAGTACAAGAAGCTCTCGGGGGGCGGATACTTCAAGATTGTGAACCAATCTGTACACAAGGCCCTCACGAAGCTCGGATATAACGATCAGCAGATCGATGATATCGAGAAGTACTGCACAGGCCATGGCTCTATCGCAGGATGTCCGCACATCAACCGCCAGTCACTCAAGGCTCTCAACTTCACGGATGCAGCCCTCGAAGCGGTGGGTAAGCAGCTTAAGGATACCTTCGACATTCGGTTCACGTTCAATCGCTACACTCTTGGCGATGAGCTATGCCATGCCCTTGGCTTCACTGATGCACAGCTAGACGATCCAGGCTTTGACCTTCTTACCGGCCTTGGCTTCTCGGCCAAGCAAGTGGAGGAAGCCAATGACTATGTCTGTGGAACCATGATGATCGAAGGGGCTCCACATATCAAGGACGAGCACCTTCCTATCTTCGACTGCGCCAATAAGTGCGGTCGCCGTGGCGAGCGTTACATCGACTACATGGCTCACGTCCGTATGATGGCAGCGGCACAGCCGTTCATCAGTGGCGCTATCTCCAAGACCATCAATATGCCCGCAGAAGCCTCTGTGGACAATGTGGGTGACGTACACTTGGCTTCGTGGCGTTTGATGCTCAAGGCTATCGCACTCTATCGCGATGGATCCAAGCTCTCTCAGCCCCTTAATGCCAGCAATGATCATTTTGACGAGCTGGTACTTCTTGGCGACAAAGATGACTGGGATGAAACGGTTGACAACAAGGCCCTGCAAAAGGTCATCGTTGAGCGCGTATACCAGATCGCAGAACGCCGCCGTCTACCAAAGCGCCGTCACGGCTACGTTCGCGAGGCCACAGTAGGTGGTCATAAGGTCTACCTCCGCACTGGTGAGTTTGACGATGGGCAGCTCGGCGAGATATTCATCGATATGTACAAGGAAGGTGCATCGTTTAAGGGGCTCCTTAATTGCTTTGCCGTTTTAGCCTCAAAAGCGCTTCAGTACGGAGTGCCACTGGACGAGCTTGTGGACACCTTTACGTTCACCCGATTTGAACCGGCTGGATTCGTTGATGGCCACGAAGCGATCAAGAACGCTACATCCATCGTGGACTACATCTTCCGCACACTTGGTTATGATTATCTGAAACGGACTGACTTCGTGCATGTCAATGCCGTTGACCAGCCCACTCTGCCAAAGGGAGACCAAGGCACACCGGGCGGTCAGCCAGCCGGAGATGCACCCACTGACATCCGTGGTACAACGGACGAATCAACATCCAGCGAGCCCCCTGCCACTTTTGATGACGTAATGGAGGCCGTGAGCGGTAATGGAGATTCGCAGTCTTTGGCGGACGGTACGGACCCAAAGAAGTTCGATGCTACCAAGTTCGACCCAAAGAAGATGGGATATACTGGGGAATCTTGCTCGAAGTGCCAATCCACACAAGTAGTTCGGAACGGGGCTTGCACAATGTGTCTTAACTGTGGAACTACAACGGGTTGCAGTTAGTAGTCATACCGAGAATCTCAATGCCGATCCCATTCTGAGACTCAGAATGGGATCGTTTTTTTTCCAAGAAGGGTCTACAATCACAATATGACTGCTCTTGGCACGGAAATTCCTTTGGAGAACAGGCAGTTACGGCCTATTTTTCGAGCCGTGTGAATAAAAGACAACGTAATTCAACATCGATACAGGAGTTCGGCATGAAGATCCGCATGATCGCGATGACGGCAATTGTTGCCGCCGCATCCTTCGCCGTAGCAACAGCTGGTGTGAAGTGCGACGAGAAGGCATCTGCAAAGAAGGCAAAATCGTCCTCATCATGCTGCAGCAGCACAACAGCAGCCGCCAAGAAGGTATCTGCCAAAGAAGACCATTGCTCTACAACGGCAGTGAAGGCAACGGAAAGCGCTACGTGCTCAACCACCAGCGTTAAGGCAAAGAAGGTCAGCAACTCATCGTCGTGCTGCTCAATGAAGGCTAAGGACGTGAAGTCCGCAGCCGTTACGCCATCCACCGAAGCAGCAGTTGTTACGCCGTCCACATCAGAAAAGTGACGATATTGACGAAGTGAGACACACGGGAATCCTGCTAAAGTAGTAGGCTTCCCGTTGTTGTCCTGAACGGAGGGATCTGTTCACCCATTACCTAGAGGAACGCCATGTCCAAGGGCGGAGCTGGCAAAGTTTACTTTGTATTGTATCTAGCTGTTATTCTCGAGCTCCTGATCATCATCGTGGAGCGAGATGAAGCCGAAGAGCACCTTATTGCTAAGCAGAAAGAGTCGATGCGCATCGTCGAATCGATCCTTTCTCAGTTGCAGGTTGGTGCCGGATCCGAAGGTATCAATACAAGACCTCAGGATCAGATCACCATTCCCCCTCCTGGCGTAAACGTGAAGGAGGCCATTGGTGCTGATATCAAACCTGAACGCAAGTACCTCGTTGAGGTTGGGATCACTGACGTTTCATCTGCCTTGAAGATGACGGAAGTTGAAGAGCCCGAAGAATATCTCGACCGTATCAAGCGATTCCTTCGCTTGTCAAACGTATCGGATATCAAATACGAGATCCTCTATAACAACGATCAAACTGACGAGCAGGTACCTCAAGACCCTGCTACGTGGCAGCCGAAGATTGTCCAAGATCTGAAACTGAATTATCAGGAAATGGAAGGTCAAGTTGAAGCACTTTACGAGCGCAACAAGACCAATCCACAAGCATTTACGGACGGTATGTTGGCCGTACTTACGGCGGCATCGTACAACGTTCCGCAAACATCGATGTTCAAGCCAGGTCGCGTAACGGAACCGGAATTCTATTATTCCAAGGATGAAACCGTTAAGCTTGGTCCCGTAGTCTCCAAAAAGAAGCGTTCCTTTGTTGTGAACTTCGAGCCAAAGGAAGCCGGCTGGTACAAACTCCGCTTCTCGTCGCGCACAAATAAGATCCTTGGTGTCTCCATCAAGGAAGGTGCAGGGTTCGAGATCGACCCGGAAGAAAAGGTGAACATCGGTACAGTTCAGCTCAAAGTAAAGGATCTGCTCAAGGTTCGCGATCAGCTTGTGAAGCATACCGAAAATCTGCCAAGTCTCGAACTTGCCAGAACGGACCTCGATGCATTCGATCAAAAGCTTGATGAGCTAACAAACGGTACGGATGACATCAATGAAAAGAGTCGAATCGGACTTTATGGTGCCATCATCAAGCTTACAACTCCAGGCATAAAGACAGAAAATGCCTTTAAGCAGAATCAAGGCGAGATCGAATTCAACATTCGTGTTCTCAAGCCTGCTCCTCAGATCACAGATCCAAAAATCGCCGATCTGAAAACCGTAGTTCGCGTCTTCGACAAGCTTGCGTCGCTCAAGCTTCCAATGTCTGTTACGCCATCCAATGGCCAAACCGTCTTCCTGAAGAACCCGGGTAATGCCCAAGTGGTTGGTGGAACCGCCACTGCCTCCGCATCCGGTGGTGGTACAAAGTGGGTCAACAAGGATCTAAGCATTACGGTGGCTGGTAATCTTACAGCGCGGGATGAGCCGTACGTGTTTGAGCTTCAACAGAAGAATGCATCAAAGGCATCTGAAGCGGTTCAATGCTCTGTGTATGTTTATAGCTCTGGCCTCTCCAATGCGGAAGAGGTGAAGAGCGCCCTTGAAGCATCATGGGGCGATGCGCTTGAACTTGTTGCGTCCCCAAATTCAGGGAATACCATCAAGCCGGATGAGTTCATTATGAACTTCAATCTTGGTGCTGGTACGCAGACGCCGCCAATACGCAAACTTTCAATCGGTCAATCTGACAATGTCAAGGTACCTGCGGGAACGGATAAAGTCCAATTGACGATTTCTTGGAAGGATCCGAACTCCGGAGACGTGGTTGAACTCTTCAATGGAAGTGGTGATGTTGGACTGAAGAAACCACTTGTCCTCACCCAAGACATCAAGATCGATCCGATCATGAATAACAGTGATCCTGAATTCAAGGTGCGTGGAATTATGGTGAAACCACCACAGATTTCAGACGCTGAGCGCGCTGAAGTAGGCGATGTTGAAGTTCAAGTATCAAATTCAAATGTTCGAGATCTCAAGACCAATACTACCTACAAGGTTGTTGTGGTAGGGAAAGCGCGTAAGATCTCAGGGAATGAATACGAGGTAACATTGAAGCTTACTGGTGGAAAGTTGCCATTGACCAAGGGACAGGTCAAAGGAAACATTCAGCTGTCGATCTCCGCAACGGCACGTTCGCAAGGTGCAACGTCCAAGCCACGTATCAAGACACAGCCGATACAAGTGGCGAACTAAAAAACGAATTTGAAGATTCGAAGCATGTCAAGGAACACCATGACTTCCACGAGGATAATTATCTGCTCACTTCTGTTTGCTACCATCGCTGTGGGGACGATGCAAGCGCAACAGAATTCGCAGGTGTCCAGTATTCTGGACAAATACAAAAACTGGCGGTACGGAATGATTTCCGTGTTTCGTGTGAACGAAGAAGATGGCACGGTCAACAAGCTCAACATGCTTCTTGGCCCTCCGGAACCCGTCATTCCTGAAGAAGCTAAGCTGTGCAACAAGAAGGACGAGATCGAAGAATACGTCCTTTCCGGCGGAGAAGGTGCAGATGAAAAGGAATACCAGAAATGGATGCGTGCCGCAGGGTGCAAGGCTTACGAGCGGTATTTTTCTCAGCGTATTGCGTGGGAAAAAGCCCAGTTCAAGAAGGCCTTCGTTGTTACCACAAGGTATCAACCCGGTGAGCCGTTTCGTGTGATCGCACTTCTTGTGCAAAAGAACACAGAGAGCTTCTACGGGCTACGCCAAGATCTCGATCCACCAAGTGGCAAGTATCTGGCTAATGAACTTGAAGCAAAACAACTTGATGAGCAGATCTTGGTTAGTGGTGTTGCGAAGAAGGGTAGCGAGATCCTCGAAACAACAACCGCTACTCTATACCAGTATCTGACAAATCAGGTTGTTCAGGGTAATCTCGAAAACGTAACACCAGAAGCGCAAGGTATTGGCGAAGAGGGTATTCGATTCGTCAAGAAGAAGTATGGCACAACAGAAGGCATCAACGAAGATTCGTCGCCTCTCTACATGCGCATCACAGAAGGCCTTCCGCAGAATTATCAGAACAACAACGAAATCATTGTGAGTGCGCTCGACGGTATTTCATACCGCCGATTCGAACGCCCAGTGATCAATGACGGAGAAATTGATTCTGCTGTACCAACTAATGCCTACCTCCCTAAGTATGGGGTAGAATTGAAGTACGGCCTTGAGGACATTAACTATCCGTCGATCTGGTCGGAACGCCTCACGCTGAACGCCGTATGGGGTGCATCACACCTGGGTGTTGTACTTCCAACGAATGGCTGGTCCAATATCTCAAAGGATCTTGGAGCAACGCAGCGCATGACAACTGGCGGTATGGGTATCAACGGTGCCTTTGACTTCCCGATCCGGGTGATCTCTGAGTCCGGCGTGTTCCACGTTGGAGGTAGTTATGTATTCTCTGATGCTGTTAAGACAGACCATCAAGTGTACAACATTCAGTCGAACTTGAACGAAGACTACCTCGTGCGATTCCACGCTACGATGCAATACACCTTTGCAATACGGATCGACGAATCCTTCATGTTCCGGATGCGCCTCGGCGGTACGATTTATAACATGGAGTCTTGGGCTACAACTGCCGGACAAGATCTCGACACGGCCGTTATCTATCGTAAGGTGGACAATCAGACAGTTGGCGGACTCTCTGGAGCCGTTGACTTCATGGCAACCGCATGGTCGACTCCGGTCGGCTTTACATTGTCGTACTTCGACGAAACGATTCTCGGTAAGGCATGGCTACAAGTGCCTATCATGGATCAATTTGCCGTACGCTTCGATGCGCGCATCTTCGCTCCGGTGTTCCGCGACCCACGTCAGTGGGAAAACGACGCTGTAGTGATGCCTGCCGTGAACTTCATCTTCAACTTCTGACCCAACGCGCAACGAAGGAAATAGCTTTATGCAGATCATGTACCGTTTGACCCTAAGCGTCGTTGTTGCGTTCGCATGTGTAGCCGTTCCGGCCCACACACAGACGTTCGCCGATACGGCACTTACGGCACTGAAGACGATCGACCCGGAGATCCTCCAGTATTTTCCTCGCTGGAGAATTTGTGAACCGGACCTACAAGTTCAGATCAAGCAATCGTTTGCCCTCATGGGGTATACGAAGGCAAATCTTGATGACAAATCCATTGTTGTGACCGCTGCACCCGTAAAGGAAGGCGAGCAAGGACAAGACTTTGAGCTCATTCTTATTGAGTGTGGCTCAGAGCGAATGGTAGCCTCTGAGATCTCGTCGAATATGAAGCGGCTTGCAATGCGCCTCGCAGATGGCAAGCGCCCATATTGCTACAACGAAATCCCACCATCGGCTCCACCATCTGCACCACAGATTGCGGAGATCATCAGCTACATGGAGCCAACAAATGTGACACATTCGTTTACGCTCTCTGCATTTGAACAGTCTCTGAAGATCGGTACGTCGGGCTTTTGGCTTAAGGCTTCCTTGGGTACGGACCAAGTTGGTTATACGTTTTGGTCATCCGGCGAAGGCCGTGTGTTTCTGCAACGCCCCCTATATGAGAATTCGGATCCTGACACACGTAAACCGATCCCGTATCTCATCAATGCGAGACTCGGATTTGGATATCGTATGACGGGTAATCTGGATGGTCAGAGTCGTTTGCTCGACTTTATCCCGGGTCGCAAGCTCAACGGTTCTGCCGGTGGCAAAATCGTTGGTGGACTCGACTTCCATATGCCATTCCATCCGCAGTTTGGTCTCGGATTGAACGTAGAGCTACCATTGCAAAGCATTGATCCAACGAATACGATCGACGTTACATCCTACTACATCTTCGACATTGGAAGCCGTAGAGTAACAGCGCCATCGTTTGATATCGATCCGTATGCAACAACAGCGGTTATGCGTTCTACTGGACAGGCAACGTTGTTCTACAACCTGTGGCTCAACCGTAAGATCCCGGAAAACTTCTTCCGCTTCGATGTTGGTATCAGCTATGCAGAAGTTCAAGAAGCAGCTGTGTTCCTCGACACACTCGACGGCAAGAATGAGCAATTCCTTGGTCGAGATGGTGTAAATGGACTCATCACATGGAAGCCAAACGAAGCTCTCGATTGGATCTATGCCAAGGTGGAGTATCGCAATCAAGCGGCATTCCCATTCGGCATCAGCCTCCAGTATTCGAATCAGATCCTTTTGGCCCGTGCCTATATTCCTGTATTCGGAGATTGGTTCTATCTCGAAGGTCGCTATTCAACGCCATTGCGTGATGCACGCCCATTCGAAGTTGAGAACTTCTTTATGTTCTCGCCCGTTCTCCGACTCAACTTCTAACGATATATCATGATCGACAAAAGCCCCTTTCATGTGGATTGAAGGGGCTTTGTCGTTTTCAGCAATGAGCAAACGTCTACCATACTTCACAATCTTGGTCCTTGCGTTCTTCGCAATGTCGAGCGTTCTCGTGTCTGGACAGGACTCCCTCGATAAAGCACGCAAGGTTGCCGAAGACGCACGCGTGAAGTCGTCCCTGGATGGTGTGCGGATGACCATTCAAAACGTAGATATCACTCGGTTTCCTACTATCAAGTTGATCGTAGAAGTTCTCGACGATAGTGCGCGCGTCATGGATACGATCGATCCGAAGACGCTAACAGTTGTAGAGAATGGCGTCCAGAAGCCGGTGATAAACGTTGAGAAGGTTACGATCCAAGAACGCATACCTGTTGATTTTATGTTCCTCGTTGACATCACGGGCACGATGCAGGCTCACATCAATGGGGTGAAGGATAATATCGAGGGATTCGTAGAAGCGCTAAGGAACAGAGGGATTGAATACCGCCTGGGATTGGTGCTTTTCAGCGACTTTGTTGAACGGTCCTACCAACCCACTTCCGACGTTAAAGAATTCCTGTCATGGATGGCTAAGGTCTATGCAAGTGGTGGTTTCGATGAAAAGGAAAATGCCCTAGAGGCCATCAAGGACGTGGCCCGTACGAAGTGGGTGCCTGCTGCCAACCGTGTTGCTGTGGTCATCACTGACGCCCCCTATCACCAATTTGGCGAGAAGGGCAACGGCAGAACGTATATGACAACGGAGACCATTGTCCCATTGCTCAAGGACAACAACGTCCGACTTTTTGCTATCGTACCACCTCAGCTCGAAGAATACAAGCTTATCGCTGAAGCAACGCGTGGAGCTGTGTTCGATATCAAACAACCATTCTCGCGTATCCTCGATCAATATTCAACCCAGCTCACGAATCTCTATGCCGTAACGTATCGCAGTGACTCAAAGATGGTGCGCGATTCTATCAACGTTGCCATTCTTGACGAACGAAAGAGAGAGCTCGTAAAGCAGATCATCCCAATCGTGGAGATCGGCCGAAAGTTCATCATCGAGAACCTGCTCTTCCCAACAAGCAGTGCAACGCTGCCAACGAGGGTGGAAGAGCTCGAAGTACTCATGGAGTTCATGAAGAGCCGTCCGGCTGTGCAGGTACGCATCGAAGGCCACACAGACAACACAGGCTCATTGCGCGCTAACAAAGCGCTATCCTTGGCCCGCGCAGAAACTGTGAAGGCCTACCTCGTTCAACGCGGTATAGACCAACGACGCATTCAAACAGTTGGCCACGGCCCATCACGCCCTATCGCCGACAACACAACTGAATTTGGTAGGGGGCTTAACCGCCGCACAGAGATCGTCATCATCGCCAAATAAACATCCGCTATCCATGGTTCCATGACTTCGTCATGGGCTACAAACTATTCACCATTCGCTATTCACTATTCGCTATTCACTATTCGCTATTCACGCTTCGCTGTTCAAACGGGAACCCCTTCTCTTCAAACAGCCGTGCGTATCCCTTATTTGCCGCCGCGTCTGCCGGCCATAGGTATGAGATAACTGAAACGGGTCCCATGATGTTTGAACGCAACTCAATGGCAGCTACGGTCTTGGCAGTACGCTGTGCAATGGGTCCTACATCTTCGCCGTTGATGCGTCCAACCAAATAGACTCGTGCAGGTAGTTCGTTCTTTGTTAAGAGACCTGCAACCATGGATACAACAACGGACTGTTTGCCGATTGGAAGGTCTTTCGTTTCCGTCATTGCCTTACGGAGGTTGCGCTTGTACTCGCTAATTGAGGCACACCATGGATCTGTTACCGGTGACCCAATAATGAGATCGGCCGTTGATGTATCAGCACCCAGATCCCGCACGATTTCGCTGATGATGTGCTCTGTCTGTGCAGCGTCGATTTTGCTGAACACGATGGTGTACACAACACGAGTTGCAGCCTTCCGCTGTGCCTTGCGGATCACCTCACCGGGTTTCGTGCTATCTCGGTACACCAAGGATAACACAAGCCCCGTAACAGCCAGAAGTCCAATCAGGGCAAAAACGATCTTCCACCCATTCCGTGAGGAAGGGGGCAACATTGATTCTTCACTCATTACTCATTCTTCCGTAGCGAGTTTTGTAGAGGCAAGATCCACCTTTACTGGGTATGAGCCCGTGAAGCAGGCCGTGCAGTATCCAATGCCCGGACCTTGCGGAACGGCGTCCATTAATCCTTCTACGCTGAGATAACGGAGCGAGTCTGCGCCGAGTTCCTTGGCGATGGCCTCTTCTGAATCATAGTGATTCGCAATAAGCTCCTCACTACTTGGGAAGTCCATCCCATACATACAAGGGTGTTTCACAGGGGGCGATGTGATCCGTACATGCACTTCACGTGGTTTCGCTTCGCGAATGAGATTGACCAGAGATTTGGACGTTGTACCGCGAACGATTGAATCGTCAACAACAACAACCTTGTTGCCTTCCAACACTCCACGTACAACGTTGAATTTTGTCTTTACCTTGAACTCGCGCTTGTCCTGTCCGGGAGCAATGAAAGTACGTCCAACATAGTGCGATCGAATAAGTCCGATCTCGTACCGCGAAGGATACTTCTTCTCGTTCACACGAGCATAGCCAAGTGTTGCGGTATTGCCTGAGTCCGGGACAGCTATGACGACCACTTTGTCGTCCTCGGACCCTTCTACCGGACTCTCTTCAGCAAGATTCTTTCCGAGCTTACGCCGAACCTTATCGACAGGTGTACCAAAGATGCGTGAATCCGGGCGCGAGAAGTACACGTATTCAAAAATGCAATTGCGTGCTTCGGTCATCGACTCGTTGATGTAGTACGATGTAAACTCGCCCGTATCAACGGTCTTTTGATCGATGACGAGGATCTCGTTGTGCTCAACATCACGGATGTATTCTGCACTAATGATGTCTAGAGCGCACGTCTCGGATGCCACTACATATGCATAGCCGCCCTCGTGTTTGATACGACCAACACAGAGTGGTCTAAATCCGTGCGGATCGCGAGAAGCATAGAGTGCATTCTCGGACAACATCACGAGTGAATAAGCCCCCTGCGCGGTTTGTACAGCCTCTCGGATCTGTTCGATCTGCGTCTTCTGTTTGCTACGCGCGATAAGGTGGAGAAAGAGTTCACTGTCTGTTGTTGTTTGGAAGATCGCTCCATCTTCCTTCATCTTAGCTCGGAGGGAGCGGGTATTCGTCAGATTGCCATTATGAGCGAGAGCAAAGTTTCCGCCCGTATAGTTGAAGTGGAATGGCTGGATGTTCGCCAATGAATTGCTACCCGTAGTGGAATAGCGGTTGTGACCAATGGCTGCCTCACCTCGCAACGTCTTTGTGAACACATCATGTTCAGAAAAAACATCGAGGACCAGACCTTCACCCTTATGAACGCCGAAACGTTTCTTGTCCTTTACACCATCGTGATACATTGTAACGATGCCTGATGCTTCCTGACCTCTGTGTTGCAATGCATGAAGGGCATAGTAGGAGAGGACCGCAGCCTGCGGGTGGTTAAAGACGCCAACGATACCGCACATTATTCGCTTTCATTCATATTGTGGAAGACGTTCTGAACATCGTCGTCTTCTTCAAGTTTGTCGATGAGTTTGATGATGTCTTCTGCCTGTTCATCCGTGAGCGTGACGAGGTTGTTTGGGATTCTTCGAAGTTCGGCGCTTGTTACAGCAATGCCTGCCGTTTCCAGCGCTCTCTGCATCGTGATGAAGTCTTGGAAAGATGTGTAGGCGATGATGTCATCGTCTAGCTCCTGAATGTCCTCTGCACCATTCTCAATGAGCGTCATCTCCAATTCATCTCGTTCGATACCGGCAGCAGGGATTGTGAACACACCCTTACGATCGAAGATGAATTCTAGGGAGCCCGACGTACCGAGCTGACCGTTCACTTTGTTGAAGTAAGAGCGAACATTAGCAACTGTACGGGTTGGGTTATCTGTGGCAGTTTCCACCCATACGGCAACGCCGTGTGGACCATAACCCTCATAGTTTGATTCCTCGAGCGTAGCTGCGTCTTTGGCAGACGCCTTCTTGATGGCGTTCTCAACATTATCCTTTGGCATGTTGGCAGCCTTGGCGTTCTGGATGATCACGCGTAGGCGAGGGTTCAACTCTGGATCCGGTCCGCCCTGTTTAACAGCAACGGATATTTCCTTCCCAAGTTTGGTGAAGGTTTTCGACATGTTCGCCCAGCGCTTTTCTTTGCGTGCCCGGCGGAATTCAAAAGCTCTGCCCATTTATAAGTCCTTGTCGTAGAGTCTGTAGGTGCGGTAGCGCTCACCATTCATTGTTGAGGTAAGCCCCTTATTCATCATTTCGTTGCTTTCGAGGATCCAACTTGCTTCTCCGAGCATGATGCCACGCTTCTTAGCACGTTCTCCGATTTCCATGTAGATAGCAGCATCAATACCGGTGTTGCGGAACTCCGGCAATACACCGAGGACGATGATGCGGCAGAGATCGATCTTCTTGCTCTTGGTGAGAAGGTGGTATACGCCGGGCAGAAGACTGCCCTTTTTGTTATGGATGAGCGCTTGGTTCACATCAGGAAGAGCGAGGCAAAAGCCTGCTGTCCGCCCCTTACTTTCTACGATGAAGACGAGATTGGGATCTGCAATCTGTTTGAGGTCGGCTGCCAAGAAGTCGAACTCTTCATCCGTGAACTTCACAAAGCCCCAGTTCTTCTCCCATGCTTCGTTGTAGATGAATTTCAACGTTTCTACATCGCGTTTGAACTTATGCTTGTCCTTGAAGTCGAGGCCGCGGAAGACAAGCTCGTTGCGCTTCACGATTACGTCAAAGAGGCGCGTCATTTTGTCAGATGCGTAGTTGGAGTTCCGAAGGAGGTAGGCGTAGAGATCTTGCGACTTCTCGTATCCGGCATCTTCGATGAGCTGTGCGTAGTAGGGCGGATTATAGGTCATGAGGATCACGGGTGGACCATCAAAACCATTGACTAGAAGTCCGCACTCATCGTTCATCGACGGATTCACCGGACCACGGATGATTTCCATACCTCTATCTCGCAGCCATTGTTCTGCTGCAGTAAAGAGTGACGTTGCAACACCTTGGTCTTGGATACATTCAAAGAATCCAAAGAAGCCAACCTTGTCCTTGTGTTCAGCGTTGTGGTTGTTGTTGGTGATAGCTGCGATCCGCCCCACAACCTTCCCATCACGCTCAGCCAAGAAGAGCTGTATCTGTGCGTGTTTGTAGAACGGATTCTTGTCTACATTCAGCAGCTTCTTCCGATCCATGAGCATCGGTGGTACCCAATACGGGTCGTCTTTATAGAACAGCCACTGGGCCTTAATGAACTTCAGCGTTTCGCTTTTTTTCAGGGCACGGATGGTTAGGCTCATATGCAAAGATACCAACCGTTCACCGTCGTATCTTTTCGTTCCTACGAAACCCTCATTTGGAGCCCCCAATGTCACTCCGTCGTTCCGTCATCTCGTCATTCCGTCATCTCGTCATTCCGTCATTCCGTCATTTTGTCATATCCACCATATCCGTCCTATCCGTGTTTGCCGGAGAAGGGGCTGAGCGGTTCCAAAAGGACGCAGATCGAATGTTGGCATGGACAAAGGCCGATAACGGCCTATATCCGCTTCTTGCCGACTTCACAGACCACTATCCAAGGCGAATCAGCGGCTCGGATGTTCTGGAAAAGGGGCTAGACTGGATCATCGCGTCAATGCGTGCCGACGGATGGGATGTTCGGACGCAACCGATCATGGTCCCGAATTGGAAACGTGGGAATGAGTCCCTGAGCATGACGAAGCCCCTCAAGCGCACCATGCCATTCTGCGGACTTGGGGGCAGCGTGGGCACACAAAACAGGCCTGTGGCGGCTCCTGTGCTTGTTGTGGGGTCTATGGCCGAGCTTCGCCAGCGGTCGGCGGAAGCCAAGGGCAAGATCGTCGTTTACAACGTGCCCTTCACCACCTACGGTGAAACCGTGGCCTATCGATACAATGGTGCCTCGGAAGCGGCACGCTATGGCGCTGTGGCCGCTCTGGTGCGAAGCGTTGGACCTTTTGGCATCCAAACGGTCCATACGGGCGCAATGGGCTACAACGATTCACTTCCCAAGATCCCAACAGGCGCTATCACGTTAGAAGATGCCCTGCTCCTAAAGCGTATGCAGGACCGCGGCGAAACGGTGGAACTGCAATTGTCCATGGAGGCAAAATGGATGCCCGACGCCCCCTCCAGAAATATCATCATCGAGATCAAGGGTTCTGAACTGCCGAATGAAGTGGTTGTGATGGGTGGACACATAGACTCATGGGATTTGGGTACAGGAGCCATGGATGATGCTGGCGGGTGCTTTGTTACCTGGCGCGCATTACACATGATGCGTCAGCTCGGACTTCGTCCAAAACGGACCATCCGAGTGTGTTTCTGGACGAATGAAGAGAATGGTCTACGTGGTGGCAAAGGATATGCCGATCAGACCAAGGGCGAGAAACACGTTCTCGCAATGGAAAGTGATGCTGGGGTTTTTGCACCCACAGGGTTTACATGTAGCGATACAGGGATGGTTAGGAAAAAGATCGAGGATATCGCTAGGCTCCTTACCCCCATCCATGCTACACACATCGAAACGGGCGAAGGCGGGGCAGATACCAGTCCGCTCCTGCCACTCGGTGTTCCAACGGTAGAGCTGATGGTTCAGGGAGAGAGGTATTTCTGGTATCATCATACCGAGGGAGATACCATCGACAAGCTCAAAGAGAACGAATTGAATGACTGTGTCTATGCCATGGCCGTTATGGCCTGGTGTTATGCTAACTGGTAAGGGGCATCACTCGCCCTATTGCCTCGCATACCTCATCCACGGTAACCAAGAGAATGCACGGTCCCTCTGAGCGTGTACACGTGATCTGGTCACACGGATTGCAAGGTAGGACGTGATGTACGGTGGTGCTGTGCTCTCCGATTGGATCGAACACTCCGGGAACGCCAGGACCAAATATTCCCACAAGGGGCAGGCCGAACGTTGAGGCGATATGCATGGGGCCGCTATCATTACCTACGAACAGTGACGCACGTTCACAGAGTGCCGCTAGATGGAGTAATGTGAAGTCTGCCGGAGAAGCTATTGCCATTGGTGCGCTGAGACAGAGGCTGTCCATCAAAGCTCGGTCTTCTGGGCCACCGGTGATCACCGTGCGAAGACCATACTTCTCGTGGATGAATTGAATGACGGTTGAAAATCTTTCTGGAGGCCATTGCTTAAGTGGACGTCTGGCCCCAGGGTGTATCACAGCAAAGCGATCTAGGTTGTGAGAACGAAGAAAGACTCCAACCGTCTCTCGATCGGCAGGTGAAACCTCGATCTTTGGTAGGAGGGGTATCGTAGAACGCAGCAGTGGTTCCACGATGCTGATGTTTGCTCGTGAGTCGTGAGGGATGTGTCCTGTTGCTTTGTTGCGAGCGCGTACACGAGCACGTGTGAAGAAGCGTAGCGGTGGATGAGTAAGGATCCATCGAAGAGATGGCCACGAACCTCGAAGGTCCACTACTACGTCATATCGCTCTGGTCCAAGATCCTTGATGCCGATCACACGATCCACGGAAGGGTGAGCGGCAACGATCCCGGCAACAAAAGGTTTGCATAAGATCGTTAACGTGACGTGCGGATTATCACGTTTGATCATTTCAAACGTATGCATCGCAAGAACCATGTCTCCAATCTCGTCCAGCTTGATAACAAGAATTGACTGTGGGTCACGAAACGGGCGCAAACGAAGAATCGAATCCACGATCATCGATGTGATGAGGTAGAGTCGTTCATATGCATTTGCGATGGCGTGACTACTTCCCAACAAATTCGACCCTCTTCGTAAGCGTCTTACCGTCACGGATGAATTGCACTTCAGCTACATCACCGGGTTTAAATGTTCCGAGTGCCGTCATGAGATCGTAGATGTTCTTGATCTGCGTGTTGCCAAGTTTCGTCATGATGTCGTCACCCGTTAGACCGGCCTTCTCTGCGGGTGAACCGGGCTTCACACCCGTGAGGCGCAATCCTTGCGGATCATCTGAATAGTCCGGAATAACTCCAAGAGTTACCTTAAGTGCAATACTGCTTGACTGGTTAGCTGCGGGCTTGTCAGCCCCTTTTGTGAAGTCTGGTCGTGTTGGAGCGTCGGTGATCAGACGCAGTGACCGTTCGACCATGGTCAGGACAAGTGCCTCTCCATCGGCGTTCACCTTATCCCAGGTGTCGGATGGCCGGTGATAGTCACTGTGCAGTCCTGTGAAGTAGAACAGCACTGGAATGCCCTTGCCGGTGAACGACGAGTGGTCGCTTGGACCAAAACCATCAGCGGTGGTACTCACAACAAGGGGCAGATCTTTCTTTGCAGAATCAATGATTGCTGGCCACATGGACGATGTGCCGAGTCCCTGAACGTTGAGTTTCCCGTCCTTAAGTCTACCGATCATATCCATGTTTATCATCGCAACGATGGATGTGAGTGGGATTGTGGGATTTGAGACCCAGTGTTTAGAGCCCAGGAGCCCCTTTTCTTCTCCACTAAACGTCATGAAGATCACGGATCGTTTACCCGGGTTACGCGAAAGACGTCCAGCCAGTTCAATCACCCCTGCAGTGCCTGAGGCATTATCATCAGCGCCATAGTGGATGCTCGGCGTAGAGGACGCGGCAAGGGAGTTTTCATCACCCATGCCGAGGTGGTCATAGTGAGCACCAATAACTACGTATTCTCCGGCCAAGCTTGGATCGGTACCACGAACAACACCAACAATGTTCTGCGTAACACCCTCTTCAAAGGCAAGCGAGGTTACAACCGTTGCCCGTGTATTGGCGAATACAAATGACTGCGGTTTTTTTGTCTGTTCGATGGTGGTCTCTGCGGTAAAGAGAGACATTCCTTTAGGTGGAAAGATCTTTGAGCACGGTGTGCGCCGAACTTGCAAAGCAACAATTCCGGAGTTCTTGCCAAGCCGGTCAAGACCAAACCGAGCAAGCACGTCCGCAGAATCACCTCGTTCATTCACAAATGCAACAGCCAATGCACCTTTATCTCGGGCAAGAGTTGCCTTGGCGCGGAGAGAAGCAGACTGCTTCAAGGCTTCGTCCTTTTCGGCCCATTTTGGAAGTCCACGGAGTACAATAACGATCTTGTCCTTGACGTTGATGTCCTTATAGTCGTCGTAGTTGGCCGAAGAGATGCCGTATCCTACAAAGGCAACTTCACCCGTTACCGTGCCCGATTCACTGAACCCCCAGGGTTGATAGTCTGACCCTAACTTCCAACCAAGCTTTGTGGGTTTTGTTTTGTCAAGGGGCACTCCGGGACGCTCAATCACAACCTCAAACACAACGGAGTTCTGGGCTCCGAGCTTTACACCTGTAGTAAGACTGAAGGTATCTGCATAGGCCACACGTCCTGCAGGTTGAAGCCCGTACTCCGCAAAGTGCTTTGAGATATAGGTTGCTGCCTTCTCAATGCCCATCGTGGCCGGACCTCTCCCCCCACAACTATCGGAGGCAAGAACGCGCACATGGTCTGCAATGCGCATACCTTCCGGAGTAGTGGGCTGCTGAGCAACAGCAGAAGATTGGGCAAGAATGAGGATGACGAGAATGCGACGGAGGTAGGGCATAGTGCTCTGCATATGTTTGTAGGCTCACAATTTACGTCCCCCCGGGGGCGCGCACCAACGAATAGCTCATGCAGTCGAAGATCCGGTCCCTGGCATCCGATACTATCGTCTACGGTGTTTCCACCGTTTTGGGGCGTTTCCTCTCGTTTCTCCTTACACCACTCTATACGAACTTCCTCTCAGCGTCGGAGATTGGAGACGTCACGGCCATATATGCCATGATCGCCTTTGTGAACATCGTCTATTCACTTGGCATGGAGCCGGCCTTCATGCGTTTCTGGGAACGGTCAGACAGCGAATCAAATGCGCGGGTGTTTTCTGTTGCCGTTCTTGCCGTTGTTGCCGTCAGCATCGTTGTCACAGGTGTAACGGTCATTCTGGCAACTCCCATCGCTGGATCTACCTTCTTGCAGTTGAGTAGTGAAGGGGCTACGTATGTGGCCATTGCATCGCTGATACCGCTCCTGGACGCGATGGTGCTCATCCCATTTGCTCAATTACGGATGCAGCAGAAGCCCCGTACGTTTGCCGCGCTCCGATTACTTTCAATCGTTGTTACTGTTGCCCTGAACATCCTGTTCGTTGTTGTCCTTGGTATGAAGATCGAAGGAGTCTTGTGGGCAGGAGTTCTTGGCAGTGCCGCTACCTTCCTATACTTCCTCCCCTCTATGGTGGGGGTTGTCAGCAGGGTACGCGAAAATCTCCCGGCAGCAAAGGAATTGTTTGGAAACATGCTGCGTTTTGGACTTCCCACGGTGCCATCGAATTTCTCGGCGATCATGGTCCAGGTTGCAGACCGACCAATCATGCTGATGCTTACCGGGAGTGCAATGGTGGGTATGTACCAAACCAATTTCCGCCTAGCCATTCCAATGATGATGTTCGTAACAATGTTCGAGTATGCGTGGAAGCCATTCTATCTGCATCATCGTGATGATCCGGAAGCAAAGGGGCTCTTTGCACGGGTTTTCACACTGTTCAGTATCGTCTGCGGAGCACTGTTCCTCGTAACGTCGCTCTTCATGCCCTATGTGGTTCAGCTTCCGTTTATTGGTGGACGATTCATAAACCCTGCGTATTGGTCCGGTTTGAGTATTGTTCCGGTTGTGATGTTCGCCTATTTCTTCAATGGCGTGTTCATCAACATGTCCGCAGGATTTCATATCCAGAAGCGGACATCGCTCTTTCCAATTGCAACAGGTGTGGCCGCAGTGGTCAGCGTTGCGGCTACATGGTTCCTTGTTCCTCATTTTGGCATCATGGGTGCCGCATGGGCAAAGGTAGCGGCATATGTAGCAAGTGCCGTGATTCTCTATGTAGTGCAACTGCGTGTTTATCCGGTTCACTATGATCTAGTTCGAGTTGGGCTTGTGCTCGTTATCACTGCAGGCATCTACGGTGTTGTGATGATGTTGCCAACAGATGATACAACTCAACTTCTTGCACGATCTGCAGCTCTTCCAGTCTATCTGCTCCTACTCGTTGTAACACAGGTGCTCGGCGCATCCACACTTCGTACTCTCCTTCGATTGGTCAAACGATGAATATTGTTCGTATGCTTGTCCTTGTGAGCACTGCCATAACACTTCTGTTGTCCGGATGTGCTTCGCATGATTCTAGTAACGGGCCATCAGCCCAAGGCCGACGAGAATTTGAACTCCTCAAGTATCGAGACCCGGCAACAGGTACGTTTCCGCCTAACATACGTGCACGTGAACTCGAGTTCGCAGGAACACTCCCTGGCACGCTCCAACGTAAGGACCATGGTGAGCGAACACAGGATCTTGGCGAATGGAGACATCGCGGACCGTGGAACATTGGAGGCAGAACACGCGCCATTGCCTTTGATGCAGGCGATGACCAAACACTACTTGCCGGTGCTGTTTCCGGCGGGATGTGGAAGTCAACCGACAATGGGGCAACGTGGTCACTCACAACCAAGCCCGATCAGTTACACAGTGTAACAACCATCGCACAAGATAGGCGCCCCCTCCATCAAAACGTATGGTATTACGGAACGGGTGAGATATACGGCAACTCTGCACAGATCTCTGGTAATGGTATTTGGAAGTCCACCGATAATGGGGCTTCGTGGTTCGTATTGCCATCAACAACATCAGCGAACACACCGGCAACTCATCAATTCGCTTATACGTGGAGGATTGTTACGCATCCGTTGCGTGACAGTAGCGAGCTCTATGTAGCAACCGGACGGTCCGGACTTCAACGTTCAACCAACGGAGGCACCACGTGGACTGGTGTGGCCGGAAGTAATGCATTGTTTAGCGATGTCGCGATTACACCAAACGGCACCTTGTACGCTGCCTTCAGCGCTTTTACCGGACAGGTAGGAAGTATTGCTTCACGATGGGGCGTCTTTCGTTCAACAGATGGTGTCACATGGGTGAACATCACTCCACCTGAAATCAACAATCAAACACGTCGCATTGTTCTCGCCCCCGTGCCACAAAGTCAGGATCAGATCTATGTCTTGGCCGAAACCCCCGGTGTTGGCGCACAAGGTTCTACCACCTATAGAGGTGAATTGCAGTACGAATGGCACAGCTTGTTCAAGTATACTTATGTGAGTGGAGATGGAACGGCAAGCGGTGGAGTGTGGGATGTGCGCAGTGCGAATATCCCACTGACCGACGCAAAGCGTGGAGATTTTTACTCACAAGGTGGATATGATCTGCTTCTACGCGTCTCGCCCTTCGATTCAAATTGTGTTGTGATCGGAGGAACCAACCTCTATT
Organism: uncultured Ignavibacteria bacterium; assembly: GCA_937870915.1. Lineage (GTDB taxonomy): Bacteria > Bacteroidota > Ignavibacteria > Kapaibacteriales > Kapaibacteriaceae > UBA10438. The sequence goes on from CALMZQ010000003.1 coordinate 24,702, forward strand.
GTTCAACTGACGGATTCACAACAACTGTCAACAATACCTGGATAGGCGGATATGATAAGGAAGACCCGTATTGGGACAAATATTCGCTCTATCCCAATCATCATCCAGATCAGCACGACGTAGTTTTTCATCCAACGCAGCCAGACGTGCTCATCAGTGTAAATGATGGTGGTATTCAGCGAACAGACAATGTGCGAGCATCACGAGTGAGTTGGACCGACCTCAATAGAGGATACCTAACAACACAGTTTTACACTGTGGACCAAGAAGCTGCTGACGGAAGTGCAAAGTTGATAGGTGGAATGCAGGATAATGCAACCTGGGCAACAGATAGCTCATCGGGCACAGCATTCTGGAGAAGACTTGGTGGTGGAGATGGGGCGTATTGCTACTTCGCCGATAGTGGACGGACTGAGTATTATTCTTCACAACAAGGCCGCATGTTCCGTATCCGCCGTGATGCCGTAGGCAACGAAATCGATCGTTCACGAATTGATCCGCGAGGAGGTAAAGACTATCTCTTCATCAATCCCTATGTGCTACACCCTGCGGATCAACACGTGATGTATTTAGCAGGGGGCTCGGTGTTGTGGAGAAACAACAACCTCCGCGATATACCTGCAGGTGTAAATGATTCAACGTCGGTAAACTGGGATTCACTGACTACAACGAACGTAGCGCCAAATGTGATCTCCTCGGTCTGTGCTACATCTACGCTCGACAAAGCACATCACGTGGTGTATTATGGCACGGGTAATGGCAAGGTGTTCAAAATTGAAAATGCAGAGGTTGGTGTACCAACACCGGAAGACATAACATCGCCTGCTATGCCTCGCGGTGCCTACATCAACAGTATTAGTGTTGATCCAAGAAATAGCGAGCACCTCATATTGTGCTTCTCGAACTATGGCGTTGTTAGTATCTGGGAGTCAGAAGATGCCGGCACAACATGGAGTGCCATCTCCGGTAACCTTGAAGAGAAGTCCAATGGTTCAGGTAATGGTCCTGCAGTGAACTGGGTCGGAATAGCCCCCTATGATGATGAAACTACCGTGCTTGTGGCTGCAACATCCACCGGACTGTATGTAGCATCAAAAACGTTCGGCATGTCAACAGTGTGGACGCAGACAGCCGCAGACGTTATCGGAAATGTACCGTGTGATATGGCTATCGGCCGTGCCTCAGATGGTCAGGTTGCTATCGCAACACATGGTCGTGGCGCGTATACGGGGCGCATAACATCGTTACCTTCCAAACCCGGCATTCCAACCCTTGTCTCGCCCAACAACGGCACACGTGGTGTCTATCGTGATACTGTTTTGACATGGAACGCCGTAGCAGACGCTTCGAGTTATGCTGTTCGAGTGTGGGACCAAGCAACGCCGAACACCATTCGCACGTTTGCCGGTATCAATGAACCACAACTCGCCATCGATGACCTCGTGCAGGGCCCTGTGACCTACAACTGGAACGTAGAGGCATTTGGTGGAGGTGGAGGAAGTACACCTTCGGAAACGTGGTCATTCACGACGGCAGTCCGGCCACCCGCACTTTACTCTCCGGCTGCTGGAGCCACGGGTATCGTCCAAGCACAACTCGTCTGGGAACGCGTACAACAAGCAACCACCTACGGTATTGAGGTATCACCTAATGCTGCTTTTAATCCTATTGCGTCAAAAACCGACGGGTATGCAGACACATCGATCCTCGTTCGCGGACTCGAGAACAACAAACGTTATTTCTGGCGCGTTCGATCAGCAAATGCAGATGCCGTTGGACTTTTCTCTGATCGCCAGTCATTTGTAACGGGGCTCCTGTCTTCGATCAATGAAACAAAAGCAAACCACGGCACTCTCCGTCTAGAACCCAATCCCGCAACCACAACCGTTCGTGTCTGTGTACCAAACAACGGCATCAGCACGGCACGCGTTGACGTGTCGGACCTAGAGGGCAGGGTTGTGCTTACGTCAGTTGTTGATGAATGCACAAACCTTACCCTAACAACTCTTCCAAGCGGAACCTATACGGTTACGGTTTTCTCGGGCACAAAGACCGCTTCATCGAGTCTTGTGATCAAACGTTGATTGTTATGGCGTATAGAAAGCGCTCACGCCAGGACCAAGAGGGATACCGGCGTAGAGCCAGATCAGCATGAAGATCGTCCAAGCAATGGCTATGAATATGGAGTAGGGCAACATCAGCGAGAGCAACGTGCCCAACGTAGAGTCCTTCACATAGCGTCTCATCGCAACGAGAATGAGAGGAATGTAGCTCAACAGTGGAGCGATCATATTGGTGGATGAATCTCCGATGCGATATGCAGCCTGTGTTGCCTCAGGTGATATTCCCATCAAGATGAACATCGGCACAAATACCGGTGCCATAATTGCCCACTTTGCCGACGCACTTGCGATGAGAAGATTGATGATCATGGCTACTACAACAAAGGCAACAAGCAGCACAGGACCCTGGAGGCTCATGGATTTGAGTAGTTCAGCACCTGAAACTGCCGTTACAACGCCAAGATTGGACCAGCCGAAGTAGGCAATAAATTGGGCCATCACAAAGGACAAAACGATATAGCCCCCAAGCGTTGCCATGCCCTCGCCTGCCATGTCGGCAACATCCTTGTCACTACGAATGGACCCAGTGACCTTTCCGTACACCAAACCCATTGCAAAGAACAGTACCATCAGGATCACTACAATGCTTTTCTCCAAAGGCTTCATTCCGCCGTGCTCGTCGCGAAGAATGGATCCTTCGGGAATGCTTATGAGTGCAACGACAGATGCCATCAGTACGAATGTTACACCCGCCCACAGAAGCCCCTTCTTTTCCGTTGCGGAGAGTTTTGACATATCATCTGCTTGGCTGGAAGTAGTAGACCACGGACCCAATCTCGGTTCGATGATGCGATCACATACCCACGTGCCAACAATCGTTAGGAGAAAGGTGGATGCTATCATGAAATACCAGTTTGCAGCGGCACTCACTACATATGTTGGATCAATAAGCTGAGCTGCCGACTGCGTAAGTCCGCCAAGAAGCGGGTCGAGTGAGGTGATAGAAAGGTTCGCACTGAACCCACCGGCAACACCGGCAAAGGTTGCTGAGAGTCCGGCCAATGGATGTCTTCCTACCGCTGCGAAGATCACAGCACCAAGAGGGATAAGCACAACATACCCTGCATCGGCTACTAGGCTAGAGTTTACACCAGCAAAGACCAATGACGCTGTGAGTAGGGGGCGAGGTACGTTATGAACAGAGACGCGAAGAAGCGCAGTGATGAATCCACCACGCTCGGCAATCGCTATGCCGATCATTGTTACCAGCACAAGACCTAATGGCGGGAATGCCGTGAAGTTCGCAACCGCATCCGTGAACATTCTCCTGATGTTTTCTGGAGCGAGAAGATTCACAACGGCAACGGACTTTCCTGTTCCGGGATGAACAACGGATACTCCCATGTACGAGGCTAGCCAGGAGCCCCCTATCACCAAGAGTGCGGCGATGGCAAAGAGAGAAATTGGGTCCGGCAGACGATTGCCAAGTCTCTCAACAAGATCGAGCGAGCGGAGAAAGATGTTTTTCTTCATGGCGCGAAAGCTAGGCAATCCGATAGATTTGTCCTATGCACACTCTTGCCGAACGACTTCATTCTATTCATGAGCGTATTGCCGATGCCTCATTGAGAGCCGGACGAGACTCCTCGATGGTACGTCTCATGTTGGCCACAAAGACCCAAGACGTTGCAACCCTGCGCCGGACGTTTGCGCTTGGTGAGACCTTGTTTGGAGAAAATCGCGTACAGGAACTCGTCCCCAAAACCGAGGCACTGGCAGATCTTCCTATAACGTGGCAGTTCATAGGACATCTTCAGTCCAATAAAGTGCGGGATGTCATAGGCAGGGTTTCATGCATACAATCGATCGATAGAGCCTCGATCATCGAGGCAGTGGATGCCGAATGTTTGAAGCGCAACACTTCGGTTGACGTTATGATCGAGGTGAATACGTCCGGCGAAGCTAGTAAACACGGGACGCCGTTCAGCGATGTGCAGCGAGTAATCGATGAAGTACTGATACGTACAACAATGCGAATCACCGGCTTTATGACCATTGGTGCTCTCAGCGAGCACGAAGTAGTAGTTCGCCGGTGTTTTCAGCAATTGCGCATTCTTCGCGATAGCTTTGATGCACAACACGGGACAACATCACAGCTATCGATGGGAATGTCCGACGATCTTGAGTGGGCAATCGCAGAAGGCTCAACGATGGTCCGTGTTGGGACAGCAGTTTTTGGTGATCGACAATGATCTGGGGGTACAATGCACGGTTTTGAGTTTCTAGACGAGATCGTACTCCTGTGTTTTGCCGGTCTGGCTGTGATTTTGGTGTTTCAGCGATTTAGACTGCCTCCGATCATTGGACTCATCACAGCAGGACTCCTCATCGGACCCAGCGGCTTTGGACTAGTTCGGGAAGGGGCTGTGATCACGGCGATCTCTGAGCTAGGTGTGGTGATGCTCCTTTTCACGATTGGATTAGAGTTCTCCCTCGAAGACCTGAAGCGCCTGCGAAAGATCGTTCTTGTGGGAGGTCCACTTCAGGTAACTCTGTCGACAATAGTGATCGGTTGTGGTGCCCTTATCGCAGCGTCTCTTACCGGCCTTCCTATTAGTTTGAATGGGGCTATCCTAATCGGCATGTCCATGGCCCTGAGTTCAACGGCCATCTGCATCAAGATGCTGAAGGACAGACGAGAGCTTGGTATGCCCCATGGAAGGGCTGTGATGGGCATCTTGATCTTTCAGGATATTGCCGTTGTTCCAATGATGATCATTGTTACGCTGCTCTCATCAGACAGTTCCATAGACACTTCGGATGTTGTCCTTCGCATTTCAACTCTGATAGGTGTTACTGTTGGTCTTGTTGTAGGTCTGCGTTTTATCCTCCCAAGGCTCGTTCCCTTCGTAACACGTGTCTCCGCACCAGAGGTTTTGATCCTCGGTGGACTAGCCTTGTGTTTCGGTGCTGCGTGGATCACGTCAACAGCCGGGATCTCCATGGCTCTTGGTGCCTTTATTGCCGGTGTAGCCATTGCAGGTAGTGAAGAAGGCCATGCCATCGGTAAGGTGATGGAGCCAATGCGCGATGCATTCACGAGTGTGTTTTTCCTCTCCGTAGGCCTACTTGTTCAAGTATCGTGGACGTGGCTGCCGGTGAATATTCTCACAGCCATGTTGGTGCTTATTGCGAATGCAATCGTAGTGATGATCATTCTTGCTAGTATTCGTGTGAACCTTCGAACAGCAGTGATGGCTGGCGTGATCCTAGCACAGGTAGGTGAGTTCTCGTTTGTTCTTGCTACGGTTGGTGTGGAGTACGGAGTGATCACCACTACGGACTTCCAGAATATGCTGGTCTCGATCATCTTTACGATGATCGTCACACCCACCCTGGTAACACTCGCACCGGTCATTGCCGAGCGCATTACACCCCTCACGCGCTTCTTTCCGCGCTTTCGGAAATGGGATATAGATGAAAAGAATGGGGCTTTCCGGCTCGGAACTCTTGCAGAGAAGGACTACGATGGGCCAACAGTTATGATCGTCGGTGCTGGCGTCTTGGGAAGAAATGTTGCAACAGTGCTTCGTGAGACAGGAATCAGCTATCGAATCCTAGAGCTCGACCGCGAGAATGTTACTGCGTTGAGGACCGAAGACGAACCTGTTATTGCGGGAGATATCACGGATGAACATGCCCTGGCATTGGCCGGCGTAAATACAGCTTCTGTTGTGATCATTGCGATCAGTGATCAAACAGCGATCGCACATGGTGTGCAGCTTGTGCGCCGGATTCGTCCAGACGTCTTGATTATCGTTCGTTCTAGGTATGCGCGTGACAGCGAATCTGCCCTTCAACGAGGGGCAGATGAAGTTGTGGTAGAAGAATTCGAATCGAGTATCAAGGTCTTCACAGCTGTGCTGAGTCACCTTGGTGTAGACGCCACCATGATCGAACAACAAGAGCGTACGATGCGAGAAGACATGCAGCTGCGGTCCGATCGCTCTTTCAGTGACGCACCACGAAGGATGATGTGAGCGAGGTGTGATCTCCTGTAAGGCGAACGATATAGCCTCCGGAGGATAGCGCTCTTGTGTCTACGGAGATCACATTCATTCCTGCATCCATCACACGAGACTGGGATTCTGTACGCACAACGTTGCCGGACGCATCAACGATCTCGAGCCAATATCGAGCTGAGGATGAAAGTTCCAAGGATATGTTCACGCGCTCAGCTGATGGGTTGGGATACACTGACAGGTGTGGTATGAATGTGTTCGTGCTTTCAGAGACCGATGTTGGAATAGTTGTTTCCATGTCCATTGCCTCATCACCTGGTAGATAAACGACCCAATGGAAATAGCAGAGCAACATCTCATCTGTTGTGCTCTCTCCCCATCGTACCGTTTTTGGCGGAGAATTTGGATTCTCGATATTATTGATCGTGTTATCGTACTCAGCGGTGTAATACAGAGTTGAACCCCGAGGGACTCTCACCGGATTGCGATATGCATAGCCCCCTTGCCAATGAAAATCCCAATCATTGATTTTCACAAGATTGATCGTGTCACTTTGTGGCGTGACTGCATACGCACGGGCGTTCTTGCCCAGCAGGTGCATATGTGGAGCAACACCTATGATACTTACATCAAGGGGAACCGTAAACCGGGTGGTAAAACTCCTCGTGGTATTTGCCGGAATCACAAAATTTTGACCGGGCACTAGATTTATGGGGTTGAGTGAGAACTCTTGGACCAATCGGGTTACCGGATTCTTGTGGAAGAAGATGTTCACATGCGATCGATCGGTCTGGGTCTCCTCCGATGGTGCATAGTGTACTTGAATAACGAGGTCTGAATTTTTGTGGAATCGGACGCCGATTTCGGGCGGGTAGAATCGCATTTGAGCGCCGGGGACCCATCCGAGGAACGAGGCTGCAGATTCAAAACCGGGGTCGCCAAATCCTGAATAGCCCGGTAGTGGGTCGGCCAGATCCTTCGCCCGCGCCGTACCCGTAGTATCGAGGTAATACAACACATGATGAACCACCTTTGTATTGCCCGGGCGGAATTCGATGGCAGAAATGTATGTGTCTTCTGGTAACGACGTTGGCAGGACAAAGTATCTATAGACATCCTTGCTGTTGCCTTGAACCTGCCAGGTCTCTTGCATTTCGAGAACCAGATCCGGAGTGCCCAGTTGAGATCCTGAGGGAAAGGTAGGGGACTTCGGTGCTTGTGATAGGTCACCGGCAGGAGCACCAGCATCAACCCATGCCGAAATCTTGGCGATCTCATCCTCTGACAGGGATCGATTTCCCATAAAGGTCCCGTGTCCGGCAGCAGGTGGCCATGGTGGCATCTCCCGTGTTTGCACCGCGTGTTTGATTGACCCCGCAAAGGCCGCGGCCTCGTCATAAGAAGACAGTCCAAACGGTGCGATCTCGCCCGTGCGGTGGCATGGAGTACACTTGGCGTAGACCACAGAGGCTATATCCGATGACCACGTAGGGGGTTGGCCGGAAGCAACGACAGTTGCTGAAAGGACTGAGATGGCGAGAATTGTCGCGCGAAGTGTCATGTACATACCTGTAAAAAAAACGGGTGCCACCCAAAGATGGCACCCGAGATGTTTCCAAAGCAAAAAGGTTTAACCTTTTTCTTGCGTCTTAGTTGAAATAGAAACCAAGGACGAATTGTATGGTGCTAAGACCGAGGTTGATCGTTGTTGTTGACGGCGAGTCAACCTCAGTGCCATTGGTGCCTTGCTTTGACTTGCCACTCTCTGTGGAGAAGCCAAGGCCATACTCCAAACCAAGCGAAACGTTGTTCCATGGGAACCACTCAGCGCCTGCAAATGCGCCAACACCAAGCATGGTGCTGGAATTTGATTCTGTTTCTTCACCTGCAACCTTTGTTGCTCCAGACGTCATACCAAAAGCAACTTGACCGCCAACGTACATAGCGATGTTGTTGTTGCGGGCAAGGTTGAAGCGAATGCCCGGGGCGATCGCAAACGACGTGCTGCTCTCTACCGACTCTGTGCTTTCAGACGTCGGCTTTGTTGTTTCCGACGAATTGGAAAAACCGATCCCTGCACGAAGTGCTACGTCATCGCCCAGGAAGTGATTGAATCCAACACCACCCATGAAGTCGCTGGCACCGATTTCGCCAAGACCCGTGAGAGTGAACAGAAGAGCTGTGGAGCCGGCTGTGCGGCGTACGGTGGATTCGCCTTGGGCGAACGTAAATGTGCATGCAAGCAGCGCAATGGCTGCAAGAGTTGCTAGTCGTTTCATACGACTTCCCCTAAAAAATGGATGTGAACGATCCAACCCCCCAATTGCTGCTAGAGGGGTTTTTCGAACTTACGTAAATAATTACGTAGAAGTTTCGGTGCCATATCATTGTAACACATACAGCATTCCGACCGTACCACCTCACCCATGAAACACGTACTCCTTTTTATCGCCCTAGTAATAGGGCTTGCTTCGGCAACGTCCCAACCGTCAACAACGACGATCGCTACTGGTACTGTTATCGACAGCTCATCAAAGGAACCGATTGCAGGTGCCTCAATCCGCGTTGAGGGCACAACAACGGGAACCTATACGAGGTCGGGTGGGCGATTCCGCCTGCCCCTTCCCAAAGGAGCTACTTCTCTCCGTGTTCGAAGCGTTGGATATGCCGAGCGAGTGGTCCGCATAGATCCAGACCAACCAACGATGACAATCCTCTTGCCATCATCGGCAATGTCACTCTCTGGTGTAAAGGTTATAGGAGACATCACGCCGGAGGAGATCGTTAGACGAGCGGTTGAACGCAAGGAGGAAAATGCCAAGAGGATCACGTCCATCGTAAGCACTACGTATTCGAAGCTGAAGGTGAACATCGATATGGGCGGACTCGACGAAGGAAACTCGGGTCCGGAAAACAGCATTACAGAGACGTTCTCCAAGATCTACGATAGGAGGAGTCCGGATCCCAAAAAACACGTTCGTATTCTTCAGCGCAGGCAAACAGCCAATGTTCGTGCTCAGGACAACCTGGCCGTGTTCGATGATTTCTTTGACTTTACGCAGGATGAGATAACCCTTATCAAAACAACGATGGTGACGCCCCTTGGTAAGGATGCATTAGACGAATACTCATACACTCTCCTAGGTAAGAAACCCCTCGGTGATCAGATGGTATACGAACTAGCATTTGAACCAAAGGCGCGTGTGTTCCCGGGGTTCGAAGGCACATTGACCATCGTTGAAGGTACATATCAGGTAGTGGCAGCGAAATTCTCACCAACAGACGAAACAGCATTTCCCTTCTTAAAAGACCTCACCTATGAGCAACGATATGAGAAGGTGAATGACAGTATCTGGGCTCCAACCTACCAAAACGTAACTGCCGTAGCCAAGATCAGGATCATTGCCGGACTTATGGAGATATCTGCCGATGTGGCTGCGCAGACGTATGTGACGGATGTTGCGATTAATGTCCCCATCGAGGACTCCCTCCTCATGCCACCCATCGCAAGCAACTCATCATCGAAAACCGAGGCAGGGGGCGCAACAGTCCGCATCGAAAAGCCGAATAGTTCGGTTACTGTAGACGCAGCTGCAGATTCCACTAAACCGGAGTTCTGGGAGGATCATGCCTTTGCCGAACCCTCGGACGAGGAACGCAGGATCTATCAACGACAAGACAGTATCAAGAAAGAGGGCGGCACGAACAAGGATACCACGAGAGCCGGACGTAACGGTGGACGTACCTCAGTGTTGAATGTCTTCAGTGCCGATGGCGTGAGTGTTGGGTTGGATCCCATGCTTGATCGATCTTCCATCACTGGGATGATCTACGGGGGTACACTCAACGTTACATGGAAACCAATACTGCTCTCCATTGGAGGGGGCTTTGGTGACAAGGATACCAAGGTTGGTAGCGTAGACCTAGAGGTCGATGTCATCAAGAATGATGCCGTGCACATGAAGCTGTTCGGATCTGCAATGTCTTCGCTGGCAACGGTTCAAGAGTCAAGAACAATTGTGAAGCGCCTCGACTTTCTCCATCTTTCAAACCTGCTGTATACGGACAACTTCGACTTCTTCCGTAGAGACGGATGGGAAGCAGGTGCCGTTGTCAAAACCGACGACATGAACATCGCCCTAAGTGGATCTTGGACACGGCACATCAACATGCCTCTTGTAGAAACTGTGAACCGCGTCTCTATTCCCGCTACATCCGGTGACTATCAGATGCTCCAGCTTTCTGGGACGTTCTTGGAGCCGGGCATCTTTGATGCCTTCATGGGTACGGCCTCACCTGTAACTATGCGAGTCAATGGACTTCTTGGTCGAGAAACGCAAACCGATGTTGGATTCTGGAGCGTTGATGCTGCCATCGATGCACGCATAGCAACGTTCACTACCGGTTATATGCCAATGGAGTTGGATGTAACACTTCACGCCGGGGTCCAATCAACGAAGACGCCTACACAGGGCAGGTTTGTAACTACACGACGCTTTCCAATTCTGGGTTCAAGGCTTGACTTTACTACGGCCAGCATCAACGCCTTTGCTGGGACGGAGTTTGTATCCGTGGTGAGTGAACACAACTTTTCAGATATGTGGTGGCGCCTCATTGGTTTGCCAACCTTCTCGTCCGGTCGCGGAGTTGACCTCATTGGTCGTTTCGCAGCGCTCAACGTCACACAACGTGCACAACCTGTTGTTCCCATGCAGGTTTTCGATTCCACTCCCGGCATTTATATGGAGGCCGGTTTTGCGATCGGACGTATCCCAACATTTGTAAGCGATCTCTTCTGGCTTCGCTTTGATGCAATGTGGCCAGTTGGCCCACTAGCTCCACGCGGCTCATTTGGTTGGGCCATCACGCTGTCTTCGCCACTGTTGTAAGGGGCTAGACTAAGCCCCGTGTTTTTAGATCGAGATAGGCATTGATGGATGCGATACTAAGGGACTGTGGTGCAGAGAGAACCGTATAGATGCCTGCCCTGCGCAGTTCGGCGCGGATCTCGTTCTTCTCCATAAGTGTTGCACGTGCGATGGTCTGACGGTAGATGTCTTCCATTGTTTGTGGCTCTTGGTCAACCGTTGCTCGAATCCCAGTGTTATCAAAAAAGTTTACAACGAGTACGTGTGAACGCGAGAGTAGTCGAAATGCGGGAAGCCTACGTCTGGCTGCGTCTACGGACTCGATGTTTGTGTATAGCATTAATAATGTCCGACTTGGCAGACGCCTTCGAACAAGATCAACCAGACGGTCGTCATCGGATTGTTCAAACTCTGTCTCAATAGCATAGAGCCCCTTCATCACAGCGGCCAATTGTGCATTGCCTGCATTTGCGGGAAGGATCTTTGCTTCATGAGCTCCATATGTGAGCAGTCCGGCCCGATCCTGCTTCTTGAGTACCACGTTCGAGAACGCTAGAGATGCATTAATCGCATGGTCTAAAAACGTCATGCCATTGTGTGAAAATCGCATACTTCTGCCGAGATCGATAACGCTATAAATGTCTTGCGACCGTTCGTCTTGGTATTGATTCACCATCAGTGAATTCCGTCTCGCCGTGGCCTTCCAATTCACAGTGCGTAGGTCATCTCCCGTGGTATAGGTAGAGATCTTCTCGAACTCCATCGTGTGCCCGAGCCTACGTTGTTTGTGAATTCCAAGTCGATGTTGCCTATTGCTAAAGGTGGCAATCTCGGCACGACGCATTTCCATTATCGAGGGATGAACTTCAACGGCGCGTTCTGCATCACGCGTGAATCGGCGTTGAATCAACCCAAGTCTGGTACGAACAAACACATTGATCGCGCCAAAACGAAGCACTCCCCGAGCTACCGGCCTGATCTCATAGGAGAAGGTGATAGTATCCGTTCCACTATTCATCCAATCAAAGGTGAGTGATCGTTCTTGAAGTTGAATTGGTACTTCGTCTAGTATCGTGAGTTGCGTTGCAAAAGGGGCTTCTGCCTTTACATGAACAGCGATTGGGTTGAACTCTCCGTTGGAGAGACGCTGATCACATTGCCGTTCAGCGGAAACAGAAACGCGACCGGACCACAGGAGCACTGTGTCTATGACGCAGGCTGCAATCGTGCAGAGCGTAACGATGTATGCGACCCAAAGGAGCACAGGAAGCCATGTTGAGGCCACCGCGGTCACAACAATCGCAACAATCGCCCACGTGATGCGAAGCGTTGGGAACCAGTTTCGAAGGAGATCGATCACCGAGGGACATCTATGGAATGGAGAATGCCGGATACTACATCGTCCGGAGTCATGCCTTCCATCTCTCTCTCGGGAATAAGTCTGATGCGATGTCGGAGGATACTTGGAGCCACACGCTTCACGTCATCTGGAATAATGAAGGACCGACCATCGAGGACAGCGGCAGCCTTGGCGGAATTGAGTAGGCCGATAGACGCACGAGGAGAGGCTCCTAGATCGAGGAGAGGATGCGAACGCGTCTGTTGCACAATGGTTGCGATGTATCGCATGATGCTATCCTCCACGGTAACACTGCGTGCCGTTGAACGGAGGTCAAGAAGCTCGTTTGCAGTGACGACCGGTTTGATCGCATCGAGAAGGCCAGCCCCCTTGGAATCATGGTGCAGACCAAGGATTAGGATCTCTTCATCCAGAGAAGGATAATCAACGAGGACCTTCATGAGAAATCTATCGAGTTGTGCTTCGGGTAGACGATACGTGCCTTCGTGTTCGATTGGGTTCTGTGTTGCGAGCACGATGCTGGGCAATGGCATTGGATAGGATACACCGTCGATTGTTGCCTGGGCCTCCTCCATTACTTCGAAGAGTGCAGACTGTGTCTTTGCCGGCGCACGATTGATCTCATCGGCAAGCACAATGTTGGCAAACACAGGCCCCCTTCGAAAGACAAAGTCTGTGGTTCGCGGGTCGAACATGTTTGTACCAAGGATGTCTGCCGGCATGAGATCCGGTGTGAATTGGATCCGTGCAAAGGAGCAATCGAGGAGGCGCGCCACTAACCGTGCCAGGAGTGTCTTTGCAACACCGGGAACGCCTTCGATAAGGACGTGACCGTTGGCAAGCAGGGCGATGAGAACATGATCGAGGAGATCAATCTGACCAACAATAACGGTGGCAACCTGCGTTCTCAGCGACTCGAGGAGGGCAGCAGATTCGTTTTCTGTTTGAGTATTCATGGCGGGCTATAAGAGAAGAAGAGAGCGATGTTGTGATGGAGATCTTTGAGTTGTGATTCCGTGATCGTGGTCGTTGGGCCTACCGCGTCAACCATCACGAGAATCTTTTCAACAACGGGCAGTGGACATCCGCTGATGCGATGGAGAGCATCGGAATGATCTACATGAAGTTGGCTGGCATGTAAACGGTACCTGTGAACGCAGTGTTGTCGGAACTGGCGGAGAAGTTGTCTTGCTACAGCTCCATGAGCCTTCCTATTCCAGTAGATCATCGTGATCTGATCCACAAAAGCCACGATATTGTTCTGGTGGGTAGGAAGGACGGGAATGGGACGCTGTCTTCTGCGAGCATGTACGAGCACTGCGCCAAGACCCGTGAAGATCAGCGTCCAGTAGGCATAGTGCATACCCGGCCAAGAATTGAGTACAGCAAGAAGTGTCGTGTTTTCGTTCGATTGAGGAATATAGTGCTGATCCCATACGAGTGGGCGAGGCTCCATTCTATTGAAGACCGCCTGTGGTAGCTCATCCAAATAGAGTTGTACTAAGGCAACATTTGTGAATGCATCCGGTATGGTGGAGACAACCAATCGCCCCCTACCAAATGCTCTGACGGCGGCTAGGACTACGTCATCCTCATCTTCAAGAAAAGACTCCCATGTACCAAGGAAGTAGTCTCCATCGATAGAGGAATAGGAGTCGATGCTATCCGAACCATACACCTCGTGCCAACTATCATTGCGTGACTCGTACACAGTGCCGGAGGTGTTGGGGCCAATGATCAGATTAAATGAGTCGCGAACAGATGCAGAAAAGCGCCGGGCCACAACTACTACCTGCATGCCATTGCGCAGTGCCGAGCACAGCCGAACAAGACTGGCTGAGTCCGGTTCAAACTCGTCTGTAACAAAAAGCCACGTCTCCCTACTACCAACCTGCATTGTATGCGCCAGTCTGTCGGTGTTGATCCTCGACGAACCGGATACGCGGGTGAGGTATTCAAAGACACTTTGCGAAGCATAGGGCGCTGTTGATGACGTATTATAGGTGCGCACATAGGAATATTGAGGGGGAATGCGCAATGTGATGAGGATAACCACGAAGAGAACAACTGCTACAGAGACCCACGCCCAAGGGATTCGCTTTATCATAGCCTGCCACCTACGATCTCATCAAAGAGTTGGCGGGCTTGGAAGTATTCGTCGCGCGAGATCGTTGCTCCACCATACCATGTTCTTCGAAACACATCTAGTGCAAGCCGGAAGCGTGAGAAGGATGGGTCGGACCGAAGATCTCTTAGGTAGTCTGAGTCAGTGCGGTGGTGACGGAGGGCGATACGCCCCATGCTATCAAGTACTGCCAGTGTTCGAAGGTAGGTATATCGAAGAGCAAGAGCATACTCCTGATCTTGTTCTGCTACCCGTGTGAGTCTGAGAAGATCTATCGATGTAGCGGGCGATCCCGCGGTATTGCGAACGAGTGATGACCCAGCGGAGCTGAACGGTAAAGACACGCCTGTGCGCCGAATGAGATAAATGAGAACTCCAACGCCGATACTCAGTGCTATCAAGGATGCATAGTCAGCTGTTGAGTTTAGGTTTCCATCGAGGATCTCTGCGATGTAATCACCTATGAACTCTAGTATGATTGACCAAATCGAGCGACTCTGGCCGGCATGCTGATATTGATAGTCAGGGCTTGACCGCAACGAATCAAGCCACGCAACAGATGCCGGCGGGATCTTCTGAAGTATGGTATCGCCAACAACAGTCATGGTTCCGGCTCATCAACGAGATGATTGTCGATCTCGATAGATTCTATACGGTCGAAGAGGCTCACACCTTCTATCCGTTCACGGTGTGACCAGTAGATATATGTGACGCCCGTAATCGTGATCGTTGAGACATAGATGCCAACAAGACTTGCGAACGACCCGAAGATGATGGAGAGAATTTGAACGATAATGTTTGGTTCGCTGGAATCTCCGGAATTGGTCATGAACACCGAGATGCCGGATACTACATAGAAAGGGAGATTCCCGAGTACGTTGATCGTAGATGAGATCAGCGCTATCATGAAGGCGGTCCCAAGCGTCCACCACCACTTGTTCTTGACAAGTTGTCTGCAACGCTTTAATGCATCAAAGAACCCACGGTCTTCAAATAGTACCACCGGGTACAATACGATCAGCGGCACAATGATGTAAAGAAAGCCAAGTACAACGATTGGAATAGACACAAATGCCGCCTCGGACGAACGCATCAGCAAAACAGCTGCAAGTATTGCGAGACTTATGACGGCAGAGAACAGGAAGGCCACAAAGATGGTTGTAAGGAGTAGCTTCGACGTTCTCCAACGCATTGCAGCAGCGAGTTCGGCGGCCTCGGGTTCGCGTTCGTTGTTGTCAACAAACTGCAAGTATGAGATAACAACATTCGCTACCGTGATCGATGCAAAGGCAACAAGGATCATCCCAATAAACTGTAGAAAATAGTAGGCAGGCTGCGCATCGGCCAACGTCTGCCTCTGCATCAGGATATCGGAGAATGAGGCTGAGAGAGTAAATGTCTGCGCTACTGCCAAGAGCACAGAGCCTGTAATTGCGAGTGGACCTGCATGTTTCGTAACCGCAAAGAAAAGTGGCTTGATGTGTAGCCGGATGGTTTCGATGGTAGCGGAGATTACGTCGCCTAGGTTTCGAACCTTACGCAACGGGTGTACGAGTTCTGGCATGAGCATGGGCCTTCTTAATGAGGAAAGTGGGTAGGATGGAGACGTATCCCCAGATTAGAACAAAGGACCCAACGATGATAATGAGGTTGAGGGGAAGGGGCATATCAGACCATCGTGTAACAAAGCTCTCTAGTATTGCCGCAGCGACAATAAAGGGGATCATTCCGATGGCGATAGTAGTGCTCCGTTTTGCGGCCTGAATGAAGGCAGTCTGCCGTGGAAGTGTGCCCGGGTTCACATAGGACATGCCTACATGAAGTCCGGCAGCAGCTGTTACAACAAGGCACGATAACTCGATTGTGCCGTGAACGAATACTGCTAGAAAACTTGTCTCAAGAATGTTGTGGTTGGCAAACAAAGCAAAAAACGAACCGATCATCAGTCCGTGGTAGACTACACTGCCCATCACACCGATGATCGGAATCAAACCGAGCGCTACAACTCGCAGCATCACAAAAAGGTTATTAATGGCAATTCTGAAGAACATCTCCCACTCATTCTGCGATGCATATACATTCATCGGGTGGCCTGCCTCGATGTTTGAGATTGTGATGTCTACATAGGCGTTGCCAAGGATCAGTCGAATAAAGGACTCGTCTGTGATTCCGGCAAGAAAACCTACAGCAGCCATGAACAGGAGACCACCGAGCGATATTAGAATGTCTCGTCGAATGGCCAGGAAAGACATTGGAACGGTGAATAGCCAATACGTAGCAGTTCCTCGCACATGGGCTCTCCGATTTCTTGCAAGCGCAGAGTGGGCCAAGGCTGCCAGTTGATTGAGGTAGTCAGTTGTGAGGCTGGCAGGGTACTGAGCCCGGGCATAGGCAAGGTCATCGATCACGGACACATAGTCTGATGCAAGAACATCAGGGTCAACCGATGAGGTTCTCCCAAGGCGACCTTCGATGGACCTCCAGCGGTCTTCATGGCGTTCTATAAAGACGATCTCACGCACCAACCTCCTCCACTTGAATTTCTAACGCTGTATCTTCGGTAACTCTTCTCTGGCCGAATATATGTCGACTATACCTATTGCCACCACACATCATGTAGACATCGCATTCGAGGCTGCTCCGGTCTCCTCGAGAATGGTGGCTACGCTGATTGACTACGTTCTGTTCTTTGCTGGCATGGCCTTGATGTATGCCATCTTGGATATCTTTAAATCTGCAAGCGAGGGCTCACCAATTCTTAGTTATGTGCTTGCGGCAATCTATCTCCTCCTTATTGCCGGACTTATACTCGCCCCACTCATTCAAGAGGCGTTTCTCGACGGCCAAACTATCGGTAAAAGAATGCTCGGGATCCGTGTAATAGCATTGGATGGTTCTTCGCCATCAATGGGAGCTTTCTTTACTCGATGGTTAATGGGCCTTATTGAGTTAGTTGGATCTGTAGGTGTGATTGGGCTGGTTAGTGTGGTTTTGACGAAGTACTCGCAACGATTAGGCGACCTTGTGGCAGGAACCGTTGTTGTAAAGGTTCCCAAGGGTGTAAACGTCCGTTCCCTCCGAGTGGATGCTGCTCCCAACCATGTTGTGATGTTCCCAGGCGTCCGTTTGTTAACAGACGAGGACGTTCGTGTGATTCGCGATGTGCTACACTCCACAAGTGCTGGGATCTCCCAAAACGCATCAATCGCCATCATTGATAAAACAGCGTTACGTGTGGCTGCCAAGATCCGGGCTACACATGAATTCACGTCGAGGGATTTCCTTCTTCGTGTCCTGGCAGACTTTGCATCCGTGATGACGTAGCGATCCCGCAGGGGTCGGGTGAAGTGTGATACAAAACGTATCTTTGTGGATGTTCGAACCACAAAAAGCCCTCATCTCTGAACTCCGCGACCGCGTGGACCAACTTCGGAGGTTCCTTTGACATCGATCGTAAGCGCGACGAGATAGCCGAACGTGAGATGTTGTCCCAGTCACCTGATTTCTGGGACGATGCCCAAAAAGCCCAAAAGACGATGCAAGAAACGTCCACTCTCAAGGACTGGGTGGCAACGTGGGAATCCGCGCAACGTTCCGTTGGTGATGTTGAAGCACTTATAGAGCTTGCCGAGGAGGTTAAAGACGAGTCAATGGAACAGGACATCGTTGGCGAGCTTCAACGTAGTCAGAAAGCAGTTGACGATCTGGAACTTCGTAAGATCCTTGCGGGCCCCGATGATAATCGCAATGCCATTCTCACCATCAATGCCGGCGCTGGCGGAACAGAAGCTCAGGACTGGGCTGAGATGCTCATGCGCATGTATACGCGTTGGGCAGAGAAGCACGAATACGAGGTTTATCTAGCTGACGAACAAGCGGGTGAAGCAGCAGGGATCAAGAGCTGTACGTTAGAGATTCGTGGCCCATTTGCGTATGGATATCTCAAGGCTGAGAATGGTGTACACAGATTGGTTCGCATCAGTCCGTACGATTCCAATGCCCGACGTCATACCTCGTTTTCATCGGTCTATGTCTATCCCGAAGTTGACGATGAGGTTGAGATCGTTGTAAATCCTGCTGATGTAGAAATGGACACCTTTCGCTCTGGCGGTAAGGGCGGACAGAACGTGAATAAGGTAGAAACTGCCGTCCGCCTTCGCCACATTCCATCAGGCATCGTTGTAGCTTGCCAACAGGAACGCTCACAGCTTCTCAATCGCGAACACGCAATGAAGATGCTCAAGAGCAGACTCTACCAAAAACGCCGCGAAGAAGAAGAAGCCGCCAAAGCAGCAATCGAAGGCACCAAGAAAAAGATCGAATGGGGCTCCCAGATCCGCAGCTACGTCTTTCAACCCTATACCATGGTCAACGACCACCGCACCGAAACCAAGATCACAGATGTTCAGTCCGTGATGGACGGCGATCTGGATGAATTGATCAAGGCGTATTTGTTGTTGGAGGATGAGATGACTAATGACTAATGACTAATGACTAATGACTAATGACTAGTTACTAGTTACTAGTTACGAGTTACTAGTTACTAGTTATGAGTTACAAGTGACGCTAGCATACTAGCACATTAGCATACTAGCACATTAGCATACTAGCACATTAGCATACTAGCACATTAGCATACTAGCACATTAGCACACTACCATGATTCACGGCATTGGCACTGACATTGTAGACGTACCGCGAATCAAACATTCGTTTGATGAGTACGGGGAGCGCTTTCTCAAGCGCGTGTTTACGGAGACGGAGATCGAGTACTGTGAACGTTTTGGTGAGACGCGGTTCTTGCACTATGCAGCAAGGTTTGCGGCAAAGGAAGCGTTTTCGAAGGCTATTAAGACAGGAATGCGCGACGGTATGTCCTTTAAGCAAGTAGGGATACGGAACATGCCTTCGGGTGAGCCGATAATCGAACTTTTTGGTGAGATGGCAGAACGTTGGGGCAAGCACACTATTCTTGTAACACTTTCACATACAGGCACCATCGGACTAGCCGTTGTTGTCATTGAGGAGCCAGCATAATGTTTAGTTCACTTGCCGATTTCTTCTCCACGTGGAAGTATGAATCAGATTCAACGATCAAGATCTTTGAGCATCTCACTGATGAAAGTCTGTCGGCAAAGATCGACCCAGATGGCCGCACTCTAGGTAGGCTTGCCAATCACCTCATCGAAACACTCACGGAAATGCCTCACAAGCTGGGCCTGCCCCTTGAAGAAGTATTCCCCACACATACAACAGTTGTCGATCTGGTTGCTGATTATCGCAAGAAGTCGGATGAGCTGGTAGCTGCAATCCACGCAACGTGGACCGATGCCAACCTCTCCGATATGCGCGATATGTATGGCGAGCAATGGAGTGTTGGTATGGGGCTCCATGCTCTCATTCTCCATCAAGTGCATCACCGTGGTCAAATGACGGCTATGATGCGCCATCAAGGACTCACCGTCACCGGCATTTACGGCCCCGCACGTGAAGAATGGGCCCTCATGGGTATGCAACCACTGCCGTAACGTAGGGCTAAAGCCCGATGCTACATGTACCGTCATTCCGTCATATCGTCATTTCCCCCAATGCTTCCTTCAATCTACAACCCCTCTGAACCGTTTACAATTGGCCTTCTTGGCGGTGGACAGCTTGCCAAGATGACCGCGCAGGCTGCCTATCGCATGGGGCTTCGGGTTGCAGTGATCGAACATGGCGAGAACTCACCGGCCGGTGTGATGACCAAGCTCGAGTTTCCCGCTGGTTGGAAAGATCCGGAGGAACTTGAGAAGTTCATACAAGCGTCGGATATCATCACGCTGGAAAATGAGTTCATCGATCCCGAGATCCTAGATCACATCGCAGAGCGCAGGTATGTGTTTCCTACAGCGGATACGATGCGATTGGTCCAGGATAAGTACGTCCAAAAACAAACCTTTGCGGCGGTTGGAGTACCAACTCCGGCGTTTGCAGTCATCGAAACAAAACAGGATCTCCTCAACTTTGGCGAAAAACACGGATACCCGTTTGTTGCAAAGACAAGGCGTTTCGGATATGATGGATATGGGAATGCTACCATCAAGCGCGACACGGAGATCGACATGGTTTGGCGCAGGTTCATGGAAGGTGAAGAGCCCCGTCCATTACTTGCAGAGTCGTTTGTGACCTTTACCA
Organism: uncultured Ignavibacteria bacterium; assembly: GCA_937870915.1. Taxonomy (GTDB): domain Bacteria; phylum Bacteroidota; class Ignavibacteria; order Kapaibacteriales; family Kapaibacteriaceae; genus UBA10438. The sequence continues at coordinate 45,314 of CALMZQ010000003.1, forward strand.
AGGAACTGGCAGTGATGGTGGCACGGAACAAGCGCGGTGAAGTTGCCGTCTATCCGTGTGTGCAGACCATTCAACAAGGACACATTTGCGTAACGGTGCTTGCTCCGGCTCCGATCGAAGAACAATTGCAGAAACGTGCGCAAGAGATTGCCTTAACCTGTGTCGAAACGATTAATGGTGTTGGTGTCTTTGGCGTGGAGATGTTTCTCACAACAGACAACGAGATCCTCTTCAACGAGATCGCACCCAGACCGCACAACAGCGGACACTATACCATCGAAGCATGTGTTACTTCGCAGTATGAGAACTGTGTGCGTGCCGTAACGAACATGCCTCTGGGCTCGCCCGCCATGCGCGTCCCCGCTGCATGTATGATCAATCTTCTCGGAGAACGCACCGGAAGTGGAATTCCTGACAGTGTTGTGGAGATGCTCAAGATCGATGATGTAGCACTCCATCTCTACGGTAAGAAGGACGTGCGTATGGGGCGCAAGATGGGTCACCTTACCGCCACGGGCGCTTCCATAGATGAAGCATTCGCACGCGCTAACCAAGCGCTTGAGCGTTTCATATGGTAGTTGTTGCCCTTTTGCTTCTGCTTTCCTGCTGTTCGGCGTTGGCCAACGACAGTTCCTTTGAAGCGTCGGGCAGTACGTTATTACCGCTGCGCGACAGTTCCATACGTATGGCTCGCGAAGATCTCAAGATCACTATACGGGGTAAGGAAGCACGGATCGATGTGGATTACATCTTTGTCAATGATGGTCCCAAGAAGACCATTACTGTTGGGTTTGTAACGCCCCCTTCCTTTGGCGATGTATCTGAAAAGCTCCAAAGCAAACCACAGATCAAGAACTTCATGGTTCTCGTGAATGGCAAGAAGCTAGCGTGGAAGATCCGAAAGGTAGACCCCTCTGAACGTTCACAGAACCAACATCTCTATGCTGGTGACTTTGTCTACCTTTTCCAAGCAACATTCCCACCAGGGAAGACCAGGGTAAAACACACGTATCGATTCAAAGCCGGAAGCAATGTAGATGCACCGATACACGTGCCATATCGACTCACAACGGGTACGCACTGGCAAGGTGGTTCTATTGATACATTTCGGTTGACGGTAGATGGTGGTAAGGGGCGACTCATTGGCGTACCCACCACGTTTGTTGGCGATACTGTCACCGCGTTGCCGTGGAAGGTCAATGGTAAGGCAACACGAGCAGACAGCGTTGGCTATGATCGATATGATGACGACGAGGTGCGTCAGCCCGAAATGGTGTGGTCTGTGGAGAGTGGCACTCTCACGCTCGTACAACTGAATTTTTCGCCGAAACAGGATCTCATGGTGACTGTTCATAGCGGCCTTTCGCTCTATGAACGCGCAATGGTGTCTGCCGACACGTCATGGATCGTAGTTCTATCGTGTACGGAGATGAAAGAACTTCGTGCTTGGCTTGAAATGACGTTGACGTTTGCGAACGGAAGCGATGATCGTGAATATGACAGAGACCGGCAACTGCTGCAGCTTGTCAAGCAATCACAGGCACTGAGTCACTGTCGCTGAAACCGTCTTCTAAACCAAAGTAGAGCCGCTTTGACCGGAGTTGTTTCGTAGTTGACCTTTATAGCCACTACGATGCCTATGATACCGATGAGTATGTTGCCGGACCACATCGCGATGGCCGGACTAAGGATATTCCTATCCGCGAGCTTCTCTCCGCCGATAAGCGTAGCCCAATACAGGATATAGAAGCCGAGCGAAACCATTGCACTGATACCGAAGTTGCCACCCTTTGTTACCACACCTAGGGGACATCCAACAAGCACAAAGATCACGCAGGCAAAGGGTATCGAGTACTTCTTGTATATCTCAACGAGGTACTTGTTTGCTACTTCGTGTTCACTGCTGGCACGGTAGGCTTGACCCTCCAGAGTAGACCGGACACTGGAGATCGTAGCCGAAGCTCGGTCCAGCACCTCGCGTTGAGTTGGTTGATACGTGGGAATTGAGCTTGGTTCGAAGAGATAGGAAAGGTGTGTTGTAAGGACGGAGTCAAACTCTCGATTGGCCAACACTTCTTCTGACCGGGCTCGGTTGACAATGACGAACATGTCGTCGATATTCATTTCGCGATCACTACGCGAGGAGCCGGATACATCGGATTCCTCGTAGAAGAACCGATCTGCCTGCATAGCCATTTGATGTCGGTCAAAGCGGATTACGCGATAATCGTTGGGTTGCCGCACAGACGTTTGGTGAATCTCGCCATGGAAGAGGTGTACGATTAGTCGTGTTAGTGACGGGGAAAATGCCATACGCCCGGTATCAGCTGATACAACAGTTCTCCGGTCACTATTCGAGCGGTCGTAAATCGTTACTCCGGTCATCAAACCCATGGAATCAACATTGCGTGCAAGGATCGTGAAGCCTTCTATGTGTGTGGTGAACTGTCCGCTCTCCAACGCAAACGTTGGCTTCGTTCGCGTGATGTCTCGCATCATCCCACTCAATCGAAGATTGGTATTCGGCAATACTTGATCCGTGTACCAAAATGAGAAGCCCCATAACAACAATCCTACGATCATTGTAGGAACCATCATGCGAAAGAGGCCCATTCCACTGGCCTTCATCACCGTTATCTCATGCGCCGATGACAATGCACCAAAGGCCATGAGTGTGCTAAAGAGTACACCGATCGGGATCGCTAGGACAACAATCCACGATAGATTCAAAAGCAGAAACTCGCCGATAGTTGGAACATCAAGCCCCTTACTCGTAAGCTGATCCACCCACCGCATGATGTATTGCAGCAGGAACAAGGCCATAATCACCGATGTCCCAAAGATGAAGGGGGCGATGTGAGTGCGAAGGATGTACCGAAAGAGAATCATTGGTCAGGTACGCGCACGCTCACACTCGGCAATAAGCTGCTCGAAATGTGTGTGCTTCTCCGGCTTTGCTGTCTGCAACGTGCGGAATGCCTCTATGGCCCGCTCGTAATTGCCTTGTTGCATGTAAATACGAGCAATGGTCTCGGTAACCACAGTTGGACCACTCCCGGGTTGTGGAGCAGGCGCAGACGACTGTACCACGTCAGCAGCCTGGCGAGGCATGCGTGCCTTTTCGAGTCGGTGCGCCAGTTCTTCGAGTGAAACAGCTCGCCTTTGTTCTTTTGGCTGCTCCACTGGTCGTGTTGTGCGCCGCATCGTATGGAACTCACGAAACGCCGGTGGTTCACTTAAATGTGCGATCTCCCTGCGCCCACGAGAACGCATTCCCTCAAATCGTAACGTTGTGTACTCAAGCCCCGGTATCAATCGAACGCTCGAACTCTTGATGATCCGCTGGTCATTGGAATGCGGAACAGAATCGATCAACACCAAGAGCGGAACCACAGCAGGTGCCGGCACAGGCGCTGGCACAGTCTCTGCAACAGTCTCTGCGACAGTCTCTGCAACAGGCGCTGGCACAGCCACTGGAACAGCCACTGGAACCACCTCTGCAACAGGCGTTGCAACAGGCGCTGGCACAGTCTCTGCAACAGGCGCTGGCACAGGCGCTGGAACAGCCACTGGAACAGCCACTGGAACAGCCTCTGCCACAGCCGTTACATACGTAAATCGCCGTGATGCTTCGTTGCGAATAAGGCGTGCATCATTTGGCTGACCAAGAACGTCGTATGCCTTCGCAAGTAGGATATAACCGCCGGCATAATCCGGATAATACTGGAGTCCGCTGGCACAAAGCCGTGCAGCGTCAACGGCGCGATCATCGCGGAGCAAGGATGCAGCAGTGACCGCAAAAGATGGTGCCGGACGTTCGGACATTGTCTGTAAGGGGCTTTGTGGCTATTTGCGCCCGCCTAGCAGGCGAAGCAGGAACAGGAAGAGGTTCACAAAGTTCAGGTAGAGTGACAGTGCGCCAACGATAGCTCGCTTCTGAGCCAAACCTTCACCGGCGAACATCACGATAGCCTGATCCTTCATCCGATTCATGTCATAGGCAGTAAGGCCGGTGAAGATGCCTACACCAATGAGGCTAACGGCAAACTCAAGTGCTGAACTATCGAGGAAGATGTTCACAACGGAGGCGATGATCACACCGATAAGCCCCATGAACAGAAAAGAGCCAATACCGCGGAGGTCGCGTTTTGTGAAGAAGCCATAGGCAGCTGCGGCACCGTACATACCGGCAGCGATCACGAACACTTGGAAGATGCTTCCAAGTTCGTAGACCAGGAAGAGGATGCTGAAAGAGAGTCCGTTGGTTAGCGCGTAGGCGATGAAGACACTAGCCGCCGTACTCGGCTTCATGGTGTCGATCTTAGCCGACAAGAAGAAGACAAATCCCAACGGGGCAAACAACACGAGCCAATAGAGTGGTGTGCCAAAGATGGCGTTGAGGATCGTAGGTGATTGTGAGACTGTAAAGGCCGTTACACCTGTAAGGAGCAAACCGCCCGTCATCCAAGCGTAGACGCGTTGGACGTAGGCACGTACGACATCGGTGGAGACAACTCCGCCAAAGGATTGTGAGGATGGCATGTTCATGAGGTCGCCTCGAAAAGTTTGGTCACGACGTTCGCGTGACAACAAAGTTAGCAAAGTCAATGAGGGCCGTCTTGTAGACGGAATCAGGCACTATGACGAGTGAGGCGATGGCCTGTTGTTGCAGCTCCATGGCCTTTTCTTGGGCAAGTTTGGTACCATCGTAGGTAAGGACGAACTTCTGCACTGCCTCGATATCCTTCCGATTACCGCGTTTTGACTTTACGATTTTGATGGCATCCTTGGTTTCTGCCCTTGGAGCGCTTTTGGCTGCGTAGAGCAGTGGGAGTGTGATCTTGCCTTCGCGAATGTCATTTCCAACTGGTTTGCCAAGGATACTGCTACGGCTGGTGTAGTCCAACACGTCGTCGCGGATCTGAAAAGCCAACCCTACAAGCTCGCCGAACTGTGCCAAGGCATTGCGTACAGCAGGATCTGTGGACGAGGCAATGGCTCCAATCTCGCAACATGTAGAGATCAGAGATGCCGTTTTGTCTGAGATGATCTTGAAGTACGTCTCTTCGTCGAGAGTTTTTTGTCGACTCTTCTGAATCTGAAGTAGTTCACCTTCACTCATTCTCCGTACTGCTTCACTCGTTACGCGGAGATAGTCGTATTCGCCATGATGAACAGCGATCAGGAGCCCCTTGGATAAGAGAAAGTCTCCAACCAGCACGGCAACCTTGTTCTTCCATACAGCGTTGATGGAGGCCATGCCTCGGCGTTCATCTGCTTGGTCCACTACATCGTCATGAACAAGAGTTGCCGTATGCAGAAGCTCAACCATTGCCGCACCCACATAGGCGCGGTCTGAGATGCCACCACATGCACCAGCTGCTAGGAAAACCAAGGCCGGGCGAACACGTTTTCCGCGTTGGCGAAGAATGTAGCGGATAACGGTATCGAGTAGAGCTGCACGCGAGCGCATCTGTTCGCGCAGATACACGTCGAACTGTTCGAGCTCTGACGCTACGGAAGCACTGATTTCTTTGATCGACGTAGCGTTCATGCTTTGGTCTTCGGATTTGCAAAACGCGCTATCACAACGCTGATCTCGAACAAGATCCAGAGTGGAACGGCTACCATGAGCTGTGAAACAGGATCGGGAGAGGGAGTGATAACAGCGGCCAGTATCAGGATAACGACGATCGAATGTCTGCGATACGTAGACATGAGTTTCGCCGAGACTACGCCCACACGTGCAAGTACAAAGGTGACCATCGGTAACTCAAAGATCAGTCCGGATGCAAGCAGCATATTCACAAGGAAGCTGAAATAATTACCAACGGCAATGTTGTTCTCGATGTTCGGGTTCGCGAATTGCGATACGTAGGACATCATGCTTGGCACCAGGAGGAAGTAGCCAAAGGCAACACCGGCAAGGAAGCAGAGAGACGTTATCACCGTTATCCGTCCGGCCCACTTCCGTTCCGTCATGTAAAGTCCGGGAGCCACAAAGCCCCATACCTGATACAACACCCACGGAAAAGCCAAAATGATGCCACAGAGGAAGATCACTTTGAAGTAGAGGAAAGCTTGGCCAAACGGCTCGATGTTCTGGAGCTTCACATGTGCATCTAGAGCTGGTCGCAGAAGAATGACGTTCATAACCTCATCGCCATAGAACCCAACGATCACACAGCCGATGAGGATTCCCACTACAGCTTTGAACAAACGCGAACGCAGTTCCTCGAGGTGATCGAGAAATCCCATTTCGTGTCCAACCTTTGCGTTCGGTTCTGCCGTTTCTGACATATTGTTGTGCTGAGTTCGGTGAAGAGACGAAGATACGCACGACGCGAACTCATTTTGGGTTTGCACGAGTGCAAATGGCGTGCCGAACGACTAAAGGGCTAGTGTTTGCATCCACTTAACGCATTACTCACAAATGCAAGGGAAAAAAGTTCACATCGACCAACTTTTTCCCTTGTAGCGATGGCCTCCGGCGTTCAAATTTGCACCCCCTCGGAAAAGGGACGGCGGTGTGGAAAAGCCAAATAGTCTACGGCCAATCTGGTCTGAAACGGGGCGGGCCACATCGCCGCAACAAAGTGTTCATTAAGCGCATGTTGCGGTGGAGGGAATGTTGGGTGAAAAAAACAGAGACGCTAAACTTGTTTGCGGCAGATGCGTCTGCCGGTGATACGTCGACAATTGTAGGTACCAAGGGGATGGGCCGGAGCACTGCACACCTCGGCGCGTCGGATGCAGAAGGACTCTGGTCTCAATGCCTAGGCATCATACGCGATAATGTTTCCGATCAGGTCTTCAAGACATGGTTCGAGAAAATGCGCCCTATCAAATGGGACGGTGGGCAACTTACTCTGGAGCTTCCGAGCCATTTCTTCTACGAATGGATCGAGCAGCATTATGCCTCGCTTCTCCAGAAGACCGTTCAAAAGGTTCTTGGTCCAAAGGCAAAACTGCAATTTGAAGTTGTAGTAGATGAAGGAGCTACTACGCCGGATAAGCGCACGGTGAAACTCCCGGGCCTGCGTGGTGCAAGCCAGCCCTCGCTACCGTTCTCGGAGTCAAAGGCCACTCAGCCAAAGTCTGGACCAACGGCGCATTATCCTACATACTTCAATCCTCGATATACATTCGAGAACTTCATTCGCGGTGAGAATAACCAGCTTGCAACATCTGCCGCCATTGCTGTGGCGGACAACCCAGGCGGCACGAAGTTCAACCCGTTGGTGATCTACGGCCCTACAGGCCTGGGAAAGACACACCTTGTGCAGGCCATTGGCAATCGTGTCCTGCAGCGCAACCCCAATGCACGTGTACTCTACACGAACTCCGAAAAGTTCACCATGGAGTACATCAATGCCATTCAAACAAACAAGATCCCAGACTTCACGAATTTCTACCGTGGTGTAGATGTACTGATCGTTGACGATATCCAGTTCCTTGGTGGTAAGGAAAAAACGCAGGATATGTTCTTCCATACGTTCAATGCCCTGCACCAAGATGGACGTCAACTCATTCTTACCAGCGATAAACAACCAAAAGATCTTGCTGATCTTGACGAACGTCTGATTTCCCGTTTCCAGTGGGGTCTTACAACAGACATCCAGCCCCCTGACCTTGAAACTCGTATTGCCATCCTTCAGCAGAAGAGTATGGAAGAGGGTATGGATCTACCGGGAGATATTCTCGAATATGTAGGCCGCCACGTTACGTCGAGTGTACGCGAACTCGAAGGTTGCCTCATCTCACTTCTGGCTAAGGTCTCGCTCGACAATCGTGAACTCACCATCGAGCTGGCAAAGGAAGTTGTTCGAGGTGTGTCAAACTCAGCATCGTCTCGCACAATGACGATTGACGACATCAAGAAGGAAGTGTCTGCGTACTACAATCTTGATCAAGCGCTTCTTTCTGCAAAGACCCGTAAACACGAGATCGTTCTTGCACGCCAGATGTGTATGTATCTCTCCAAGCAGCTCACACAAACGTCGCTCAAGAGCATAGGCATGCACTTTGGCGGACGAGACCACACAACGGTCCTGCACTCATGCCAACAGATTCTCAATTACATCGACACGGATAAGAAGGTCCGCCAAGATGTAGAGTTCTTGAAGAAGGCGCTGCGGGGTTAACAGCGAATAGTGAATAGCGAATAGCGAATAGCGAATAGCGAATCAAGAAATGTAGATTCACTATTCGCTATTCGCTATTCGCTATTCGCTATTCGCTGTTCGCTATTAACTCAAACTCCTTCTTCGTTAACTGTACCACGCTCAATCGTCCTTGTTTTACGAGGGCGATGTTCTCGAATCCTTTCGTGGATTTGATGGTGGCTAGGGTGACGGGGGATTTGAGGGGGCGAATGGGTTTGAGATCCACAACAACCCATGCGTCTTCGTCTGTTGTAGGATCTTGATAGGCTGTTGTTACAACTTCGGCTATGCCTACGGCGGCGCGTTCATCTCCGGAATGATAGAAGATCACGTGATCTCCTTTTTCCATCTCGCGCATGTTGTTACGCGCCTGATAATTCCGAACTCCATCCCAGTATGTCTTCTTGTCCTTCACGAACTGATCCCAAGAGTAAACCTCCGGTTCAGATTTCACAAGCCAATACTTCATCGTTTCTCCTTGGGTAGGCGCACAACAACCCGGTAGCCGGATGGTGAGCCAGAACCGGTATGAGTGATCGTATAGTCAACGTAGTTCACAGAGTCTGTGAAATGTCCGGCGTTGATCGCAAGGTAGATCTTGCCGGGGATGCTATCGAACATCACCGGACGTTGCACGGATGCGTTAGCGCAGGCGCACGACCCCTTGACGCCTGTTATACGAATGCTGTCTCCGGCAATACTGTAGATGTTTACCATCGCTTGAACAAAGCCCGTTGAGTCGCGCTCAACACTGATCACAGGAGGTTCAAATCGAACGGATACTTTTGGCGTTGGATGCTGCTGGAGTGATCCCAGGGAGACAAGAAGAGCAAGGATCATGGAGGAGGGGGCAATCATTGCGTTGGTTCCGAGATCTCAGGGAATACGTCCGAGAAATTGTAGAAACCCTGTCGCCGGGCAATCCACGAGGCTGCGATCAGCGAGCCGTGTGCAAAACCGCTTCTATTCTTGGCGTTGTGAGTGATCTCTATGGAGTCAAAAACACTGTCGAGCGTAACCACGTGTTTACCCACTACCTCACCGCCACGTGTTGATGTGACGTGTAATGCAGATGGGTTGATCTGTCCGTGTTGCGTTTCGTTCACGATGTGGTCCTTTCGCGACATTTCATCGAGAATGACGTTCGCAACAGAAAGGGCAGTGCCACTCGGGCTGTCCTTCTTGCGGCGGTGATGCCATTCGTGTACCATAACGTCATACGAGGGCTCATCGTGTGCCATGATGGCTGCTGCTCGCACGATGCGCAAGAACATTTGCACACCTACGCTGAAATTCGAGCCCCAGATGCAGCCGATTCGGGCGGTTTCAACGAGCCCCCTAACCTCTTGCATGTGGTCATACCAGCCTGTTGTACCTATAACAACGGACTTCTTCATGGCGCAAAGTGTACGAACATTCCCGATCACGGCGTCGGGCTGAGTGAAATCGATTGCAACGTCAAACTCGTCCGGTCCACCTACATGGAGCGGACGGTCCTCATTGAAGATTCTCGTAACGTCACAATCAAGGGAGGGGGCGAGCCGTTCGATCTCGTGGCCCATTGCACCATATCCAATGAGGGCGATACGCGTCATGAGGTTGTTTCCTTCTTTTGCGCTTCATGTACAGTAAGGATTCCATCGTTGATTGTGCAGACCGTTGCTTCGGGGAAGGCTGTAACAAGTCCGCTGCTGTGCGTGGAGATCACAAGTGCCATTCCGTTCTCAACACATGTGCGGAGAGTGCGAGCAACACTAGCGCTCGTTACATCGTCGAGCGTGCCTGTTGGTTCATCGGCGATCAGGATCTCGGGCTTTATAGCAATGGCCCGTGCAAGAGCAACGAGATGGCGTTCTCCGCCGGATAGCTGGTGAGGAAACTTGTGGCGAACGTAGCTGATGTTCATATCTGCGAGAAGTCCGAGACATTCCCGCGTTGCTTCTGCCTTTGTACGTCCGGCAAGTGCATAGGGCATGAGAACGTTGTCGAACACCGAGTAGTCTGACACGAGCTTGCAGTTCTGCTGCACGATACCTTGGCGTCTGCGTATAGCACGCTTTTGAGACGGACGGAGCGTTGATGTTGCTACTTCGTCAATATGAACGGTCCCCTGTGTTGGTAGGAGGTCTCCATACAACAGACGTAATAGTGTTGTTTTGCCCGCACCGGTAGGCCCCGTGAGCATCACAACTCCGGTTCCGTCAATGGTCAATGAGGCATTGTTCAATGCCGGTATGCCATCGTAGGAAACGGTCACATCGCGGACTTCAATTCGCATCCGGCAAAGTTACGGTGCCGGAGGTGTAACGGTGGCCGGTGGTGCACCAGACCCCATAAGGATCGCAATGGGCCTTGTAGATGGAATGGTCTCTAACAATGCTTTGAGCGCCGACATGATCGGAATGGAGAGGATCATTCCAACAATACCCCACATCCACCCCCAAAAAAGGAGGGAGAAGAGAACAACAACCGGACTGAGCTCAAGCCGATCTCCCATTACCTTGGGCTCGATCACGTTACCGATGATATTCTGAATCACAACCAGGATCAGGGCAAGCACCAAGGCTTGTGGAACACTACCTGTTTGCAGCAAATACACAAATGCTGGGAGGATGGTGGTGAACAGTGAGCCAATGTTTGGAATGTAGTGGAAGAGAAAGGTGAGTAGGGCTATTAAAGGGGCAAAATCAACGTCAAAGGCAAGAAGGATGAAATAAGCAACCACGGCGTTGACGAGGTTGAACACCGTCTTCATCACCAGGTAGGTTCGAACGCGTGTATTGAGCGTTTGAAAAAGCTGGAGCACAACCGTCGCTCGTCCACCGCTAAACGCGGAGGATATCTTACCGGGAAATGCCTCACTGGCACCGAGCATAAAGAGGAGATACAACAGTACCATTACTCCGTCACTGATGATCGTAAGCAGGGTACCTACCTGCCCGGTGGCAAAATTTGTAGCAGATTCTGGAGAGAGGAGACTGCCGAGCTTAAAGGTTCCTTTGCCCCCTACCGCTCTCATGAGGGATCCAACCGAACGCTCCACATCGGAAGTAACGGTTTTTAGCTGCTGCACGTAGTAGTCAGATGTTGATGCGAATTGATCAACGCCGAGCGAAATGATGAGGTAGATGAGCCACAGTGCTCCGGCGGAGATCAACATCACGGTGATCAACACAACAGGGAAAGGGATCTTCCAGGCTCGCATCTTGTGAACGAGCGGTTTGAAGACCATGGACAAAAATCCGGCTAACACAAACGGCAAAAGAATGCCGCCCAATGTGTGCAGGATGAATCCTCCGGCAACAACGGCAAGCAGGAGAGAAGAAAAGGCAACAAGCCGTTGCCAGGGTTGAACGATGTCCATGTAGTCAATATACCTAGTTTTGCACGCCACTTTTGGAGACCACTATGCAACGCGGACCAATTTCACAGTTCATTGAAAAGAACTACTTACACTTCAACGCCGCAGCCTTGGTAGATGCGGCTAAAGGCTACGAAACTCATTTGGCTGAAGGCGGAAAAATGATGGTGACACTTGCCGGAGCCATGAGCACGGCCGAGTTAGGCATCTCCCTTGCCGAAATGATCAGACAGGATAAGGTGCAGATCATCTCCTGTACGGGGGCTAATCTCGAAGAAGACATCATGAATCTTGTAGCCCATTCGCACTACAAACGGGTTCCTAACTATCGAGATCTCTCTCCGCAAGATGAATGGAACCTCCTCGAAGGGGGCTTCAATCGCGTAACTGATACATGTATCCCGGAAGAAGAAGCATTCCGACGTATCCAGAAGCACATTGTTAAGCAATGGAAGATGGCTCAGGACGCTGGTGAACGATATCTCCCTCATGAATACATGTACAAGATGCTTCTGAGCAAGGAAATGGAGCAGTACTACGAGATTGATCCAAAGAACTCATGGATGTTGGCCGCAGCTGAGAAAAACCTCCCGATTATCTGTCCGGGATGGGAAGACTCCACAATGGGCAACATCTTTGCCTCCTACTGCATCAAGGGTGAGCTTGTTTCGACCACCATGAAAAGTGGTATCGACTACATGATGTGGCTCACAGAATGGTATCGTGCAAACTCCTCGGGTAAGGGTGTTGGATTCTTCCAGATCGGCGGAGGTATCGCAGGTGACTTCCCGATCTGTGTTGTACCGATGATGTATCAGGACCTCGAATGGCATGATGTGCCGTTTTGGTCGTATTTCTGCCAAATCTCTGACAGCACCACGTCCTATGGCTCATATTCAGGGGCTGTTCCTAATGAAAAGATCACATGGGGCAAACTCGATATCAATACACCGAAGTTCATCATTGAGTCCGATGCAACCATCGTAGCTCCGTTGATCTTCGCTTGGCTGTTGGGACAATAAATGCGCAGACCTTCACCACTTCTCGCGCTTGTCTTTCTCTTGTCTGTATCCGTGTGTTCTGCCCTTGTTGATGATTCAACAATGGTAGACACCATTCCAACCCGTCCCACAGTGATTGTCACTGCCTCGCGTGTTCCGCTTGAACTCAGCAGCGTAGCGCGTACCGTGGATGTGATGCAGGCTCATGATCTTCAGCGACTTCCGGTGCGAAGCATCCAGGACGCTCTGGTTTTCGTCCCAGGAGTAGACTTGCGAACTCGCGGCCCATACGGAGCGCAATCCGATGTTTCCATTCGTGGTGGCTCATACGAGCAAACAACGGTGCTGCTTAACGGCATGCGTCTTACCGATCCGCAAACGGGACATCACCAATTGAATCTTCCGCTTGCCCCCTTGGATATCGACCGTATAGAGGTGGTGAAAGGGGGCGCATCACGACTCTTTGGACCGGGCGCGATGGATGGTGTAGTGAACATCATTCCTCGCGTTCCAACGGCTTCTTCATCCACGGCTTCATTGCTTGGCGGAGACTTTGGCTATATCGAAGGTCGAGCAAATGCGGCACTCCTCACGGGTGAAGTTCATAACGTGCTCTCCGGACAATACGTTCAACACAATGGCTACCGTCAGTCTACCGACCTTAAACTTGGTTCTGCCTTTTTGAGCGGTGGTCTTACCAGCAACGCAACAACCGTAAGCTGGCTGGGTGGTATCGTAGACAAAACATTTGGCGCAGGATTGTTCTATTCGCCTCGTTTCCCGGATGCATGGGAGCACACGCTTACGTGGCTGGCTGGTGCACGTATTGCAACACCACTTACGGAAACATGGTCGATGAGTGTGGCGGGACTCTACCGGACAAACACTGATGAGTTTTTGCTCAAGAGAGACGACCCGGCGTTTTATCGCAACACGCACACCACACATTCAGCCACCGTTACAGCGCTGGCAACAGGAACCTATTCATTCGCTACCTTCACGTTAGGTGCAGAAGGTGGTGCCGATAATATCGTTAGTTCAAATCTTGGCGACCATGATCGCCTCCGTGGTGGTGTCTCTGCGGAAATTCGCGCACCATTGACGTCTAACGTGTTTGCAACGGTTGGAGCAAACATCACGGGCTTCACGGATCGCGCGCCAGGCATTGGGTATGGTGCCGATCTGCAATGGCGTCCATCAGATGACCTGCGCGTGTTTGGAACAGTCAATCGATCCTTCCGCATTCCAACGTATACAGAACTCTACTACAAAGACCCCACAACTCGTGGTAATGCAGGACTCCTTCCAGAGAATGCGATCACGGCTGAAGTTGGCGGTAGCTTGCGAATTGAGAATGTTGAGTTCCGTGCATCGGGATTCATTCGCAATGGGCGAGACCTCATCGACTACGTTTTGGATACGGGCAATGTGTACGTTGCAGAAAACATCGAGTCTGTGAACATCCAAGGGATCGAGGGTGTTGTGATAATTCCCGTGCAACGTTTATGGAATGCATCGCCCCTTACCATGGTTCAGTGGACCGTGAACTTTGCGTCGGTGGAATCAACGGCAAATGCGCAGACGCGATATACACGCGACCAACTTCGGTGGCAGAGCATTATTCGGGCAGACGTTACACTCCCACTGGATGTGATGTGTACGTTCACAGTTCGAATCGTAGAGCGATACACGGATGGTGTAATGCGCAGCATAGGAGATCTCCGACTCCAGCGTTCATTCGGAATGTTTCGAATACTTGCTGAAGCATCCAACCTGTGGAACACCAACATGATCGAGGCTGGTTGGGTGCCTATTGCACCGCGCTGGTTCCGAGCAGGTATCGAAGCATCGATCTACTAACGCGTTACGGCAAATCGAATTTGCGTATGCGGTCCGGTAAGGGAATACACTCCACTTGCCAAAGACGATAACATGATCCGTTGCTCATCCGAGTGAGCCGTAATCGTTGCCACAAGGCCACCATTTGTTGTATACACTCGGTATTGTTCCCCGAGCTGCATTCCTGAGATCTTCAGATAGGGGGCTTCCCATGTTGCAACCAGTGCTGGTTGCTGCATGTCATCCACACCTGCCTGAACATCGCCAAGAATCACATCCACGTACGTTGGCAGGTGATCAGAGGCGCACTTGAGAGCAGCGGCCATTTCTGAGCTGACCAAGATGTTTTTTGGATCGTCGATAGACTCATTGAGTCGGGGAAGTCCATCGTTTCCAAAAGCCGTGTACGTCTGGGGGAGTATGCGCGAGCTGAGTTCTTGGCTGGCAAGGAGGAGGTCAAATCGGTCGTCAACACCTCCATCAACGCCCCCACCGCAGGCTCCTAGATTGGACTTGCGTGTACATTGTGTATAGATCTTCGCGAATGATGCATCGTTGCGACGCCATACTCCTCCAAGAGGGTCAACAAATCGGCGCGTAGCCGAGGGTCCAACGAGAGCAGTGTAGGCAGATTCGGTAGGACCATAAATGTTGAAGTCTCCGCATATCATCACGTGAGGCCTACTCGATATCGTGCTGATCAATGAGTTAATCTCGCGCAACCGCTGTGCGGCTTCTGCAGAACCATCCGAGGCTTTGAGGTGGACAGAGTAGAGAACTATGGTGTCGGCCAAGGTTTGATCATGTGGGCGCAATGCAAGGATCACCTCTTGAATATTGCGTAGCTCCGTTGGGATGACGCGTGTGCTCACTAGATCGAACAGTGACTGGTCATAAAAGACCATGTGATCTGTGTCTGGACCATCAATAAAGGGGATGGCAGCAAAGGGTGCCCATGTGAACACCTCTGACACAAAACGAGGTCCAGCAGTATTGTCTGCCACTTCCTGGCTCAGCATGATATGCGGTCGTATACTATCAAGAACTCTCTTGAACTGAGGCATTCTCCCGTCAACATTATCCTCTGAAAACTTCAGGATGTTGTATGTACATATCCGAACAGTATCAACAGCACGAGCCGGAAGTGCAATGACTAACCCAAAGGCGAGAACGAGAAGTATACGTTTCATGATCCAAGATAATGAGAACGATCAGTACTCTCCACCAATCACCCGCTTCTGGAAAACACGAGTCGACATGCGAGGAAGTTGTGACGGGCGACGTGTGAGACCTACTGTGTCTGTGAGTGCCTTCATAAAGGCAACGAGATCATCTCTGTCTTGTACACTGAGGTTGAGATTATCAAACGGGAGAGTTTGATACGGAACACTGAGACCAATCCCGCGTCCACCGCCTCGAGCGTAGAAATCAACAACACCTTCAAGAGTCATATATGCACCGTTATGGAAGTAGGGGGCTGTTAAAGCGATGTTTCTGACGGTAGGAGTCTTGAACGAACCACTATAGATCACAGAATTCTCCCGGTCGATACCGCCGGCACGTCCCGGATCTGGATCGGCCGTGGCGTTGATCGTGTCCTGGCGCAAAGGAACACCAATGATCTCGGACTCGCTGTCTGTGAACGATGGTGGAACGTACCCTGCATACGTAGGAGGGAAGTGACACGACGCACACGCAGCTCGGCCCATGAAGAGTGAAAACCCTCGGCGCTCCGCTTCGGAGATAGACACCGATTCACCTCGCAGATATCGGTCGAACCGCGAATTGAAGGACACCAGTGTTGTGAGATAGGCACCAATGGCGATTCCAACATTGGTAGCATCTACAGACTCAGGACCGTTACCACCGAATGCTTGTGAGAAGAGTGTGATGTATTCGTTTGATGAGCGGAGTCTACCCACCATTTCAAGAAGCGTTGAATTGAATTCATTCTCGTTAGTAACTACATGGGCGATCACATCGCGAACACGCATGGCACGCAGGTCTGAGAAGAATCGCCGAGCATGTACAGCATTGATTAAGGTAGGGGCGTTGCGGTCGAGACTGCCTCCTCTTCCCAGGGCTATGCTGGTGGTACGTCCATCTGTGAATCCGCGAGACGGATCGTGGCAAGATGCACAGGCTCGTTCACCTGTTGATGAAAGTATGGGATCGAAGAATAACGTTCTGCCAAGTTCAACAAGGATAGGAGAAATGGAAACGCGCGTTATGCCACTTGCTGCCGACGGATAGAGGACATCTGTTTGAAACATGCTACGTGCGGTTGGATTGACGATCACTTCCGAAGGACCGATCTCCGTTGATACCTCAATCTCGAGCGCTAACTGGATATCGGCACATCGTCCATAGAGCGGGTCAAGTGCGGTACGGATAAGAGTAGCACGATCGATGTTGTTGAACGAAGAACCATTCATCAACGATGCAGCGGTATCCGCCAGACTCATGGCGTTGTTCAGGAGAGCCCCTTTCCCTCGAGATGTGAGTGCCGGACCGAAGAGTTCTAGCGAGCGCTTGATTGTTTTTAGAGCAGGGATGTCGTCTGTGATGTGCGGTTCTGATGCAGGACGGTCGAAGCCGGTGATACCCATGGCTGTAATGCGTAGCACACCGGAACGAGCTGCCTCGATAATCATTCTGTCGGTCCATGGGGCGGAGATCATCACCCCGGATATTGCCTGCATTGATGTGCGTAGGCTTGAAGAAAGGGCGCGCAGTTGGAGTAGGTCTTCGTTCGAGAGTGAGTCATCGTTATAGAGCACCTCATCAATGACCTGGAGGCCCTGTGGTTCGATGATGTCAACGAACTGCGACTTTACATCAAGTTTCGGAAGGGGCGAACCATTGATGTAGGTTGATACAGCACTTGGATCGATGTATTCAACAAGGGGCTCCATGGACTTGTATACCGATCGAAGTTCCTCATACGAACGACGTATCTGTGTGAGATCTACCGTCGTACTCGCGTTGATACATGTATCGTCGAATGCAGAACTCTGTGCTCGAACGTTTGAGGATATCTCAGCGATCATTGCTCGAAATGACTCTCTGCGCCTGACATGTTCATCCGGAACAAGCCACGCAATGACGAACGGAATGCTGGCGATAGCGAGGAACGCAAGTAATGTGTGCTTCATGAGGTTGATCGGTAGGGTCTATCTGAAAAGACGGGACCGATGGTCATATGACCATCGGTCCCGCACTCTTCAACGAAAGAAACGTGAGGCTTAGCGCTGAATCACAACCAGTTGTGTTGCTCCGTCGGCTGTTCGGATGTAGTACACACCCGAGGCTAGGTCCGCGATGTCCACCGTGGTAGCGCTACGAACAACACGCACACGAGCTCCGGAGGCATCGTAGAGTGCAGCGTCTGTTGGCTCAGAGAAGTTGAGTTGTGAAGATGTTGGATTTGGGTACACCATAACAACACCTTGAGGGCGATCCTCTTGGTCCTTGTCTATGCTGCTAACGAGTTGCTTCATGCCCGTGATGGCAAAGGTGAGTGAGTTCTTTGCAGCTGCATCTCCAATGGTTGCATTGTCTGGGTGTTGGGAGTTGATAAGTACCGTGTTGCCATCGTCGAAGGAGGCAAAGCCTGTGATTTCAGACCCATAAGGGGAGATAGCAAGGCGATAGAGGTTATCGAAAGTTGGTGCCTTGGACATATCAAGCAACCATGCCTCGCAGTTCGTTCCGCGCATACCCGTGTTTGGCATACGTCCAAAGTTTGTGCCGTTCAGATCTTCTTCGATGACCATGAAGGTCTTGCCGTTCACATAGAGGAACCCTATGCCATCGGGATTCGAAAGATGTTTCTCCGGATATAGTCCCGGAACTGCTTGTGCATCGGTGATATATGGTCCGCCCTCAATGTATGACTTCACGGAGTTGTCTGTTGGATCGAAGACAAGAACGCGACCATAATAGTCCCAGTATGCAGAGCTATCTACAGCGAATCCTTGAGCGGCTGCACGATCATACGTGTGCTTTGGGAGGGTCCAGCCTTCTGCCAATGCGCTCTTGTAACGGCTTCCTGGCTTGTCGTTGCCAGTCTCGGTAATGTAGATCTTGCCGTCAGTCTTGTTGATCTGGCCCCACTCAAGGCGCGTGAAACCGGTGATGCCTTGTGTTTTTGCCCATGCGTGCGGAGCAACGAGGATGTTCCAATCCGTTGCAGGGTTGTTGGGAACCTTTACCCATGTGCCCGTAAACTGTCCGGCATCCTGCTTGTAGAAGTAGAGATCACCCTTTGTGAAGTCACCCGGTGTTTCTGCAACAAACTTCGAAAGAAGGGACTTCCCTGCATCGCCGTCTTCAAAGAGGTAGACCGTTTTTTGGTCGTCCATAATTACACCGGCTTCAAAGCCCTGACGTCCCCAATTGTATTGCTTGCGCACAGCCTTAGCGTTCTTTGGATCAATCTCAACCATCCAGTTAAGATTCTCATAACGCTTGATCTTCTTGCCGTCGAGTCCTGCAAAGCCGGAAGGCTGCATTTTCCCAATCTCAAAGTCTGTTGTGTCGCGGAAGCCCTTCCCATCGGAATAGATCGCCTTGTTGTTTGTTTGGTACCATTCTTCGGCCGTCCACACGCGACCACTCCACGAGATACCGCCGCAGTTCATGCCCGTTTCGCCAACGGTGTTGGCAAAGTCAACATTGAAGAACTTACCGCTGCGTCCGTCTGACAACGTCTGTGGAAGAACTTCTACTGTGCCGTCTGCCTTCTTGCCTAGTTTGAACATCGTCATGCCGCCACCATCACCGATCTTGTCATTGGACTCAATCATTTCGTGGTTGACGATTGCCCAACCAAGAGACGTTCCGGTAGGATCGGAGACATATCCGATATAATCATGCCATTGTTTCGCTGCTGCCCGTCCGGTTCCCGTTTCTACTGTATCAACACCACCAACAAAGATGTTCTGGTATTTGAGGGGGGAAGGGGGCACAACAACCCGACCCTGGAGATACGGTGTCATGGTAACGGGTTCGATGCGAACCGGAAAGTCTTGCGCTCGCATGGCAAACGTGGCAGCAACAAGTGCTGCAATTAGGATCAACATTCTCATAGTCCTACTCCGAAATGAAGTGTGATAAAGTTCGAGGTGCAGAATCAGCACGCGAACCTAGGTGGCACACATCACCGGAGTATTAGAACTGCGTTATGCTTGCGTCACTCGATGTTACCAGGTGTTACGTAGTTGTTAACTACCTGCCTAGCCCCCTCAACATCCATTGTTGTGATGACCACAACCTTGCCGTTTGTAAGGAATAGTTCGAGTGCCTGCTCTCCGTTCCAGATATAACCAGTCCTCTTTCCGAGATCCCAGCGGATGCCCCAACCGCCGAATTCTCTGATCGGGCGTACTGGCCGGATCACGGCATATTGTATTCCTGTCCAAGGGATGAGCCTACCCTTGATCTGAAAGGGACGAAGTCGGACGAAGACTCCCTGATCACTTATTCGCACAATGAGCCTCGTTGCGCGAAAAAGAGGAATGACGACAATCAACTGTGCAGCCACAACGATGAGAATGGTGGTTAGTGCTTCAGTCATGTCGCCAGAATCACGTGCGACTAACAAGACTGTTAACGTAACGAACAGTGTTGATATTCCCGAGGTCCAGGCAAGAAACTTTACGAGGCCTAGCGGAGCTCTTTGAACTTCAGAGTGTTCCATGACCCTAATTTGCAGAATGATAACGCAGCGTGATGTTGTACGGTTCTGGATACCGTTGAGTTTGACGTGGATGATGATGGCTATCGAAGGCCCCATCCTCACGTCTGTAGTTGCGCGACTTCCCTTTGACAAGCTCAATTTGGCGGCTTATGGTGTTGCTGTTGCGCTAGCTATGCTCATCGAATCACCGGTGATCCACCTGCTAAGTACCTCTGTTGCGCTGGCTCGAGACAAAAGATCGGTCATCGTCCTCAAGGCTTTCACACTCCGCATCAATGCCTTAGTAACGCTTGGTATGTGCCTGGTCTCAATCCCGTGGGTGTATGACAGAGTGGCTTACGACCTGATCCATCTTCCTACAGATGTAGCCGTCCTTATGTATTGGGGCTTTGTTTGCATGATTCCTTGGCCTGCGGCCATAGGGTACCGGCGGTTCTATCAAGGGTTGTTGATACGCAACGGTCGAACCAGACTGGTGGCCTACGGCACCGTTGTTCGTCTCATTGGTATGCTCATCTCCGCTGTGGCACTTGTGATGATAGGGGGCTTGCCGGGCGTTGTTGTTGGCACTCTGAGCCTCACCATCGGTGTGATCTTCGAAGCAGTGGCAACGCGTTTCATGGCTAGTGAAGTTTTGAGGATGTATGAGCGAACGTCAGATCCCTCCCACGTTGCACTTACAAATGCCGAGATCGTACGTTTCTGGCTTCCACTAGCGGCAACATCAGCCATTGGTTTTGCCGTAACACCTATGTTGGCATTCTTCATGAGTCGGGCTCCAGACCCGCTAGCATCGCTGGCTGTCTTGCCTGTGGTGGACTCATTTGTCTTCTTCTTCCGCAGCTTTGGGTTCTCGTATCAGGAGGTTGGGATAGCCCTCATTGGTGACCGACAGCAGAACTACGACGCAGTACGGAGCGTTGGCAACCGCATCATTCTTGTAACAACCGTGCTTTTAGCCTGTATCGCCTTTACGCCCCTTCTCAATGTGATCTATGAGGGGGCGTACGGATTGCGGCCAGAGCTGTCAGATTTTGCCACCTATCCCACGATGGTCCTGATCGTTTTGCCGTTTATTGCCGTGGCGTATTCTGTGTATCGGTCCGTGCTGATCACTGCCCGACAGAATCTGAAGGTGACAATCTCCACCGTTTTAGAGGTGGTTGGCATTGCTCTGACCATGGTCTTGCTCGTTGCATTCACGCAACTCAATGGGGCCCTCTCAGCCGCCATCTCCATGGCCGTAGGGCGGATAGCCTCAACTGTATACTTGAAATGGAGCGCCGGGGTGGTGCTGGCCCACCGTTAGGATGCTGAGGTTCGGTATCTTTGCCGCCTTATGGCACCACTACTTGAGGTTCGCAACCTCGTAACGGAATTCCGCTCTGACATCTATGACGTCAAGGCGGTTAATGATGTCTCATTCACGGTCCACAAGGGCCGAACGTTGGGCATCGTTGGTGAGTCCGGCTCTGGCAAGTCAGTAACAAGCCTGAGCATAATGCGGCTCATCCAAACTCCTCCCGGGCGTATCACGGGCGGCCAGGCACTCTTCCACGAAGACGATGGTTCCGTTACCGACCTCTTGACCATCTCCGAAGAGAAGATGCGGACCTACAGAGGAAACAAGATCGCGATGATCTTTCAGGAGCCAATGACATCTCTGAACCCCGTGTTCACGTGTGGTGACCAGATCATCGAAGCCATCCGCCTGCACCAAAAGGTGAGCAAGGACGTAGCCCGTAGTCGCACGCTGCAGCTCCTGAAGGAAGTAAAGCTGCCAAGGCCGGAATCGATGATGACGTCGTATCCGCACCAGCTTTCCGGCGGACAGAAACAACGCGTGATGATTGCCATGGCAATGTCGTGCAACCCGTCGTTACTAATCGCCGATGAACCAACAACCGCACTTGATGTAACCGTACAGGCCACGATCCTCGATCTCATGAGGAATCTCCAACAGCAGCATGGCATGTCCATGATGTTCATCACCCACGACCTTGGTGTGATCGCCGAGATAGCCGATGACGTGATCGTGATGTATAAAGGGAAGATCGTTGAGACCGGCACAGTACAAGAGATCTTTGAGAATCCTCAGCATCCATATACAAAGGGGCTCCTTGCCTGCCGACCACGACTAGATAAGAAACTGAAGATCCTTCCAACCGTGCGCGACTTCATGGACGAGTCGGAGACGGGAGAGATCACACTACGCTCACAAGGGTCGGTTGATCAACTTGTGCACGAACTAGAGTTTTCTCACGATGAGATCTCTGCGCGAAATGCTGCGCTGGCAACCGAGAAGCCCCTTCTCGATGTGAAAGATCTCCAGGTTTATTTTCCGATCAAGTCTGGCATCTTTGGTCGCACAGCTGGACATGTAAAGGCAGTAGACGGCATCACGTTCAATGTAAAGCCCGGTGAAACACTTGGACTTGTAGGAGAATCAGGGTGTGGGAAGACCACTACAGGCCGTGCCGTATTGCGTTTGGTTGAGCCAACCGGTGGAAGTGTAATGTTCGATGGTAAAGATGTTCGAGGACTCTCGTCGAGCGATCTCAAGACCATGCGTAAAGACTTCCAGATCATCTTCCAAGATCCGTATTCATCTCTCAACCCACGTCTGAGCGTTGGCAGTGCTATCATGGAAGTACTGTCTGTACATAACATTGGTGCCAATGATGCAGAACGTAAGGAACACGTACTGTACCTGCTCAATAAGGTGAATCTTCTTCCTCGTCACTTCTCGAATTACCCGCATGAATTCTCTGGTGGACAACGCCAACGGATCTGTATTGCACGTGCACTAGCATTGAAGCCAAAGTTGTTGATCTGTGATGAGAGTGTGAGTGCTCTTGACGTATCTGTTCAAGCACAAGTTCTGAATCTGCTCGTGGACCTGCGAGACGAGTTCAAACTGACGTACATTTTCATCTCTCACGACCTATCGGTTGTGAAGTTCATCAGTGATCGTATCGCCGTGATGAATGCAGGGAAGATCGTGGAGATGGACACATCAAATGAGTTGTACGATAAGCCAAAAGACGACTACACACGCAGGCTTATCAATGCCATTCCAACCGGAACGCTTGATGCGATCCGTGCGAGAACAAAGGAGCGTCCGATAGTATGATCGAACTGCGTGGCATCAAAAAAGCTTTTGGATCCAAGGTCGTGCTTAGTGGCGTGAACATGGTGATCCCCAATGGTAAGACCACCTGCATCATTGGTAGGTCTGGCTGTGGGAAAAGCGTTCTCCTCAAGCACATCGTTGGACTGCTACGAGCTGATGCCGGCACGGTTACTATCGATGGCAACGATGTAAGTAAGCTCTCGAAGTCGCAGCTTTTTGATCTGCGTAGGCGGATCGGCTACGTCTTTCAAGCGGCTGCGTTGTTCGATTCGATGTCCGTTTTTGAAAATGTTGTTATCGGACTGGTTGAACACGGAGAAACCAACCAGGCCTTGCTTGATGCGGAGGGACGTAGGGTTCTCAGTGCCGTTGGCCTAGTGCCAGACCCGGCAACGACCGATGCCGAGACGTTTGAGCGTGAATATCGGATCTTATCAACTAAGAAGCCAAGCGATCTCTCCGGCGGTATGAAAAAGCGAGTTGGTGTTGCACGGGCCTTGGTAGGCCAGCCAACCTACATCTTCTACGACGAGCCCACAACCGGACTCGACCCCGTCACTTCGCAGCAGATCGATGATCTCCTGGGATATGTGGCAGACTCGCAGAATGTGACGTCCGTTGTGATTACACACGATATGTTCAGCGTGTACAACATTGCTGACCACGTGATCATGCTCGATAGTGGAGTGGTGCAGTTCTCCGGAACTGTGCCCGAGTTGCAGGCATCTAGCGATCCTGTAGTTGTTGAATTCCTGGCAAGATTTGTTCCGTCCTAACCTCCTGCGGTGTAACCGTATGAGGCGGCACAGCGTCTCTACGGCTCACAGGAAAGTATACTTGATGTCTACTACGACGACAACCACCCTTCATAGCCGATTTCTCGTGGCCTGCCTTTTGGTGGGTCTCTTCGCTTTTGCGAAGCAGGAAGTTGTTGCACAGCTTACACTTACCGGTGTCTCGATCCCTGGCGTGGGGTCCTATATCGATGCAACGCAATACCCGGTTCTGCGTGTCAGATTCCGTGCAACACGAGCCGGACAACCTGTTACACTTCGCCTAAGCGACATCTACGTTTTGGAAGTGAATGCCTACAAGGGTATTTCCAAGCTAGTAGAAGAGTCCAATGGTACATACACAGCCGAGTTCGCTACGTCGCAATTCAATCCGGTTCTCAATTCTATTCCTACATCCGTAAGTGGCGGAGTGTTTCTCTACGGTGTGAATAGCGGCGACGTTGGGTCATTGCCAGTAACGTGGAGCATCACTCCAGATCGTGGTGGATCAGTATTTGTAATGGACAGTTCATTTAAACGTGTGCCCTTATACATAGACTTTGGCGACGTACCAATTGGTGTAGACTCGATGCGTAAGCTCAATGTCCGTGCCTTTGAGGCCACACGTGCACCCAATGGCAATGAACGTAATCTTCGGATCGACACTATCATGACGAAGTCCAACAACTTCCGGATAGTGTGGAAGGGGTCCTATGGTACAAAGCCCCCTCCAGTCTCTGTTGAAGCTGGCGGTGATTATCGGTTCGATCTCTATTGCTCGCCACAAGCAACGGGTCCAATCAGTGACGTGCTCACTGTTGTTTATGAGGGTGGATCACGATTTGATGTGATGGTGTTTGCAAATGCCCCATCATACAGCGCAACAACCATACTTCAGGTTGTATCTCCGAATGGTGGTGAAAACCTTACACCCTGTCAGAACGTGAACATCCGATGGACAGGTGCCATCCAAGGATTCCACACACACGCCGAATACACAACGGATAATGGTCGAACATGGAAGTACATTGACTCCACGCTCGACTCCGTTATCGTATGGCGTATTCCACCCGAGTATTCGGATAGTTCGCGGATCCGTATCTACCAAAAGCAAGGGGCTTCAGGAGCACGATGGTTACGCGGACCGAGTGAATCGGCTACGAACCTCGCATTCAGCGCGAACGGCAGGTATCTAGCTGTTGCTTATGCTGATGGCACTATCGCCGAATGGGACATCGTTACATCTACGATTGTGAATTCGTACATGGCTGAAGGTGTAGCAGCGCCGATCACCAAGATATCAGGGCTCGCCTACGTAGGACCCTCAAGAAATATTCTCGCGGTGATAGACCGCCAGAGTCCGGCTAAGGACCAGATCCAACATTTCGCCTCCGGGATAGTAGCACCAGATGCTCGTGCGGATGTTGATCTGCCAAATGTTATCGAGATCGGTACTGATAGCCTCGGAACCTCTGCCTTTGTTGTTGGTTCCATGGGTGGTAGAATTCGTGTCTATAATGCACTCACCCTCACAGAACAGACCCCAATCGTCCTCAGTGCTCCGTCCAGTGCAGCAAAACTTTCGGCCAATGTCTTGACCGTTTCGTTGATTGATGGTACCGTGTTGCGCCTTGATCCACTCACGAGACAAGAGATCTCGCGATACAGTACGGATCTACCCAACTCAGGAGGTCCTGCAACGAACTTTGTAGGAATGTCTCGCAGTACACGTTTGATCGCTCTAGCTGGGATAGCCAACCCTGGTGCCGGCAACAACCCACAAGAGCAGCGTACGATGATCTATGACACGCAGGCTGAAACACTTATTCGTGTTGTCTATCGCGAAGGCAGCAACTCTGTTGGTCTCACGTTCAATCCAAGTGAGACGTTTCTTACACTTGGGTTTGCTGGCCAACCACAGATTCAGCAGTATGACATTCTCAAGCGTACAATGGCCGGCCCTATCGCCAATATGCCTGGTCATGGTGATCTCATGTCGGATATCGAGTATGGACCGGACGGGTCGACGCTGGCATCGTGCTCAGTAGATAAACAAGACAACCTTCTGCTCCGCCGCATCATCACACCGGAGAATGACATGAGTGATGGTGTCTTCCGTATCCTTCCACTTGACTTGTCTTCCGTGACCATTTCCATGGGCACCAGATTCATCGGAACCAACCTCGATACCACGGTCACGGCAACGATCTGTAACAACGGTCCCGTTCCTGCTGTGTTCGAAAACGGTGCACTCCTAACTGGTTCGTGGCTTGTTCTCAGGGATACCATTGCTAACGACACTCTTCCGCCTGGCCAATGTCTCAGTGTTCGATTCACTGCTATGCCACGGGACACGGGGCTCCTTGTTGATTCATTACTTCTCTCTGCCTGCAACGTTCGGTTCTCTATTCCGGTGACCATCCAATCACAAGATCGCGATCTCACTCTCGGTGGAGACATGACGGACTTCGGCAACATTTGCGTTGGAGACACATTCGCGATGATGCTCCCAATCGTCCGTAATAACGATCCGATCGGAGTGACCATCGATGGTATCTCGATGAGCAAGGGCGTAGCCTCGCAATTCAGAGTTCGCGGATATACACCTGGCGCTACACTTGCCAGTGGAGCAACATTAAATGTTGAGATCCTCTTTGTTCCGAGAACAGCGGGTAGAGATACCGATGATGTAGTGATCACCTATGCCGGACAGGTGAATGTAACCCGCAGCATCCGTGTAACGGGATATGGCTCCGGTGCAGACATTAACATCTCACATCCGGTTCTCGCCTTCATCCCGGAGATCGCAGAACGTGATGTTGTGCTTACAAACCGCTCATCCAATGACGTTGTGCTTGGCTCCGCAGTGGTAAATACCGGAGCCCCTTTCACACTTTTAACGCCGGTGCCCATCACCATCCGAGGCAACGATTCCATTGTCCTTCGCATTCGCTATGATGGTGGTGTGATCGGTTCGAATGATGCACTGGCCCTCGCCTTTACACCGTGCGCATCGGCTCTGAACATCAAGCTTGCGGCGTACATCGGTTCTTCAACTGTTGCGGCACCCACGGTAGGTGCAGACCCACGTGGTGACGTTGTGATCCCGATCACTGCCACTACGGTGGAAAATATTGCGTATAACGGTGATCGTACGTTCGAAGGCACATTGATTGTGAATCCGCGACTCTTCCTAGCTCGCACGATCGTAAGCGACCTCGGTGCATCAGAGATCATCTCTCAGGATATCATCGGCGATCTCAGACATATTCGGTTCCGCGTAAACGGCTCATTTACCCGGACTCAAGAAATCGCGCGTCTTACGGGGCCGGCAGGACTTGCCGAGACGGACTCCTCACTTCTCTCGTTCGATACCTCTGCCGTTGCATATGGCTCTGCCGTGTCTATGACGTATGAAAAGGGGCTTCTCAGGATCCTCAACCCTGATCCCAATAGGCGTATCCTGCATCCAGCCGCATTGGCTGTGAAGAGTGTGGCTCCTCAACCTGCTTCTGATGACGTACAGATCTCGGTTGTATCGAATATCGAAACAACCGCAGTGCTCACCATGAGTGACCAACAGGGCGTAGTGCATACGATGCGTACAGTACCACTTGCTCGTGGAACAACAGTCATCGATATAGATGCACGTGATCTGCCGCCCGGAATTCATATGGTTCTCCTTAACGCAGGACTGAACAGAACATCAACTTCTGTGGTTGTTATCCGATGAGCGTACGAACATTTCTTAGCACGTGCGCCATCCTCAGTGCTCTACTTTTCGGTTCGACTGTCGGCTTTGCACAAGCTATCGACTCTACCCATACACCGTTGCGCCTCTTTGGCAGCGCCTTTGTAGGTCCAAACCTTCATAGTGGTGAATTCACAGCACTGCCCGGTGTGCCTAACTGCTGCGTCACTTTTTCATCCGGAGTTGGATTCGGACTCACGATCAATGCCGGGATAGAGACGGAACTCTCGTTAACGGTCTTTGATCGCCCTGTCTATCTTGGGATCGGTGCATCGTATCAAATGCTCTCCGGAACCTTCACTGAATCCGAATTCGTTGGGAATATCATCAACGGACCTCTGGTAACACAAGGTGTAGTGGAACACGAACTTGATGCTTCCTACGGTGTAGTAGGAGTTGAACCCTACGTCTCTATACCGATCCTACCAACTGTTCCGCTGAATGTCCATCTGGGTATGATGGCGGGTATACCACTTGGTGCTACGTACGATCAGAAGCAGACACTGACTTCACCATCCGATCCGGGCTTCACGTTTGAGAATGGGTCTCGTGAACGCAACACCTCAACGGGTAATCTCGTGGATGCTTCCGGGCTGTATGCCGGTCTCGTTCTTGGATTGTCCTATGAGATCAATTGTGGCAGTGACCTGACGGTATCGCCGGAGCTCCGATATCAACTTGGCTTGACGAACATCGTATCATCACTCTCGTGGACGGCGAGCTCACTTCGTGGTGGCGCAACGGTGCAGTACAGACTTCCGAAGTCACCACCACCACCACCACCACCTCCACCACCGCCTCCTCCGGCGCCGGAACCACCACCACCACCTCCGCCAAGTGTCGCTGAGTTGCGATCGCAGGTACGAATTGAAGGTCGATCTGAACGCGGAGACACGATAGAGGTTGCTGCGATCAACGAGGTTGTGGCAACCGTGATATACGATGCAGCACCTGTGCTCTACTTTGAGAAGAACAGCACAGTACCGGTTTCGTCCACGTCGCAGCTAGGAATGTATCAGCAGAACATTATCAGGGCTATCAGATCGTACGTACTGGACCATCCCAATGATCGACTCACGATCATTGGATCGTCAGCAGCAGATGAAGTCGCCCAACTGTCGCGTGAGCGTGTTTCATGGGCAGTTCGTGAGCTCGGCCTTGGAGAGGCCAGACTTACAGTGCGTACAGAGCGGCAGACAGCAGCGAAATACCCCGAGCTTCTGGACGAACAACGGTCTATCACCTTCTTGATTAATGATCGTGCAGTGGTGATTCCGGTGATCCAACGTGATACCACGAGATCTGCATCAGACATCGTACTACCGGTGGCTCACCTCGTGACATGTGAGGCCGGGCCATGCAAGACGGAGCTCCGTGCTCGCTTTGCGGGAACCGACCTTTCCATTCAAGGATCAGGGCCAGTGTATTCAATTGTTCTTCCGCAGCGATTGCTTCTCACGGAAGGTCAGACGGAGATACTTGAAGCGAAGGGAACGGTTAAGGATACTACCGGACGCAGTGTTTCATCGTCTGATGTAGTCATCATTGCACCACGTGTGAAGTCAAGATCTGAAGTTCGCACTACTGTTACGCCTCAACGTCTTGACGGAGAGCCTATTCTACTTGGGCACTTTGCATTCGACGGCACGAGCTTCATCACAACCAACGATGCTGGTGTGGAGGTCGTTCGGAAGGCTCTCAAGGACGGCAAGAAGGTATCGTTGCTTGCAAGTGCTGATAACTGTGGACTTGCAGAGTACAACCAAGAGCTTGTTCAGCGTAGGGCTCGGGCCGCCCTTGAGCTTCTAGGCGTTCGAGAACAAGATGTGTTCATCTCAACCATCTGCACCACGGCAGACGCCAATACGACACCAATGGACCGCATTTCCAATCGCAGTGTCCGTGCAATCATTCGATAGGAAGCTTATGCTCTTGCGCACAGACTTTCTGCTTCGTGACGATGTTGTCTTTCTCAATCATGGTTCGTTTGGAGCTTGCCCACGGGTGATCCTCGATGAACAGCGTAGGTGGATTGACCGACTCGAACATCAACCGGTGTTGTTCTTTCGGCAACTCACAGGACTGATGCGTACGGCACGTGAGGCCATGGCAGACTACATTGGCGCGCGTCCAGAGGATCTCGTCTTTGTAACGAACTCCACCTTCGGAGTGAACGTTGCAGCTCATGCATTTGGCGAGATGCTAACGACCGG
Organism: uncultured Ignavibacteria bacterium; assembly: GCA_937870915.1. Taxonomy (GTDB): domain Bacteria; phylum Bacteroidota; class Ignavibacteria; order Kapaibacteriales; family Kapaibacteriaceae; genus UBA10438. The sequence goes on from CALMZQ010000003.1 coordinate 75,251, forward strand.
AGACGAGGTCCTTACAACCGATCATGAGTATGGAGCTTGTGATCGCGCATGGTCGCAGTATTGCACAGCAAAGGGCATACGTTACATACGGGCCGAGATTCCATTCCCAGCGCCACATTCAGACGAGATCGCAGATATCATTTGGAAGAAGGTAACACCACTGACAAAGGTGCTCTTTGTCAGTCATATCACTTCACCAACAGCAATTCGTTTGCCCATAGAAGAGCTTTGTAAACGAGCGCGAGCGGGCGGGATCAAGACCGTGATCGATGGATCACATGCACCAGGACACATTCCGCTCGATCTCTCAACCCTTCAAGCGGATATCTATACTGCAAACTGTCACAAATGGATGTGTACGCCTAAAGGCTCTGCCTTTTTATGGATCACACCTGAACTCAAGAATTCCATACCACCGCTGGTTGTGAGTTGGGGAGACGTGATACCCACACATGGTGATGGTGCATTTGTAGATGAACATGAATATCTCGGTACACGAGATGTGAGCCCCTTCCTCACTGTTCCATTTGCGATCTCATGGATGAAGGACCAAGATTGGCCAAGCGTCCAACAGAACGCACGATACCTAGCTAGTGAGGCAATGAAGGGGCTAATGTCTATACCGGGGATCCAAGCGATCCGTGTGAATGGTCAGGACCCTCTCCTTCAAATGACAACGGTGCTGCTTCCTGAAAGGACGGATACCGACCATATGAAGGAGTGGCTCTATACAGAACAAGCCATCGAGGTTGTTGTCCATCGATGGCTTGGCCGTCCAATTCTTCGTTGCAGTACTCATGCTCATACATCTGCTTCAGACATCGAAAGACTCGTACAGGCTGTGCAGACGTATCTGCAGTAGCAGATCAGGCTTGAACTTGAATATCCTTTTCCTCACGGATCTTCTTCAGGAATTGTTCCATGAAGGTCAATGAGTCTGGTAGATTAAGGCTAAGCTGTGCGCCACCGTTGAGCTCGAGATCAACATAGATCTCCATGTCGTGGTACTTATAAACCACATTGATGTCATGGATGTCTGTGAATGGCACTACATGCTTGCCAAAACGAAATATTGTCGTCATATCGGCCTCCTTCCATCTGGAAGTTCGTACAAGATGAATGAACTGCCAGTAACATAATAAGGTTTGGGATTTACAACACTGACTTTTGTCACAGTGTACCGAAAAGTCTGTCGCCCGCATCACCAAGCCCCGGCATGATATAGCCGACATCGTTGAGCTGTCGGTCAAGGGCAGCAGAGACAATCAAGACGTTGGGATGTTCATCTTGAATGCGCGTGATTCCTTCAGGAGCGGCAATCAAACACGCTGCGATGATGCGCTGATGGGGGAGTTCACGGAGCAGACCGAGGGTTGCCGTCATACTTCCGCCCGTTGCCAACATGGGGTCGATCACAATAAACGTTGTTGCACTGTCTGAGGGCGGGAGGTTTCGATAATATTCGGCCGGGGCAAGAGTTTCCTCGTTGCGTTTGAGTCCAATGAAACCTACGGAGGCATCCGGACAGATCGTTAGGAACGGGTCGAGAAGTCCAAGGCCAGCTCTGAGAATAGGAACGATCACCACCCTGCCATCGATCACCGAACACGTCGTTGTTTCGATCGGAGTTGTGACGGATATCTCCTTGCTAGGTATGTGACGCGAGGTCTCAACAGCGAGATGAAGTCCGATGCGATGAACAGCGGCCCGAAAAACGTCGATAGGAGTGGAACTGTTACGGATAGTTGCTAGATCCGTAGACAAGGCCGTACCTGAGAGGATGATCGACATTGCTTAGAACTGCGGGAAGAACATGATGGAAAGCCGAGGGATCGAATATATCGTTGTGATGTCGGCTTTATCCACGGAATGCTGCGAGGGATTCTCAGGATTGTAATGCAGCATCACTCCCGGTCGATTTGGGTCTTCAACGATGTAGGTCTGATCTTCACCCTCGATTACAGGATACGTAGCGATGATCACATCGCGGTTTGTACCAAACATGAAGTTAAACCGAACATTGACCATTGGATAGAAGAGGCCAATGGGAGTTGGAATGTTTACACCGATCCCCATTCCAACGTTGACACCAAACTGCGTGCTCGATACCTTCCCATCGCTCTGTGCTGCAAACGTTGCACCTGCTTGAGGAACAAAGTTCACCTTGTTGTAGGGGTTAAGTGAGTAGAGGAACGACCCCTCTATGATGTTCGTAACGATAGGTGCTAGGCCATACAACTCACGATCGCCAACGTTCTCTGTATAGAGGTAGGTTGCTTCGAGGATGATACGGTCTGAGGCCTGGTACATCGCGGTACCGCCAAGGCTTAGGAGTCCGTTATACGAGAACGAGGCAGACGGACCACTATCCTGTGGGAATGTAACCCAGCTTTGTGGAGTGGTTGTTCCTTGTATAGCCCGATAATACCGTTGGGTATACGTCTGCTGCTCTACAACCGTATTTGAACCGATAGTGATGCCAAAGGCGTACGTACGCGGCTTGACGAATTTTGACCAGCCGATCGAATCGATCTCATAGTTCTCGATAGCGATCTCCCAATCCGTGTCATTCTCGTAGTCTTCGTCGATAGGTTTCTTGGGCTGCGCCGAGGCGGCTAGCGACCACAGGAGAAGAACGACCGACAGGGCGAAGAATCGCCGTGCCGTTGCCGTTGTTGTGGTCAGGACTTCCATCAGGGACATACCTTTGATCTCCGCTAGTTTCTCCGCAACGAGGCGGACATAGAATGGTTCGTTTCTGGTGCCTCGATGAGGCACCGGCGTCATATACGGGGCGTCTGTCTCGATCATCACTCGACCAATCGGTACACGTTGCACCACATCGTTGAGTGTAGACTTCTTGAACGTGATATTCCCCGTGAACGAGATATGCATGTCTAGGGAAAGCGCACGTTCAAGAACCGAAACATCACTTGAGAAACAGTGGAGGACTCCGCGAAGAGTTCCGTCCTGCTCCTCCTCAATAATGTTGAGAACGTCCTGATCCGAGTCGCGATTATGCACGATGATCGGCAGGTTATGCCGTTTCGCAATGCGAATCTGCTCGCGAAAGTACAACTTCTGCACGTCGGGACTGCAGAAGTCGTAGTAGTAGTCCAGGCCGATCTCACCAATGGCTACAACCTTTGGTTCTGTGCATTGGGCTTCTACGTCTGCGAGATCCGACTCGTTCACCTCTCCGGCATGATGAGGGTGAATGCCCACACCACGGACGAGGAATGGGTACGAATCCACAATGGATTTGAGTTTCGCTCTGCGTGCGGGCTGGATATCTGGGACCACGATCATCTCAATACCAGAATCGTGGGCGCGGTGCAACATTTCGTCGCGATCGTCATCAAATGCATCCGCGTCGATATGGGAGTGCGTATCGATCACGCGCCAAACTCGGAGAGGGCTTCAAACACGGCATCAACATGCCCCTTCACTTTCACCTTTTCAAACGTACGAGTGATAACACCCTTAGGATCGATGAGATAGGTAGTGCGGACAACACCCATATAGGTTCTGCCATACATGGACTTCTCCTTCCACACATCGAACGATTCACAGATGGAATGGTCTGGGTCTGAAAGGAGCGGAAAGGTAAGGTCAAATTTCTTCTTGAACTTGTCGTGTGATACAACAGAGTCCGGGCTCACACCAACAACCTGAACGCCCTTGCGTTTGAGGCGCTTCAAGGAGTCACGAAAGTCACAGGCTTCCGCTGTACACGCCGTTGTATCGTCCTTTGGATAGAAGTACAGAACCGTCCAAAGCCCCTTACAATCCTTCAATGCGAATGATCCATTTCCATCCGTGGCTCCTTTGAATGCAGGTGCCTTTGTTCCTTCTGCCAGTGCCATGATGTTCAGTTCCCGGGCGTAGAAGCCCTGCGTGCTTTGAAGAGGTCGATGAGCGTGCGCTCAATAGGCAGCAAATCTTCGTCCATCGCTGCCGGTGCCTGCGAAGACGATGAAGGCGCTGCATTATCGTTTGTGGTAACAGAGCGCTCAATGGCACGTGGCATCACTAACTGGACGCCAAGTGCAACTCCATACGTAGCAACGAGATGAGCCTTTAGCGCGGGCAACTTGTCATCCAAACGGTGATGGACAATCTCTGCTTGTGGACGGAGAACGATACCTACGTCCGTGAAGTCAACAGTGAGCATGTTTTGCTTCACGGACGATCTCACAAAGGATAGATGCTCCGGAAGTGACTCAAGCACATCGGCCCAGCGTTTTGCAAGGTTGCCAGACGTCATGGAGTTCACCGGGGCCTGGTGAGCCCGCACCACAACCGGGTTCCCGATGCGAATGGGAAGGGGCTGGGCAGCTGCCACGCCCCCTACGATATTTTGTGAGGCGGAACTGGGGATGGATGGAGGGGGTGATACCGGTCTTGGCACACCTTGGCCGGTTGATCCGATCTGAGCCAGAACCCTGCCGAGATCTACAGCGGAATCCATAGACGCCAGTTGTACCAGTGTAAACTCAAAACGTACACGAGGCTGTGGTGGGTTCTGACGGAGAACTGCCTCGCCTTGGGTGATGAACGTCATGATCCGAAGGACGTCTGCCTTGGTGAACAGGGCTGCCTCGGCTGTGTATCGATCAAGATCCGACGCGGATTCCTCGATCAGTCCAGTGCCTTGCGTTGTGATTACCGTGAGGATGTTGCGGAAGTGTTCTAACAGTCCAATCAAACACTCCTGAAGATCGTAACCTCGTTGTACCACCTGACGTGCCAGGTGGAACATCTTTGGTATGTCGTGCAGACGTACGGCCTCACTTAGTGCAAAGAAAAAGTCGAGGTCGATCAGGTGGAGCGCTGCACTTACATCAGAAATCGTGATAGACTTCCCGCAGAACGACACAACTTGGTCGAAGATCGACTGCGAGTCGCGCATCGATCCATCTGCCTTTTTGGCAACTGACACTAGTGAGGCATCGTCTACTTCAATGCCCTCTGCGTCTGCGATGTGACGGAGGTGTCCGGTGATGGTCTCAATCTCCATCCGCCGGAAATCAAAACGTTGACATCTGCTCAGGATGGTGGCCGGTACCTTGTGGATCTCCGTTGTAGCAAAGACGAATATCAAGTGTTCAGGGGGCTCTTCTAACGTCTTGAGGAGGGCGTTGAAAGCCGCAGTGGACAGCATGTGGACTTCGTCGATGATGTACATCTTGTAGCGACCGGACATCGGCGCATATTTCGCGTTGTCGCGTAGTTTGCGCACATCGTCCACCGAGTTGTTCGATGCCCCGTCGATTTCAATGATGTCCACACTCCGGCCATCAAGCATGTCCGTACAGGATGGGCAGGCATTACATGGCTCGTGGTCGACGCTATTGGTACAGTTCAAGGCTCGCGCCAAGATCCGGGCACAGGTCGTTTTGCCCACACCACGAGGTCCGGTGAACAGGTATGCATGATGTATGCGCCCAGTACCGATCGCGTTTTTGAGTGTGGTTGTGATATGCTCCTGGCCAACCACATCGGAAAACCGAAGTGGACGCCATTTTCGAGCTGTAACGATGTAACGTTGTTCTTCTGACATAGTCTTCTGTGATGCAACCATTCAAACTGCGAAATAGGACCGCCATGGGCAAACTCATGAGGCATCTACTTGTCCACGTCATCATCGGCTTGACAGTTTTTGGCGTTGCTCCAGCCTTCGCCCAGTTTTCTGAACAACAGGTCACTCTTGCTTGGAATGGTAGAGATCTCAAGATCCGGGCCCACCATATCATCGTGCGCATGCGCCTTATACGCTCTGCTAAAGAGGTTTCGGCCGCTCTCCCTCAGGGATTTACGGTAGAAGGGCAATATCTGGCTCCTGAGAGGACTGTGTACTTTCGGTCATTGAAGGTCGACGAGACAGAGCTGTTGAAAACAACTCCTCAGAAAAGAGATCTCTACGAGGCCGAAGAAAAACTTACTCGGACCTTCTCTATTGCTCTCGATGGTGGACGTCATCCGCAATCTGCCGTGAATCTTCTTCTGACGAAATACCGAGATGTTGTAGAGTTGGCCGAACCGTGGTACGTGGCAGACGTTTTGGACGCCCCGAATGATCCAGAAGCGTCAAGTCAGGAATATCTCCCGGTGATCAGGGCACTCGAGGCATGGTCGGTCTATGAAGGCAATGCCAACGTTGTGATAGGGATCAGTGATGATGGCGTTTCTCAAACCCACGAAGATCTTGCCCCGAACATTGCGCCGAATACAGCGGAAATCCCCAATAACTCTGTTGACGATGACCAAAACGGATACGTCGACGACTACATCGGCTGTAACCTGACATCTGATCTGGATGGTACACTTCCTGGCAATACCTTCAACTCGGCCAACAGTGGTCATGGCACTAAGGTCACCGGTTTAGCCGCTGCAACAACCAACAATGGCAAGGGTATCATCGGTACTGGGTTCCGCTCGAGGTTCTTCCCGATGAAGGCCGGTATGCGTAATGCCAGCGGGATCATCTACGGTTATCAATCTCTGATCTATGCCGCACAACGCCGATTCAAAGTTGTAAATACCAGCTGGGGCGTTGTAAAGCCGGCTTCAGATGTAGACCAATCGGTGATCGACTATTGCACGGCGAATGATGTACTCATTGTGGCCTCTGCCGGAAATCACGGAGATGGTTTCAGCGGTGCTGGCTGGCGAGAGTTGAACTATCCGGCTGCATATGAGGGAGTATTGGGAGTTGGTGAAACGGACCGCTTCGATAATGTAGATTTTGGTTCTGGGCTTGGGCTCAATGCGGACTTGATGGCCCCTGGTAGTGGGGCGTATACCACCGAGGTTGGTGGAGGATATACGTCAAATGGCATCAGTGGTACATCCTTTGCATCTCCGATGGTGGCCGGACTTGCTGGACTTGTGCGCGGCAAGTATCCGCAACTCTCTGCTGCGCAGACAGCCGCCTTGATCCGCCGCACATCCGATGATATCTCTTTAATGAATGTGAACTATGCCCAGGTTCTCTTTGGTAGAATGAACATGCTACGTGCAGTTCAAACAGAACCGATGTCAATTCCTGCCGTGCGTATATCGCATGTGTTTACGAAGCGATCCAACGGAAGATCGGCGGATCGGTTTTTTGTTGGTGATACACTCTACATTTCGTTTGACCTCGTGAACGATTTGGGTCCCGTCAATAACCTCACCACAAAACTTTCGATGGCCGAAGAAAATGGATGGACTATCCGGTTTTTGCAGGATGCCTCGTCAATTGGCTCACTTGCAACCGGAGAAACAAAACGCACCGGAGACTTTATCGTTATCGTCGACGGGATCAGTCCGGATCGTCCCTTAATCTTCACACTAGATATCACAAACGGAGACTACATAGACCGAGCGTTGTGGTATTTACAGAAGCCGGCGTTTATGACGCAGTTTGAGAATAGTCAGCTTACGTACTCCATGGGCGATAATGGTGCTGTTGGGTATAGTTCCGTTCAAACCACACGTCAGGGCAGTGGATTTGGGTGGAAGGAGGGCTACAACCTTATCTCTCCAAGCGGATTTATACTCTCAGAAAACGGAGTACGTGCTATTTCCGCATATAAGAGTAGCGAGCCATTCATCTCAGATTTTACAACGGTGAAGCCGTTCAGCGCACCACAACAAAACACGGCCATTATGACGGATGACAATGCTGGATCCCGTCGAATAGGTGTGAACGTCACTCAGAAGTGCACCTTCCCGGGAAGTGATATTGCAGCAACAGTGTTCAGTGTTAGAGTGCAGAGTGCACCAGGCTTTAGTCTTACCGACGTAGCCTCAGGCTATTTTCTAGACTGGGACATCAGTCCCAATGGCGCGAGTAACACAACGCGCCTCGCGCCGGAAGCAATACCGGCCGCCTTGCAAGGACCCAATGCCGTTGCTCAGATGTTCAGCAGACAAGATTTCCCCGTAGCACTATGTATGGCCGCATATAGCACTACATCAAATGCCATAGCACAATCAGCGACAATGCTCTATGATGAACGCGTTGGAGACACGGACGGACTTTCGGATAGTGACATCTCGTTGTTCTTAAAGAGTGGCACGAGCATCCAAACATCTGCAATCGGCGACCTCTCAGGTGTGATCGGTATGAGATTCGCGGGACCATTAACCGGTCAAGACTTTCACACGTACATTGTTGTCATTGGCGTTGGAGAGACCGAGTCCGATGCAGCCCAGGTTGTGCGTGAGACGTTGATCTCACCCAACAGCGTTACGGAAGACGTGGGCAACTCAACCGTTCTGGTAATGCCACATCCTGCAACTGAACGCATGACGATCGTGAATACTGTTCCGATGTATGTGCTTGAATTGTGGGACCTCACCGGAAGAGTTGTCTTGGCTGTTGATGCAGGGGGCTCCATGAGCACCGATGTTAACGTCTCCGGACTTCCTTCAGGAACCTACACAGTGATGATGAACACCGGATCCGCCATTATTGCACGCCCAGTTGTTGTGATACACTGACATGCGATTCCTCGTCCACGTGATTGTGTGGTTGTATGTTGTGCAATTGTGTAGTGCGCAGCTTTCCTATCTCCCTGCTGAGCCCCCTTATCGACCTGACCCTGTTGTGTCGGGAATGATAAAGGTGAGACTCACTCCGGAAGGAGCTCTTTCTGCTGAAACTACACTCGCATCTCTTGGACTGCACATCGTTCGCCCGCTATTGCCTTTTGAACAGTCTGTCACCTATCGTGAACTGCAAGACAGGAGTTTCCGAATGCGGTCTCGGAAGCGAGATCGTGTATTAGAGATCGAGAGCAGACTCCTGCGCACATATGTTGTGAGCTACAACAACCCCGCCATTACTCCCGAACGCATGATCGCAATGTTGCACGTTGGGTGTGGGCCCGTTGAATGTGCAGCGCCCTGGTGTGTGATGGAGTTGGCAGGTGAGCCAAATGATCCGCAACGAGATAGGCAGGCACTCTTGCGCACAATTAGCATCTTCGATGCATGGGATGTAGAGTCGGGCTCTGATACTGTTGTGATCGGCATCAGTGATAGCGGACTGTTTCAAGACCACGAAGATCTTCGATCAGTTTTGTATGAGCGAACGAGAGAGATCCCAGATAACGAACTCGACGATGACGGCAACGGTTATGTGGATGATAATAGGGGTTACAATCTCTGCGCAGTAGCCGGAGACATGTCATTTGGCAACACCTTTAACCCGAACAATAATCACGGTACAGGAGTAGGGGGCATCTGTGGTGCCGCAGTGAATAACAACATCGGTATCTCCGGAATCGCACGGAACTGCAGACTCTTTCCACTCCGTACGATGCCCGACAACAGCACTGGCATTGTATACGGGTACGAGTCCATCATGTATTGTGCGTTGAATGAGATCGATGTTGTGAATTGTTCATGGGGCGGTCAGTCTCCCTCTTGCATAGATGAGGATGTGGTTGCCTACGCCATTGCACGTGGGACAGCAGTTGTTGCAGCGGCAGGCAATCATGGATCAGCATCGCCATTCTACCCGGCCAGCTATCCTGGGGTGCTCAGTGTTGGCGTGGTAGATCCGGCGGATAATGTGATCTCGATGTCGGGTCATGGTCCACTGGTGGATGTGATGGCTCCCGGTCACGACTCGTGGACTACAGACAACAATGGACTCTACTTTGGTTTCTGCTGCACGAGCGGATCGGCGCCCATCGCATCTGCCCTTGTTGCCTTGGTTCGTTCAAAGCATCCAATGTTGGATCCGTTGGAGGCATGCGCAATGGTGCGTGAAGGAGTTGATGAACGGCCTTGGAAGGACATTCCTGTCACAATTGATTCCTTGTTGTTGCCTCGCGGTAGAGTGAATGCACTTCTCGCTGTAATGAACAGTCCAGACTCCGTTGTATCCATCGCTCTCGATACCGTGGCGTTTCGTGCAGCAAGTGGTGCACAACGCTGGACGGTAGGAGATACGGTGCTTGCAACGGTTTCTATGACGAATTCTCTTGCACCATGGACGATATCCCAACGAAGCAACGTGGCATTGGCAGGCACTTCACTACCCGGAGTACGTCCCGTCACAACGTCCACTGAACTCGGCATAAAAGCAAAACGAGGAGAAGACATAACTCTATCGCCCCTTTCTTTTATTGTGGAAAGACAAACCGATACGGCTACGTATGCCGTTGTAGACCTCATTGGCTTTGACGTCAACGATGTTCCCGTGGATCGTCGATTTTCGTTTTCCATCACACCGTCTCCGGCATTTACAACGTTGTACAACCAGCGTATGCTCGTAAGCATCGGTGATAGGGGGCGCATCGGTAACACGGACATTCAGAGAGGTCAAGGTGCAGGCCTTACATACGGCCAATTCTGCGGCCAACTCTATGAAGGGGGCTTGATGGTCTACGCCAACAACCGCGTTGTGGATGCCGTACGAGCGAAGCGAGGGGTGAATGATCATTTCCTACCCGTAAAGCGATTTGTTGCACCTGATGAACATCGCGGTATTGTCCGCGACGATGATGCGCCTGATTCGTTGAAGATCGGCGTTGAGGTAGAATTACATGTTGAGCTCGATTCAATCGCGTCATTACTTGTGATTGACGCAACAATCACGAATACGAGTACACAAACGTTGCATGACCTGGCAGTTGCTTGGTTCTACGACTGGGACCTTGGAACACAGCCAGCAAAGAATGCCACGTGGCTCTCGGGAGACGGTTCACAGGTCATTGCTTCAACAAAAGGATCCGAGCCGGTGGTGGTCCTGCGAAGTGCGTCGAGATACCAAGATGCCGAACCTGTCCACTGCGGATTAGATAACACCACTACGTATGGCGGGTTTACCACGGAGATGAAACTGAAGATCTTCCAGGATCCGGATTCCGTGCAGTATGGAGGTGTGAATGATGTCTCGGCCATCGTAGGTATGAGATTCACAAGCCCCGTACCACCTGGACATCGCAGATCGTTCCGGCATGTAGTTGCTATCGATACTACCATTGAGAATGCTATGGAAATCGCTTCGAAAGGCGACGCTCAGGCACTACCCGTAGATACGCTCTTTGTGTCGGGTGGAACACTCGTCTTTCCAAATCCAACGGCCTCAGTGCTCTACGTTCCGGTAGAGAATGTCACGGTAGGCACGGCTGTTTTCACGATCCATAACGCGCTAGGACAGATCGTGCAGCAGCTTTCTCCGCGTAACGTTTCTTCGGCCTTTATCCAGCCCTTAGACGTAAGTGACTTGGCGTCCGGGACATATGAGATTCGGTACTCAGACGATGTTCTGTTTCGCTCTTGGTCATTCGTTGTTGTTCGGTAGAGTATCTTTGACTTCATGAACACCGTTCTTACGTCGGTTGCGGATAGTATCGGTACGATCACTATGAATCGGGCCGAAAAACGAAATGCGCTCAGCTCTGAACTCGTTACGTCCTTGCACGAGGCTTTCCTGCAAATGTCTACAGACGAATCTGTAAAGGTGATCGTTCTCACCGGCGCGGGTTCGGCTTTTTGCGCCGGTGCTGATTTGACATATCTCCAGCGCATCTCTCAAAATTCTCCGTTGGAGAATCTGGCAGACTCTACAGCACTGAAGAACATGTTTCAGTCCATTGTGGACTGCCCAAAGCCCGTAATCGCAATGGTACACGGTGCCGCCATTGCCGGCGGATGCGGATTGGCTACAGTATGCGATATCGTGATCGCCGGGAGAGAAAAGGCCCTCTTTGGATATTCTGAAGTGCGCATTGGTTTTATCCCGGCCATCGTCTTAGTCTATCTCGTCCGCAAGATCGGAGATACACAGTCAAGGCGGCTTATCCTCACTGCCGAGAACATCAGTCCAGAAGAAGCTTTGCGCCTAGGCCTTATTACGAAGGTTGTTGATGATGGCTCTCTAGAGGAAGAGACATGGGCCATGGCTCGTTCGATCGCCAAGAACAGTGGGTCTGCTATGGCCATGAGTAAGATGATGCTCGGTGCCGTTCAAGGCATGTCTATGGACGCCGGACTACACTATGCAACTGTTATGAACGCCTTGGCAAGACAGACAGACGACTGCAAAAAAGGAATCGAATCATTTCTGAATTCATCGAAGGGTTGAAGCTGTGGTTGGGACAACATTTGCAATACGACGAACCATAATGATACTTGCTGTGTGTGCGATGGCCTCGACCATTGCCATGGCACAACAAGCAAATCTCAATTTAGAGGGCTTCGTCCGAGATGAATCAACAGGACAACCCGTTGGTTGTAAAATCTTCATCTTTACGCCATCCGGAAAACGCATCTCCATTTCTTCGAACTCTAAGGACGGCTCGTATCTCCAGACGCTTTCCGAAGCCGGCACACATAAGCTCGCTCTGTCCGGATACAACATCTACCGTAAAGAAGTCAACGTAGAGATCCCTGTTGCTCAGAAGTACCGGATCATCAAGAACGACATTACCGTTCGTTCACTTGTTGAAGGGGCTTCTTTAGGCGTAGTACAACATGGGTTTGATAAAAACTCGTCAAATCTGTCTGAGCCCGGTAGGAAACAGATCACCGACGTTGCCGATATCCTACGTGCTAACCAGGAGATGAATGTTGTGATCAGTATTGCTCCGGACGAAGATCAATTGGCTTCTTTGAAGGCAAAGTCAGATGCAGAATACAAGAAACAACATGACGCCTGGGCAAAAGCAATAAAGAAGGTGAAGAAGGGGCAGACACCACCGGAAGAACCCATTCGTCCGGCAAATCCCGCCGACCCGAACATTCAGCTTGTGCAGGAGCGCATCACCGTGGTGAAACAACTGTTGAGGGACGTAAAATCTGGTGATGTTCGAATCTCGTATGTCTCCGTGCCATTGCCTGCATCTGTTGTCCCTGTGACTCCTACGCAAGTAGTTGTGAAGGACAAAAAGGCGAAGAAGCCAAAGAAGGGTGCCGCAAAGGCATCACCCCAAGCCGAGATACCCGTAACATCGGCCGCACACATTCCCACCCTTACTGTCAAGGTTGGAAAGGTAAAGAAGCTCTACGATTGAGTGCCTGTGAATAACCTCTCTCCAAGAGCGATGACCTGCGGCAGTATATTTCTTGGGTAAAAAAGTAACAGAACACCGCGGTGTTCGTCTTTTAAGGGAACAGACCACGTTCCAAGGGACATCCGCCATGGAAGGCAACTTTTCAAACCGTGTTCAAGACGTCATCCGGCTTAGCCGAGAAGAAGCGTTGCGGCTCGGACATGACTATATCGGAACGGAGCATCTGCTGCTCGGTATCATTCGCGAAGGTGAAGGTATCGGAGTGAAGATCCTCCGTAATCTCGGTGTAGATCTCAGCAAGCTCAAGCGGGCGGTAGAAGATACCGTGCGATCCATGAGTGGACCATTAACGATCGGGAACATCCCGCTCACCAAACAAGCAGAAAAGGTCCTCAAGATCACGTATCTGGAGGCGAAGCTCTATAAGTCCGATGTGATCGGTACCGAACACCTACTACTTTCGTTGTTGCGGGACGAAGACAACATCGCTGCTCAGATCCTCGGTCAGTTCTCGGTGAACTATGATGCCGTGCGCAAGGAACTTGATGCCTACCTCAGCGGTAAACCCAGCTCAGGGCCGCAACGTCAAGAAAAGGGCACAGGTCGGACAAAATCTGCTCCAGAACGCGCGAAGACGCCCGTACTGGACAACTTCGGGCGGGATCTGACGAAGCTTGCAGTAGAAGGTAAACTGGACCCCGTTATCGGCCGTGAAAAGGAGATTCAGCGTGTAGCTCAAGTCCTTTCACGACGTAAGAAGAACAACCCAGTACTCATTGGAGAGCCTGGTGTTGGCAAAACGGCCATCGTGGAGGGTCTTGCCTTGCGCATCATTGACCGCAAGGTGTCCAGAGTCCTCTTTGACAAACGGATTGTGACCTTGGACCTGGCTGCACTGGTTGCAGGTACCAAATACCGCGGTCAGTTCGAAGAGCGTATGAAGGCCGTGATGAATGAGCTAGAGAAGGCTAAGGACGTTATCCTCTTCATTGATGAGCTCCACACCATCGTTGGAGCAGGGGGCGCAAGTGGCTCTCTCGACGCGTCGAACATGTTCAAGCCTGCCTTGGCGCGGGGGGACATCCAATGTATCGGCGCAACTACGCTAGATGAATATCGGCAGTACATCGAAAAGGATGGAGCTCTTGACCGTCGATTCCAGAAGATCATTGTAGAGCCCCCTACTCCTGAAGAAGCTGTGCAGATACTCACTAATGTGAAGGATCGTTACGAGAAACACCACGGCGTGCGGTACTCTGATGAGGCTGTAAAGGCCTGTGTCGTAATGGCCGACAGATACATCACGGACCGATTCCTACCGGACAAAGCTCTTGATGTTATGGACGAATCTGGTGCTCGTGTGCACCTGGCACACATCCATGTGCCGAAGGAAGTCCTTGAACTCGAAGAAAAAATCGAAGAAGTGCGTGTGTTGAAGAACAGCGTTGTGAAGTCGCAGAACTTCGAAGAAGCTGCTCGGTTGCGCGATCTGGAGAAGAAGCACCAGGCGGATCTTGAGCTTGCTAAGGAAGACTGGGAGAACAAGGCCGGCGATGTTGTTTTTGACGTAACAGAAGACGACGTGGCAGACGTGATCGCAATGATCACCGGGATCCCTGTGAACCGTATTGCTGAAGGAGAGACCGCAAAGCTCCTGAAGATGGCAGAGGAACTTAAAACACAGGTGATAGGGCAGGATGAGGCTGTGGAGCACCTTGCAAAGGCCATCCGCCGTGCACGTGCCGGGCTCAAAGATCCAAACCGCCCTATCGGCTCATTTATGTTCTTGGGTCCAACAGGAGTTGGGAAGACGGAATTAGCAAAAGCGCTATCGCGCTACATGTTCGATAGTGAAGACGCACTCATTCGCATCGATATGTCTGAGTACATGGAGAAGTTCTCCGTCTCCAGACTTGTGGGTGCTCCTCCGGGATACGTTGGGTATGAAGAAGGCGGACAACTCACGGAGAAGGTGCGACGCAAACCGTATTCGATCATCTTGTTGGATGAGATCGAAAAGGCACATCCGGATGTTTTCAACATTCTCCTACAAGTTTTCGATGACGGTCAGTTGACTGATGGACTCGGAAGACGTGTCGACTTCAAGAACACCATCATCATCATGACGTCTAACGTTGGCATGCGTGATGTGAAAGCCGGCGGTAAGATCGGCTTTACAACCGATGCAGTAGACGATGACTATGAGAATATGAAGTCCACCGTTGAAGAAACGATGAAACGTCTCTTCAATCCGGAATTCATAAACCGTATCGATGAGTATGTGATCTTCCGCTCCCTCAAAAAGGAGCATATGTACAAGATCATCGATCTGCAGCTCAAGCGTGTGCTCAAAAGACTCGAGTCGCGCGATATCACAATCGATCTGGCAAAGTCCGCCAAAGACTACCTTGCCGATAAAGGCTTTGATGAAAAGTATGGGGCACGCCCCCTTCGCCGTACCATTCAACGGTTTGTTGAAGATCCGGTAGCCGAAGAACTTCTGAGAGGTCACTTCACGGACGGTGCCCAAATCAAGGGCAAGCTCGACAAAAAAACGGGGCTTCTTGTTTTCTCTGCTGCCAAGGCTAAGGGTGGAGACACACAGGAGGAACCAGAAGAGGCCGAAGCTCACGAGGAGTGAACGTCCTAGATTTGTAGAAACACAAAAGCCTCTCCCGATCACTCGGGAGAGGCTTTTTCATTTACGGATCTGGAAAGAAAGGTGGAGAGAGGTCAATCGTTGTAGAGGTCATCGGCATCACGCTTAACGTCAAAGACGCCATTAATGATCTCTACTTGGGCTCCGTCGATAGTGCTGACAAATGATCCTGAGAAGGTACCCTTAATACGCCCGCCAATTGCTTCATAGTCTGTGATAGTTACGTAACCGCCGGTTGTAGTATAGGGGACCGAAGAAACGATCAACCTCAACGTGCAGCCATCATCTCCAGTGGTCCAAGTCCCCAACGGCGTCAGGGGCTCTCCGGGCACCATTAACACTAACATGTTCGCTACTGCCCCTGTTGTGAGTGCCACATCAGACCCAACAATATATGTGTCATTCTTTGGAGTACTATAGCTTCCAAAGGAATAAAATGAGTAGTCCGACGTACCTGTCAAACTTCCACTTTTGGTGAAAGTAAAAGTCTCAACAGATGAGGGGTTTGGACTGTCTGGACTTTGACTCGAGCAAGACGAGATAACAAAGTTGGCAGTGATAGCAAGCACCGAAACTAGTCGCGTTATGAGATGCATTTAAAAGCTCTTTCATTGATGGTCTATGTCCGAATTTCGGTTGAAATTCTCTACGACTTCAGGCTTGATGTTTGCCCAAGTGACCGTTTACCAATTTCCTTTTGAACGTCCTCTTGCAACATAGGCAATCGCAGGAAATTGTAAACCCTCTTCCAATCTGGCTCCATTCCTAATAGTGCAAATGCAGCCCATCGTTGCCGTTGATCGGTAGTTCGCCACATGGTAATATGTCGCTCATAGCGGGCGATCCCAGAGTTGATGCTCTCAACGGCATTCGTGGTATCGAAGCTTGTATCAAGAATGTGGTGAAGACGTAGGCGAGCCAGAGACAGTACGTCCTCGATCCGTTCGTTGAATGAGCGAACCGAGGGTACACTCTCCTTCTGATGATCGCAATGAATCTTCTTGGTTTGGATAATAGCTTCGTAATAGTCTTCACAGCAGAAGTGGTTCTTCTAGATCTTCTGCCAATCCTGTTGTTCACTCTCGCTCAGGCAACTCCAGACTTGTGGGTGCTCCTCCGGGTTACGTTGGGTACGAAGAAGGCGGACAACTCACGGAAAAGGTGCGGCGCAAACCGTATTCGATCATCTTGTTGGATGAGATCGAAAAGGCACATCCGGATGTTTTCAACATTCTCCTACAAGTTTTCGATGACGGTCAGTTGACTGATGGACTCGGAAGACGTGTCGACTTCAAGAACACCATCATCATCATGACGTCTAACGTTGGCATGCGTGATGTGAAAGCCGGCGGTAAGATCGGCTTTACAACCGATGCAGTAGACGATGACTATGAGAATATGAAGTCCACCGTTGAAGAAACGATGAAACGTCTCTTCAATCCGGAATTCATAAACCGTATCGATGAGTATGTGATCTTCCGCTCCCTCAAAAAGGAGCATATGTACAAGATCATCGATCTGCAGCTCAAGCGTGTGCTCAAAAGACTCGAGTCGCGCGATATCACAATCGATCTGGCAAAGTCCGCCAAAGACTACCTTGCCGATAAAGGCTTTGATGAAAAGTATGGGGCACGCCCCCTTCGCCGTACCATTCAACGGTTTGTTGAAGATCCGGTAGCCGAAGAACTTCTGAGAGGTCACTTCACGGACGGTGCCCAAATCAAGGGCAAGCTCGACAAAAAAACGGGGCTTCTTGTTTTCTCTGCTGCCAAGGCTAAGGGTGGAGACACACAGGAGGAACCAGAAGAGGCCGAAGCTCACGAGGAGTGAACGTCCTAGATTTGTAGAAACACAAAAGCCTCTCCCGATCACTCGGGAGAGGCTTTCTCATTTACGGATCTGGAAAGAAAGGTGGAGAGAGGTCAATCGTTGTAGAGGTCATCGGCATCACGCTTTACGTCAAAGACGCCGTTTGTGATGGTTACTCCGGCCCCACCCGTTGCACTGATCATGGAACCGGAGAATGTACCCTTGATCTGCGAACCCACGGCTCCGAAGGAGGAGACAACCACCGTGCCTGATGTGGCGATGTAAGGAACGGAGTTCACAAACATGGTCAGAGTGCACTCGCTCTCACCAAGCGTATACGTGCCTGTTGTTTTCCCTGGTACGGTGATGATGACCATGTTAGCTGTGGGGCCGGCAGTGATGGCTACATCGGACCCCAAAAGGTACGTAGCATCGTTCTCAGTGCTGAAGCTGGCGAGTGTGTAGGACGAATAATTCGAATTGCCGGTAAGACCACCACTTTTCGTAAAAGTAAAGGTCTCGCCAGACGTAGTGTTTGGATTACTTGGACTATCACTGGAGCATGACATCGCAAAAGCCGACGCCGCTATCAGGAGGATCGATAGCATTCGAGATGTAGTAGTCATGATACTTTTCCTTCGACATGAATAATGGAATCGTGTCAACCAATCGCCTTGAACCGGTATCTTCGCACCGTGCTGTCACAACAAGAAATACTCGTTCGGTATCTCCAGCAACAGATACAGATGTACGGCCAAGAAATGTACGTTGTTCCTGCGGAATTAATCGTCAAAGCAGACGTACGTCAAGAAATACCGCAATCCGTGGAGGCCGATGTAATGCCCATTCTTTCCAAAGCGTCAACATGGCAATCAACAACATCGCTTGAGGCTCTCCAGCAGGAGATCCACACGTGTATGGAGTGTCCTCTAGGGTTTACACGTAATTCGTTTGTATTCGGTAGCGGAAATCCTCATGCGGATATCATGGTGATCGGTGAAGCGCCCGGTGCTGATGAGGATGAACAGGGCCTACCATTTGTTGGAAGAGCCGGACAGCTACTCACCAAGATCCTTGAAGCGATCGAGCTTCGTCGCGACGAAGTATACATTTGCAACATCCTCAAGTGCCGTCCACCAAATAATCGCAAGCCCCTTGCTATGGAAACGGATCAGTGTGAGCCTTATCTATGGAAACAGATAGAGCTTGTAAAACCCAAACTGATCCTAGCGCTTGGTCTCACAGCAGCAAACACCTTGTTGAAGAACAAAGAATCAATGACAAATCTGCGTGGGAAGATTCACGACTATCAAGGCATTCGTACCCTTGTAACCTATCATCCTGCAGCACTGCTCCGAAATCCTGAATGGAAGAAGCTTGCATGGGAAGATGTTAAGTTTCTTCGAACACTATACGACGCATCATGAACATAGCTGTACTCCTTGGTGGGCTTAGTCCCGAACGCAATATCTCCTACCTCAGCGGGCGGGCAGCCGTCACTGCCTTGCGAGAACGAGGCCACTCTGTTGTAGCCATCGATCCGGCACGTGGCGCGAACGGTGCTGTATCTGACGAAGAACTCAAGGCCGCTACAGCAAACGAAGTAACAGCCGAAGAACTGGCTTCCTTCAGTCCATTGCGCTTGATGGAGTGTATCACCTCTGCGCAGTTCGACAACATCGATCTCGTCTTTATCCTTCTACATGGCCAATACGGCGAAGACGGGTACGTACAGTCACTCCTGGACCTGCGAGGAATCCCCTATACCGGCAGTACAATGCTGGCCAGCGCTGCAGCAATGGATAAGGGGCTTTCAAAAATGCTCTTTCAAGTGGCTGGAATTCCAACGCCCTATTGGGTAAGTGTTACGCCTGAACAAGCAGACGATGCTGACCTGCTCAATGAAGTGATCAAAGAGATCAACGGTCCAATGGTGATCAAGCCAAACGACCAAGGCTCTACCGTTGGAATGACCATACTGCAAAGGGTGTCTGAAGAGGATCTAGCCACCGCTGTTCGCCTTGCAGGCCAATTCACAACGTCAATCCTCATTGAGCGCTACATCCCCGGACGCGAGCTCACCGTGGCGGTGCTTGGAAACGAAGCATTACCCATCATTGAGATCGAACCCAAGGAAGGGTATTACGACTACGCAAACAAGTACACCAAGGGCAAAACTGAGTACCACTGCCCGGCAGATCTTTCTGAAGAAGTCAGAGACCATGTCCAGAACCTCGCCGTTGCAGCCCACCATATCCTTGGTTGCCGTGCCTACAGCCGCATTGACTTCCGACTGACCGAGGACAACATCCCGTATTGCCTCGAAGTGAACACCATTCCCGGCTTCACCGAGACCAGCCTGGTCCCTATGGCCGCCCGTGCCGCAGGAATCGAGTTCGCAGAGCTGTGCGAGGAGATAATACGACTTTCGGAATAGCGAATAGTGAATAGCGAATAGTGAATAGCGAACAGTGAATAGCGAATAGTGAATAGTGAACATTCTACTCGTTAGAGGGCAATAACTCTAGGTTTACTCTTTACGATTCACTATTCACGGTTCGCTATTCGCTGTTCGCTATTCGCTGTTCAGGAATAGCTATTTTCGCACTGTGAAAAACATCCTTCTTACAGGGGTAGGTAATGCCCTTGTTGACCTCGAATACCGCGTTACTGAGGCCGAGCTTGAAGAGTTCGGTGTTACCAAGGGCGCGATGACCTTAACTGACACTTCTCGGCAGCATGAGATGATCTCTGCGCTCGGAGACAGAGAGGCACATCATTGTAGTGGTGGATCTGCTGCCAATACGATCATTGCCTTTGCTCAATTCGGAGGAAGTGGAGCCTACAGTTCCCTTCTTGGAGCAGATCGGTTCGGAGATTTCTATGCTTCGGAATTCAAGGATTTGGGCATTGTTCTGGCTGCCGAACAGGTGAAGGGGGCAAGCACGGGATCGTGCCTTGTGCTCATAACGCCGGACAGTGAGCGAACCATGAATACAACGCTAGCGATTAACACCGAATTCTCGCGTGACAACATCAGCGAGGAGTTGATCAAGGCTAGTGAGTGGATCTATGTAGAAGGCTACAAGCTCACCGATGATAATGGTGCTGAAGCAGTTGACCTAGCGTTGTTCTATGCGCGAAAGCATGGTACCAACGTTGCTGTGAGCTGCTCAGATGGGTTTATCATCGATGTTTTTGGAGACCGCCTACGGCACGTTTTGAAGGGGGCGGACCTTGTCTTCTGCAATGAACATGAAGGCACCTCACTTGCAGGGGCAGAGACCATGGACGATGCCTATAAGCAGCTCGTGGATCGCTACCCCAATGTTGTCCTCACGGCTGGCCCCCATGGGTCGCGCGTACGGTGGAATGGGCTCGACGTAGAGATCCCCGCCTATAAGGTAACTCCTGTTGACACAACAGGTGCCGGTGATATGTATGCTGGCGCCTTCCTTTATGGTGTGCTTCATCGCCATCATCCGGAACATGCTGGTAGGTTGGCGTCGTATGCATCTGCGCAGGTTGTTGCACAATTCGGTGCACGGCTGAAGGCAGATCATATCGAAGTGAGGGACATTGTCCTCTCTTCAGCCGATACCATTTATCCGTGACACCATTGAAAACCATTCTTACCTCTGTCCTTTGCGTGTTTGCCCTTGTTGTGGCAAGCCCCCTCTCGACCTCTGCTCAATCGGGCATGGACTTTGACGAATTCGCGCGCAAGATCGATCCATATTTTGCAGAAGATCTCATTGCTGATGTGCGTGCATCCATGCCACAGGGTTCGCAGTACCGCATCTGGGGATGGGACGTTGGTGACTTTAGCGGAGACGGGTTCTACGATCTTGCCATGTCTGTGAACATTCTCGGTACACGAAAACGAGAATGTGTGGTCTATCTTTTTGTCGATAACGAAGGGTTCTTGGTGAATATTTCCAAGATGCCCCTTCTGTACGTTGATCTCCCCTTGGAGATTGGAGTCGTAATCAAGGACATAACAGCCTACGTAACCCAGAAGCGGCGAGCAGAGGACTGGACCATTCGCGGATACCGCTTTGCCGAAGGCAGTGTGATCCTTGTGGATGAGTTTGTGAGCAACCGAATAGAGAGTTTCGGTCACGAGACCTTTCGTTCCTACAAAACCTTAGAAACACGAGAACGATTTTTAACCGCAGAAGGCGACCTTGCCTTTTCTGCCGAGTACCTCACTATTCCGTGCTACGGTAGAGGCCGCCAGGTCTTTGCCGGATTTGTACCGGAGGTAGGGATCGGAGCCGTAAAAAATGTAGTGAATGGGGCATTTTGGTGGCAAGGAGAAGAGGATGCCTCCTTCCGGGCCCGTGTGGTTTATGATGATGACTATCTCTATTTCCGCATCGCCGTTCGAGATTCCACGATCATAACGGGATGGTGTGATACCTGTGCTGCAGATAAACTTGACATTTGGCTCGATGTGACCCCGGCTCAAGAAGTAGGGGGCAATCGGTACATTTCCAAGGTGGACCGTAACAAACTTGTTGTGCGGTCAAGCAGTGATTCCGGCCTGTTTGCCTTCTCTGTTCGTATCGGTGATTTTGCTGATCGGCGGCCGAGTATCAAGGTGAAAACCACAGATGAGCTAGACCCAGCCCAGGATGAGGCTGTTCAACTCGTCCGCGTTGTAACTGCGCCCCGTGTAGACGGTTACGTCGTTAAGGTGCGCGTTCCCTTTGTCCTTCTCGGATACGAAAAAGCGCCAATCGAAGAGCGTGTTCTCACTGAACTTGGGTGCACCATAGCCTTGTACGACGTTGACAATGAATTTCGGATCGACGAGACAACGGTAGTGGCCACAAGCCCAATTCAACCCCTCAATCCATCCACGTACGGAGCCATCAGATTCGTGCCGGAGGGGAAGTGGTATGGTGAAACAGCCAACATCTACACCGATGCTGTGCTAAATGCACTACGAGAATTGGGTTTTTAGCCCCATACCGACCTATTTTTGCGCGCCATTTCAACTCGGCTGAATAATGCAGTCTACAGATTCTGCCATGCGACAGGCTGCACCGTACCTTCTTCTGGGAACTCAGATGGCGGCAACGGTAATCGTGCTTGGCGGAATTGGGTGGTGGATTGACTCCATCGCCTCAACAGATCCATTGATCCTTGTGATCGGGCTGTCTGTGGGAAGTGGTGTTGGCCTTGTTCAGTTCTTACGCTCGGTTCATCGGCTTGGCGAAGAAGACAAACAGCGAAAACGTGATCAACAAGAACAGGAGTAAGTACGCGTGGATGTGAAGGGGCCTCTTGTTGGCGTGCTAACGGCACTAGGAATCTGTGTGGTGAACACAGCTCTTGGATACGTTGTATCGCGCGTTGCATTCGGTAAGGACCTTAACGTCTTTCTCGCACTTGTCTTCGGTAGCCTTGGAATCAGATCGATCTTTGTAATGGCTGCGGCGTGGTACTTTCTCAGCATCGTTGAAATGCATCAAGTTGGATTCGCATTATCATTTGCGATAGCCTGCTTTGTTCTCTTGCTGGGGGAGATCCTTTTTTTTCATCGATCGTACGAGGTCGCCAAACGCCAAACCAGGCGCCCGGTGACAGACCTACTTAAAAAAAAAACCTCTGACCTGACGTTCGCAATAAGCACTCCATGAGTCAAGACACCACAAAACCACTCCAAGACAGCACCAGCCACGGCGCACACGAGGCTACGGCAGCAGCCGCAGATCCTCATGCTAGCCCTCAGGGTGGTGAAGTCTTTACAACGCTTCTCGGCTCACTTGGTGACCACCACGAGCTGAATATCTTCTTTAATCACCTACCGGTGTTGCCGGTGATATTTGTTGACAACGGACTTCATGTCTATGCCAACGAACATGCGATGGAAGAAGCAGGCGTGTACTCATTGCATACGGGTCACCCGGTTCGCGTATCTGATGGTAAAGCGCCAATGCTTGACCTCTCCATCACGAACTTTGTTGCGTATGAGTGGATCGCCATGGCGATCGTAACGATTCTCTTGGCATTCGCACGAGGCCGCTACATCAAGCAGCCACTTGCTGCGCCAAAGGGCATTCAGAATGTGATCGAGTCTATTGTTCTCTACGTTCGGGATGAGATCGTTCGTCCAAATGTTGGAACAATCAAGCGTACACACCGGCTCATGCCGTTTGTGCTTGGAATCTTCTTCTTTGTGCTGACGCTGAATCTTGTTGGTCTGCTTCCTGGATGTCATGCCGCCACCGGGGCCCTCGGTGTTACGGCAGCCCTGGCTCTGTCCACCTTCGTTCTGGTGAATTATGTGGCCATCAAGGATGCTGGTATCAAATCTTGGTTGCATCACCTCCTTGGTGGCGCACCATGGTACATGTTCCCGATCATGGTACCCATTGAGATTATTTCGCTCTTCACAAAGCCTTTCGCTCTCATGATTCGTTTGTTTGCGAACATGACGGCAGGCCATATCGTGTTGATGTCGCTCGTTGGTCTCATTTTCTTTTTCAAGTCGTGGGCGGTGACGCCGGTGAGTGTTTCATTCTCCGTCTTCATCTACCTCCTTGAGCTACTCGTTGCATTTCTTCAAGCATACATCTTTGCTATGCTGACGTCCGTGTTTGTAGGCCTTGCACTTGGTGATCACGTCAAAGACGACGGTCATCATCATGCAGATGCTCACGCTCATTGATGTCTTTCATTCGAAACCAATTCACATCACTATTCAAGGAGGTTTGACTATGGATCCAGTAGCATTCGCATGGCTCTCTGCCGGTCTCGGCGTGGGCGTTACGGTTTTCGGTGTTGGTACCGGTATCGGCCGTTTGGCTGCAGCCGCTCTCGAAGCATCGAGCCGTCAACCTGAAAATGCAGGCGACATCCGCACAACGATGATCATCGGTGCGGCTCTGATTGAAGGCGTAGCCCTTCTCGCAGGCGTTATCTGTATTCTTCTCGCCGTGAAGAACGCAGGCTAAGCGACGACATTCCACGGCCCCGCATGCCGGGGCCGGTCGTAGATCTCAATAAGTTTGAGACCTACGACCGATGTGGTTTGTCTCTCGACTCCGCTCGAGATGACGAACGCGTCATTCAGTCATTCCGCCATTCCGTAACTGACTCACTGCCATGCCATCATTCTTAGAGATGAATCCGGGTCTAATCATTTGGACCCTCATCAACTTCGGCTTCTTTGTTTTCATCATCGCAAAGTTCTTTTACAAGCCGATGCGTCAAGGACTCGAAGCCCGCGAGAATTCTATTGCGGAGGCGATCTCAAATGCAGACAAGGCTAATGCCGAAGCTCTTTCTATCCTTCGCGAAAGCAAGGAGAAAATCGCCGGTGCACAGCAAGAGATGATGGCCATCGTGCGCGAAGGTAAGGTCCAAGCTGAAGCCATGGTTCGTAAGGCAGCCGACGAAGCAGAACTTGTGAAGCAACAGAAGCTCGCTGAATCAGCACGCGAAATCGAACGCCAAAAGGATGATGCCATTAAAGCGCTTCGCACAGAAGTTTCTACGCTCGTTGTTGATGCAACGGAGAAGCTTCTTGGTCGCAATCTCCAAGGAGAAGATCACAAGCGGATCGTGGATGGTTATGTGAACGAACTCTCGAAGAACTGAGCATACAATGTCAACACTGAAAATTGCCCGCCGTTATGCGAAGGCCATCCTCTCAACGGCTGTCGAGGGGAAGATCGCAGACGAAGTAGCAAAGGATATGGAGTATTTCGGTCGCACCGGAGAATCTTCCAAGGATCTGCGTGCTATGCTTCGAAGCCCCATTATCGATGTAGGCGTAAAGAAACAAGTAGTGCGTGATGTGTTCGCATCAAATCTGAACCCCCTTACACTTGATTTCTTGATGCTGATCCTCGATAAGGGTAGGGGGCATCTATGGCGCGAGATTGTAATGGAATACAGAGCCATGCTCGACGATGTGAAGAACATCGAACGGGTGCGTGTGACGTCGGCCGTTGATCTTGCGGAGCCGGAGCGCACGCAACTGGAAAAGACACTTGCTCTACGACTCAACAAAACCGTTATCGCTACCTACGACGTAGACCCAACCATCCTTGGTGGGGCCGTGGTGAGAGTTGGCGATGAAGTATTGGACGGCTCTCTTCGGCACCAACTTGGTGTACTGAAGGAGAAGTTGGCCAACGCTTAACCCTCTACGTGAACATGAACAAACTCTCAAGGAATCACAACGATGTCTGAAGTACGTCCCGATGAGATCTCTGCGATCCTCCGTCGCCAGCTGACGGGGTTCGAAAAAGAGACCGACATTTATGAAGTAGGAACCGTCCTCCAGGTGGGCGATGGTGTCGCCCGCATCTACGGCCTCACAAATGTGATGGCTTCGGAGCTCGTTGAGTTCCCAAATGGTGTGATGGGTATGGTCCTCAACCTCGAAGAAGACAACGTGGGTGTTGTGTTGTTCGGAGAGGACTCCCTGATCAAAGAAGGTGATCAAGCACGGCGTACAGGCCGGATCGCATCTGTACCAGTTGGCGAAGGACTCATCGGACGTGTTGTTGATCCACTAGGTAGACCACTCGATGGTAAAGGGCCGATCAAGGAATCTGCGTTCTATCCGATTGAGCGTAAAGCTCTCGGTGTAATCGATCGCCAACCAGTGACAGAACCGCTTCAAACTGGTATTAAGGCCATTGATGCACTCATCCCAATTGGTCGTGGCCAACGTGAGTTGATCATCGGAGACCGTCAGACAGGGAAGACCGTTGTTGCTCTTGATGCGATCATCAATCAGCGCTTTACTCACACGAAGGAAGCTGCCGAACAAGGCATCAAGCCAGTCTACTGCTTCTACGTCGCCATTGGCCAGAAGGGCTCAACAGTAGCGAACGTTGTGGCAACACTCGAGAAGTATGGGGCCATGGCCTACACAACTGTGGTCTGTGCAACTGCGTCCGATCCAGCTCCATTGCAGTTTATCGCTCCGTATAGCGGTTGCTCGATGGGTGAGTACTTCCGTGACTCAGGTCGTCATGCTCTCGTCGTGTATGATGATCTTTCTAAGCAAGCGGCATCCTATCGTCAAGTTTCGCTGCTCCTTCGCCGTCCACCAGGACGTGAAGCGTACCCAGGCGACGTGTTCTATCTCCACTCGCGTCTTCTGGAGCGTGCTGCAAAACTCAGTGACGCTCTCGGCGGCGGCTCACTTACGGCCCTGCCTGTGATCGAAACGCAAGCGGGTGACGTGTCTGCATATATCCCAACAAACGTGATCTCGATCACAGATGGTCAGATCTACCTCGAACCAAACCTCTTCAATGCAGGTGTACGCCCGGCTCTTAACGTGGGTATCTCTGTATCTCGTGTGGGTGGTAATGCTCAGATCAAGGCAATGAAGAAAGTTGCCGGACCGCTCAAGCTCGACCTTGCACAATTCCGTGCACTTGAGGCATTCGCACGATTCGGTTCGGACCTCGACAAGACAACTCTTCAGCAACTTCGTCGTGGTGCACGCCTGCTCGAAGTGATGAAGCAGCCTCAATATTCGCCGGTACCGGTTGAGGACCAGATCGTTGTGATCTATGCAGCCTCGAGTGGATTTATGGATGAGCTTCCTGTGGAGAGCATCAAGAAGTATGAAACAGAACTCCTCGAGTTCGTCCATGCTGGGCATGCGGATATTATTGAAGGTCTCCGTGTGAAAAAGGCGCTTACAGATGAGATCGTGGCAAATCTTAATGCGACACTGAAGAGCTTCACAGAGCGCTTCGCGTCGGCACTTTAAGACAAGGTTCACACGATGATCGTCCTCACAGGCGGCGCGGGCTTCATTGGAAGCTGCTTCCTTGCGTCGCTCAATGCCGCAGGACGCGGGGACGTGTTGATCGTGGACACTTTGGGAACCGGAGACAAGTGGAAGAATCTTGTAGATCGGACGTTCATTGGCATAGTTGGCAAGGAAGAATTCAGGGATATGATGGCCGTTGGTGACGTTGAGGACGTTGAAGCTGTTGTACATATGGGTGCCTGCTCATCCACTACGGAGCTGGATGCTGATTACCTGTACGACAACAACTACCTCTACAGCATCGATGTTGCTGAATTCGCGATCGAACGTGGGGCACGTTTTATCTACGCCAGCAGTGCGGCAACGTACGGCAGTGGCACACGAGGATATGCAGACACGTCAACGGATCTGCGTCCATTGAATATGTATGGGTATTCCAAGCATTTGTTCGACCGCTGGATCAGGGACCAAAACCTCACGGAGTCTTGTGTTGGTCTGAAGTTCTTCAATGTGTTCGGCCCGAATGAATACCACAAGGGTGGTATGTCCAGCATGGTATTCAAGGCCGTATCCCAGATCCAAGCATCCGGGAGTGTGAGCCTGTTCAAGAGTGTAGATCCCACATTTGAAGACGGCGGACAGATGCGAGACTTTGTCTACGTGAAAGATGTCTGCAAGGTGATGATGACGCTTCTGGAACGGCCTGACGTGAATGGAATCATGAACCTTGGAACCGGTGTAGCACGAACATGGAATGACCTCATGGCAGCAGTGTTCACCGCCATGGGTCGAGAACCGAACATCGTGTATACGGATATGCCGTTAGATCTCGCGAAGCAGTACCAAAACTTTACGCTGGCCGATATGTCCACCATGCAGCGCTTGTTGCCTGATGTACACTTTGGTTCTCTAGAATCGACCGTTGCCGACTACGTCCAAGAGCATTTGCTCAAGGACTGGCCGTATTTGTGAAAATCAACTGACCAGAACGGAAAAGACGGATGGCAACCCTACGTGAAACACGCGACCGGATAACTTCGGTCAAGAATACATCGAAGATCACCCAAGCCATGAGCATGGTTGCAACGGCAAAGTTGCGTCGTGCTCAAGATGCGATCATTGCCGCTCGCCCCTTTGCAAAACAGGTGCAGAAGATCCTCGGAAATCTCTCTTCCGCTGATACGGAGTTCGTTCACCCGTTCTTCGAAACGCGCAAGACCGTGTCTTCAATCGCGATCATCGTAATCTCGTCTGACCGCGGCCTTTGTGGAGCGTTTAACACAAACCTCTTGCGTGCCGCTGGAATTCGCATGGCGGAGTTACGGAGAGAGTATCCTCAGGCCTCAATCCAGTTGATCCCTGTTGGAAAGCGAGCAGTAAACTCTGCCCGCAAAGGTCACGACGAGGTTGTTCGTGAATTCAACGACGTGTTCTCAAAACTTGATTACAGCACTGCAGTTGACATTGCAGAACTCGTTTCCGACTCATTCCTTGCACAACGATTTGACCAAGTGGAACTCATGTCGAATGAGTTTGTAACGGTCATGCGTCAGGAAGTGCGTAGAATGCAACTGCTTCCCATAATCCCCGATGTAAAGCAGGAGAAGTCGCAACACAACGTTGAGTACATCTTTGAGCCCACGCGAGCAGAGATCTTAGACACGTTGCTACCGATGTACATCAAGCTTCAAGTGTGGAGATCACTTCTCGACTCGAATGCTGCTGAGCATGCCGCACGAAGGATGGCCATGGAGAATGCAACAACAAATGCGCGGGACCTGATCAAGTCTCTCCAACTCATTTACAACCGAGAACGCCAAGCAGCGATCACCAAGGAAATGTTGGAGATCGTGGGTGGTGCCGAGGCACTATCCGGCAACTGATACATACGTTGCAATGAACGAGCGCCCGCCGATCTTCTCCCTGCGTGGTCTCATCCTCGCCATCATAATGGTGGTGATTCTCACGGTATTGATCACAGCCGAATTCAACGGCTTCAATACGTATGCCACAGCATACGACGCCCGAATTGGCCTCTATGGGGATAAGCTGGACTCCTTGAACAAGATCCGATCGTGGAAGGATCGTCTCTTCATGCGCCATGTTGCCAATGTGGAGATACCTAACTATATCGTGAGTCATCTTCGTCCTACCGATGTAGTGCTACTGCCTTCAATGAGCTATGCAACCCGGTACATGCAGACAAATGCTATATGGACCGACCCACGGATCTTTGCGTGGATGGTTGGCTTCCACCCAGTTGTAGCATGGACAGACACTACTCGTCGATCCACTGCCAATGCATTCGTTGTGCTCACGGGCAACCAGATCTGGATCACTCGTAGAGGAGGGAATACAAATATTGACTCTCTCCTAGTCGAATACGGGAGGGGGCAATAATGAACGTTGGTATCCCGTTGATCATGATGATCGGCTTGCAGTGGATTGCAGGCTTTGCAACTATGGGTGCACTCCGGATCGAAATGCCTCGGTCGCAATCCGTTCCATTGGCATTACTGGCGGGAATGTTTCTTCACACGTTTGCATTCTTCGGTTGTGAGCTACTGAACATTCCATTGTCGATGGGTACGCTGTTGATCTCGGGCACCTTGGTTGCTGTACTTCCTCATGTTTGGTGGAAGAATGTATCGGCATTCTACGGTAGGCTCCTCTCTCGTCCAACGTGGACATTTACGATTTACGACATGATCGCGTTGGGTGTTGCCCTCTATGTCGCCTTTATTGCAACATGGGCTGCATGGTATTGGCCCGTTACTCCATTTGATGCAATGGCAGGAATCGACCTCGTGGCACGGCAGACCGTTGATGAGGGGACCATTGTCAATCGTGTTTTCACAGATCCATCCTTAGTTGGCCACCTATCCAACCAGCCCTTCTACGCCCCCTTCGCGATGTTGCTGCAGGTGATGTACAGACTTGTTGGATTTACGTATGGTCAGCTCTGGGTGCCCATCGTAGCCATTGCTCTTGCATGGTATCTCTGGTCTGTATTGCGTGAGTTGATACATCCCTTTATCGCGGATATACTGTGGATCTGCTATATCCTAACACCGGAGATGTTGGGGTATTCGTACCTCGTGCAGACTGATCACATCAATGCTGCGTTCTTTGCAATAGGCGCAATCCTTGTGTGGCAGGCAATTGCTCGTGATCAGAAGGCTTATCTGTGGTTGTCGGTGATCATGTTGAGTGGTGCATGTTGGTCTCGCTCAGAGTCCATTCTCCTTGTTACCATAGGTGTTGCTGCCTCACTGATTTTTATCACACGCGCTTGGTCATGGCGAACGGCAATCGTATATGCTGGCGTTGCAGGCATTGCATCACTTGTGACATTTGGTCTGTGGCATGTGCTCTTTTTCAATGCCTATCTCCCGGTTCATCCGTCTACAGCTGATCAGATCATTGGATTTGATCTTGCTCGTTTTGTTCAGGTCATAAGCGATACGATTACGAATGTTGTCGCTGATAAGGGGCTATGGGCGGGCTCGTTCCTATTGTTGGCAACGATCGTTGTCGTGAATGCAATTGTAACGAGGAAGGCAGCCCCTACGATGCCGTTGGTGTGGATCGGTGTTGTGTTCCTGGGATTGTGGATCGTTGGAACAACGTTCAGTGCGGCCATTGTTGAGCAGACGCTACGCCGTGGACTCTTTAAAGTGATACCGCTGATCTTCGTGTATGTTGCAGCAACAGAACTACTTCAGCGTGCTTCACGCAGCCTGACGCAGTGGGAGGCAGGACGTACGTCCTGACACATCATGCCAAAGATCCTCGTTATTCTCCTTGCTTCGATCGGCACAATCGTGTTCTTGGTGTCGATAAGTGCACTTGTGTCTCGCATCTTCGTTGCGCGTGCAATCAGAAAACTTATTAACTCTGTAGGCAAGGAGCCCCTTCCTCACTTCTCGTCGGAACTTGCTCGCAGGCTACCGGAGCCGGTGAGGAGATATCTGCATTATGCATTGAAGGAAGGCCAGCCGAATATTCGATATGCGGTATTGCAACAGACAGCGAGATTCAGACATCGTCCAGGCAGCCCGTGGTTCACAGTGAAGGCCAAAGAAGTGTTGTCGGGAATGGAACCGGGTTTTGTATGGGACGCTGTGCTGAAGCATCATACTGTATGGTGGCGCACCGCAAAACTCAGTTACATGAACGGGACTGGACACGGGCATCTTAAGCTCTTCGGTGCACTCACGCTTCAAGAGTATGAAGGGCCGGAGACGGACACCTCGATGTTGTTCCGATTCCTTAGTGAGCTTGTTTGGTTGCCAACCGGACTGTTGCCTACAAACACCTTGCGGTGGGAAGCTATCGACGATTCAACAGCACGGGCTGTGATCATCGATGGAGACACCCAGGTGCAGGCAACGTTTCACGTGAACGAGATAGGCGAAGTAGATCGCATTGTTACCGGCGATAAATATCGCGATCATAAGAGTGGCTTTGAGCAGGCTACATTTACGCTGCATTGCCGCAACTATCGCGAGATTGAAGGCGTGATGATTCCAACGGAGGTAGACTTCGTATGGAATCTTGAATCCGGAGATTTTGACTACGGTCAGTTTAGCATCACAGATATCACGTTCTACTACGAGTGAACGTGTGGTAGCCTGCGTGATTCAAGATAGGCGGATGGTATAGCCAATAACTTTTCGAGAGTTGATGTGCTTGCTCTTCGTAGGAATACGTTGTAGTCCATGGACTCCACAACACGAAGGATGCGACGGTAGTTTCTGCTCATGAGCATCACAGTGATGCGGCTATCTCTGGACAACATCGCGATGCCGGGTTCTGCTGCATCGTAATATTCATGTGCACGATCTACGTAGCTGCGAAGAAGGGATCGAACATTGGGTGTGAATCGATGGGAGAGAATGTCCTCTTCGCTCACATCGTATCGGTCCAGATCCTCTTGAGGAAGATAAATGCGCCCCCTATTTGCATCCTCACCAACATCTCGAATGATGTTCGTTAACTGCATAGCGATGCCTAGGTCCACTGCTCGAGGGAGTGCGGTCTCACATGAGTATCCGAAGATCTCGGATGTCATGAGCCCAACAACAGAGGCCACCTTGTAGCAGTAGGTCCATAGATCATCGAAGGATTCAAACCGTGTGACTGATGTATCCATCAAGACCCCTTCGATCAACTCGTTGGGTAGGTTGCGTGGGATGTGATGCCTACTAAGAGTGTCTTCCCATGCAAGAAGTATCGCTGCACGGTCTGATGTATCCGAAGATTGTTTGGCTGCGTCTGAAGTGTTGACAGAAGACACAATCCTTTCAGAGCTATAGATGTTATCGAGATCAATTCTCCACTGAGAGACGAGCCGAACGGCATCGTCTCGCGTCACGTTTCCCTGCTCCATCGCCACATCTATAAGGTCATCTACGTATCTGCAGAACGCATACACAGCATAACATGCGTTTCGTTTATCGCGTGGAATGAACCTGGATGCGAAATAGAAGGTTTTCGCATGGATGTACGTTATCCTGCGGCAGACTCTATACGCATCTGATATGTCGATCAATGTCGAGTTCACGCGGCGAACATTCCCTAGCTTTGACATTCACAAAAGAGACACCAATGAAGATACGCACCGTCTATCGCTGTTCATCCTGCGGACATGTTGCTCCGAAATGGCTTGGACGTTGTCCAGCTTGTGGAACATGGGAATCCATGATCGAAGAGGTTGACGCACAAACGTCGAAGGGCAAGAGTAGGTCACAGCGAACATCTACTAACCTTGTAGCAGGGGCTGCTACGCTCCTTGCCAACGTGATGGCAGACCAAGCTCCTCGCATTCATACAGGTATGGATGAGTTGGATCGAGTACTTGGCGGTGGGCTTGTGCCTGGCAGTATGGTGTTGGTAGGGGGCGATCCTGGCATGGGTAAGAGCACACTCATGCTGCAGCTTGCTGCCTTTGCGGGATCTCAGACACCTGATAGGGCATGTTTGTACGTAACAGGCGAAGAAAGCCTACACCAAATCAAGCAGCGTGCTGAACGGCTCGGTGTAAAGAGCGAGGGAATCATCGTTGCTTCGGAGACGAATGTTGAGCGGATTGTTGCATTGATCGATCAAACAACGCCATCGCTTGTGGTGGTGGACTCTGTGCAAACGATCACAACCGATTTGATGGAATCATCAGCCGGAAGTGTTGCTCAGGTTCGTGAGTGTACGTCGCTACTCACAAGGGTTGCCAAACGCAGCGGAATACCGATCATCATCATTGGTCACGTTACTAAGGATGGACTCATAGCCGGACCGAAGGTACTGGAGCACATGGTAGATGCCGTGCTGCAATTCGAGGGAGAGGGCACGTATTCATATCGTGTTTTGCGGGCATTGAAGAATCGGTATGGATCTACCAATGAGATTGGAGTGTTTGACATGACCTCCGGCGGACTCCGTGAGGTTCACAATCCAAGCGAGGTGTTGTTGTCCAACCGTAGCATGGATGAGCCAGGTACAGCTGTTGTAGCTGTTATGGAAGGCACTCGACCGTTGTTGGTTGAAGTGCAGGCGTTGGTTTCACCAACCGGATATAGTGTACCGCAGAGGGTGAGTACCGGATATGACGCCAAACGGCTCCAGATGATTCTGGCAGTTCTTGAGAAGCGAGGGGGCGTTCAGGTTCGTCAGAGTGACGTGTTCGTCAATGTGGCCGGGGGAATAGCCGTACAGGACCCTGCAATTGACCTAGGAGTGGCTATGGCCATTGCTTCCAGCGTAACGGATAAGGCCATTCCAGCCGGTGTGGCGTTTGTTGGAGAGTTAGGTTTAACTGGTGAAGTGCGCAGAGTAGCGTATCTTGACCAGCGCGTTGGGGAAGCGGTACGGCTGGGGCTGAATGTTGTGTACGCTCCGAAGTCGGCAGAAGCCCCCTCTAAGAACATTGTTGCTGTTGAGCGGCTTTCAAATGTGCTTAGCGTTCTTTTTAAGTAGGGTTAGGAACATTCATGGCTCGAGCTAGTCTAAAGACGGAATCAGTGCAAGTAGCCCGAAATAGCGCTTCTGACGAAGATCTCTTGCGATGGTTCCTAGAAGGTGACGAGGCAGCATTTGTTGCCTTGATGCGCCGGTATAAGGAGCCTATCACAACGTATACGTATCGATTCCTTGGTAACTATGACGATGCAGTAGACGTTGCTCAAGAAACCTTTGTCCGTTTGTATAGGTTTGGACATTCGTTTGTAGGCGAGGTGAAGTTCTCTACGTGGCTATACACGATAGCATCAAATCTCGCGCGGACGGAACTTAAACGGTATAGGCGTCGTAATGGAGTTAGCCTTAGTGAGGCCTTCAGCATCGGGGACGATGAATCATCGTGGGAAATCCCGGATGAAACATATTTACCCGATGAATTGGTCGATAGTACGCGAATCGCTCAAGACGTTCAAAAGGCACTCTTGAGTATCTCGCCATCTTATCGAGAAATGGTCGTGTTGCGTGATGTGCAACAACTGACGTACGAGGAGATCGCAGTGATTACCAACACTGAGATGGGGACGGTAAAGAGTCGGATAAATCGGGGTCGTGCGCAGCTGCAAGTGTTGTTGCGCAGTCTATACAACGAAGTATTTCCTTCTCAGGAATAGTAATGTCCACGCTTCCGCCCATCAATCCGCCCGAAGACTTTGAAAGCACTGTGCTTCTGCGGTCCCTCCTCACCTCGTTGCCGTCGATATCTCCTCCCGATACATTCGAGACACAAGTTTTACGGTCAGCTCAGCGTCCCAGATGGACAATCAAAATCGTTGCGGCCGTAGCAGGCACAATATTGGTGGTCTCCAGCTTCTACATCTTGAACAACGAACCCAAGCTCGTAGTAGTGAAACCAAGTGCATCTGTGGACGCACCACAATCGGTTGATCTGTACAATCTTGCTCCCGTTGCTGTAATGCAGGATACTCGTTACAAGGATCTGCCACCTGCTGTGATCCACAGACTCGCTGCAAAGATCAAGGCAAAACCGAATATGCGTGCACCATATGGTGTAGCTGGGTATTGAGCCCTTGGGATGTCGTATCTTGCATATTAGCACAGAGATACAGACTCCATGTTTGAAAAGGAACTTGACCGTGTCCGCAAACAGCTGAAACAACAGCTCGACACGCGTCAGCCCAGCATCCCCCTCTCGGCCATTATGGCCAATGAGAACGTTCATCCCGCCTACCGCGCGTATTTCCGTGCGGAAGCCGAGTGGTGGCTCCATGAAGAGAGGGCAATCCGTTCGTCCAATCCGCGATTCGACACCGCGAATGAGGCGCTTCGAGCCCTATTTCCTAAGCTCGATGAACTCTATATAAAGTCTGCGCGGTTCGACCATGAAGAACTCACGGCCGCCATAGATGCTGCTGTGAAGACTCGCCTGAACTTTCTTGTCAGACCTCGCACTACACTCAAGTGGTTTGTGTTTCGAGGGGAGCCCACCAAGCCCCTTTACGAGATCCTTCTCCGACTGAACTTTCTAACCGACAACACCTATTTGCTTGACGGGATCCGTCAGTGGGCCAAGTCACGGCCAACGGAATCCTCGGCAAATGAGATCCTCAGCGTGGTAGAATTTGAGCGGATCGTAGAAAAAGTAGACAACGACGCCATCCTCGACCTCTCACAGGACGAGTTTGTGCGCCTGCTTGATGGCATCTATGCCTTTTTTGCTGAAGCAGACCCAGACCTTCCTCCGGAATCAGTACCCACCGAGGCCGTTATTATCTTTCTCGACGATAAGGGGGCTGTACCGATCTCACAAGCTCTGGAGCGCCTTCTCTACCGCGAAGAACTTCGTACACTTACCAGACTCAAATTCTTCGATGTAATCGATACGGTCATCGCCCATATTGAAACAACACCGCCGGCCGATACACAGCTGGAGTCAGTACACGACGTTGTATCCGAGCCCGAGTCGGTGCCGGACCAAGCTCCCGAGCCAGAATCTATGACAGCGTTCGAACCAGAACTCGAGCCAGCGCTCGAACCAGAGCTCGAACCAGCGCAGGATGTAGTGTCCGTGGAGCAAGTACGGGGCGAGCGCTTCCGTTCAATGCTCGATACAAGTACGAGAGATCGAGTAATTCGGAAGGTGTTTAATAAGGATATGGACGCATTTGACGCCGTGGTGTCCGATGTGTTGAGTTCGAGTCAGTGGAAAGAAGCCGCCGGCGTTTTAGATCGATTTTTTGCCCGTCAGGGAGTGGCGCCGGACAGTACGGCAGCCATGGAATTTGCCCAGGCCCTGCACAGGAGTTTCGTATGAACTTTATCGATACCGCTTGGATCAACGTAAAAGCCGGAGACGGCGGACCAGGCCACATTTCCTTCCGCCGAGAAAAATACGTCCCCAAGGGCGGTCCGGATGGTGGCAACGGTGGCAAGGGCGGATCCATCATCATCGAGGCTGACCGTCAGCTTGGTACCCTGCTCGACTTTACCTACCGCAGGCACTATAAGGCCGTAAGTGGTGCCCGGGGTGGTCAGAGCAATTGTACCGGCAAGAGTGGAGACGATGTGATCATTCGTGTCCCGGTAGGAACCGTCATTCGGGACAAGGTGACCAAGGAGCAGATTGCAGATCTGACCCAACAAGGTCAGCGCGTTACCGTGGCACATGGAGGCATGGGCGGAAGAGGTAACTCTGAGTTTGTAACCTCTATCAACCAGGCGCCCCGTATGTCTGATCCCGGCACTCCGGGTGAGGAGCGGGACATCGAGTTTGAGTTGAAGATCTTGGCAGATGTTGGACTCGTAGGATTCCCAAACGCCGGAAAAAGCACGCTGATCGCAACAATCTCAGCCGCTCGGCCGAAAATCGCCGACTATCCATTCACAACCCTGGTGCCAAACCTCGGCTTAGTACGGGCCGGTGAATATCGAAGCTTTACTGTAGCAGACATCCCAGGACTCATTGAGGGGGCTCATGAGGGTAAGGGGCTAGGAATTCAGTTCCTCAGACATATTGAGCGGACAGCTGTTCTGCTCTTCATGATCGATATCATGTCTGAGGACCCGGAAAAAGACCTGAAAACCCTCCGCAACGAATTAGGGCAATATTCAGCTTCTCTATTGAAGAAACCCTGGCTCGTACGTCTGACCAAGGCCGATACCCTAACACCTGAGGAACTAACCGTAGTGGCCAAGAGCAAGTTTGTGAAGAAGCACTCTGCCAAGATCATTTCATCGGTAGCTCATGACGGCATGACCGAACTCGTTGAGGACCTTTGGAAATACGTTCAGGATATGAGAAACTCCCAGGAATTTGGCACGGGGCTTGTGGAATAGCTCCTGCCATCAAGGTGGGCTGGGTTTCGGGGGGTATCCCACCGTTATCTGGTTCAATGTCCTTGGCGGTGTGGAATCCGTTCCACAGGTTTGTCTACGTACAACCACGTAGCGGCGTGTCAAATCAAAGCTGAATGAAGAGAATGACCCAGGCGACGCAGTACATATTCGCGAAAAACGCTAGCCCCATGGCATATAACATGCTTTGTGGCAAAGTCATGTTTGGTGGAACCGCTCCGTCAAGCTATTTTCGCGACGATGTACACGCCTCTGGCAACGGGGGTGTTGTGCGCCGTGCCGTTTCAATCCAACGGTTCGGAAGGACATTATGACTCAACGCGACAAAGGGGCCGGGGGAATCGTGACCCGTCCAATTGCACAATCTGAAAAAACAAGGCGCCACAGGCGCCAATTGGTGTTTGTGAATGGGGAACAGACAACGTCAACTATGAAGAATAACAGTAAGAGTAACAGTATTTCAAAGTCTCATTTGGAGGATCGTATGAATCGATTCGATTCCGCGTTCTCTTCGCGACAACGGAGTGTGGGGCGTTGGCTCCAGGCTCTGTTGTTGACGGTCATTACGACCGCCGGGTTGCTATCTAGCATCTCGGTGAAGGCGCAAACCGTTGATCTGTTGGCCAGTCCGGGTCCTAACCCGGTCTGTGCAGGACAGAACACAACACTTCGGGCTACCCTTACAGCACCCGGTATCAATATCGGATATGCTGTAAACGGTGCAATGCCCGCCTACGCGTTCGCCGCACCTGGCGGAGGCGTGGTTAACTTGGCATTGGACGACGACGAGGTTTCTGCTGAGCAGAACGTTGCCGGCCAATTCCGTTATCATGGACGCCTGATCGACCTAGCAGTTGACGGTTTCTATGTAGGATCGAATGGATTCATCACGTTCCGCAATGACCCGCTAGCAGTTCAAATCGCTCCTCGCGATCTTGGTGCTCCGGGCGCAGGCCAGACATATGATGCTATCTATCTAGCAAATACAGACCTCTCGCCACAGGTTGGCGGACAGATCTGGTATGAACTTGTAGGTACAACGCTGATCGTCACGTTTGATGACGTTCCGTTCTTCTATCCAAACCCACCGGGACCGATCCCACCGGGTATGCCAAATCCGGCTACTGTTTCTGTTCAGCTTGTTCTTCACCTTGAAGGTGACGCTAACGCTGGTCAGATCGACATATTCGTTCAGCAGATCGACGACAACCTTCTGAACGTTCAAGCAGCTCAAGACCAACACTCGATCGGTCTGCTTTCGCTTTGCCAACCTCCGGCAGCAACAGTTGGTCAGAACCAACGCATTGGCGGCCCTTATGCTAATGAAGTGTATTCATGGGTCCCAGCTGCTCCTGCACTTGACGGTACACAGACAGCATTCTTCCGTTGCCCAACGCCAAACGTTCCGTGCGCAGGTGTTGGTGGAACTGGACTAGGAACAACTGTGAACGCAGGTCCTACATGGGATCGCGTAACGGCAACTCCGGCCGCAACTGTCAATCAAACATGGTACTATTATGGTATCACCACGCTTAACAACTGTACTACGGTCCAAACGGCTGATTATGCAGTTGTTGCAAATGCTCAACCAGTAGCGATCGCATCGATAACTGGAACACAGGACATTTGCCAAGGCGCTACTGTACAATATGTAGCGGTCCCATCGATCGCTGGATCAACCCTTGCTTGGTCAACAACGGCTCCTGGAACAACGATTATCCTTTCTGGCGCTCAGAACCAGATCGCCGATATCCAATTCCCTGCCGGTGGATCAAACGCTGGTACGTTCTATAACATCCAGATCACGGAAACTGGTCCGGCACCAACAAACTGCCAAGCGATCAGTACGTTCGTTAACCGTGTACGCATCTATTCAACACCTGTTGGACCACTCACAGTTGCACCTGGTGCTATCTGCGCGGTTGTAGCAGGCTCGAATAACGTTACCTACACGGCACCAGCAGGATACGGTCTCTATACATGGTCGTTCGTTACGAACACTGTTGGAGCAACATTCCCTGTTGGCAACACAAACACGAAGGTTGTATCTGTTACCAACCTGCCGGTTCAGCCGACTGCACCAGCAACAGTTACGGTCCAGCTCATTCCTTCCAATGGTCCTGGCCCAGGCTTTAACCTTTGTGTAGGCCCAACGCTACAGACATCTTTCACAGTTAATCCGCTTCCGCCGACAAACGCGGTTGTAGGTTCTGTGCCAAGTGTCTGTGCTGGTACGAATATGACATACACGATTACGAACAACGGCGGAACAGGCCTTGTTGGTATCGCAGGTAATACATATACGTACACAGCCTCTGGTCTTCCATTCGCTTATACGGGCGCTTCCGCCGGATATCCAAACGGAACACCACTTGCAGCAAACGTTGTAGCTAATCAGTCGCGCCAACTCAACTGGACTGCAGCCGGTACAGGAACAATGACTGTTCTTGAGACTACTGCAAGCGGTTGCACACGCACCTACAGCACAACAACAACGGTATTCCCGCTTCCAACTCCAGCAATTGTTGGTGCAAATACGCCTTGCCAATTCGTTGCTTCAACGGTTGGTAATCCGTCGTATCAATCAGCTCCAACACCACAACAATACTCGTACACACTCAACACACCGAATCCTGCAAACGGATATCGTTGGGTTGTAACAAACGGTAATATTGTTGCAGTAACTGGTGGAACCCCAACAAATGCACTTCCAAACACTGCAACTGCCCCAGGTGGTGCGGTACTTGGCGGAACATTCAATACGGGCATTACGGTAATCACGGTTCAGTGGCCAACAGTTGGCGCTGGTAGTGTTACTGTAGTCGAAAACACAGTCAACGGTTGCCAAGCTCTTTCGACACTCAACGTAACGGTAACGGCTACTCCAACAGCTGCAAGCTTTGGTGTAACCGGCAGTATCACCCCTTGCGCCGCTCCTGGCCCGGGTAACGTTGTAGCGTATTCAACAATTGGTGGTCCTGGTACACACACAATCACAGTTGTTGGCGGAACGATCACAGCAGTAACGGCTCCGTTTGTTATCGGTACACCAACACAGGCAACTGGTGTTGGCCCAGTAGCAAATGCCTTCACGGTAACGTGGGGTGGTGCTGGTACTGGAACAATCTCTGATGAATACACGGACGTTGGTTGTGCTGCTGTAGAAACCTACACGGTAACGATCAACCCGAACCCAACGTTCAGCATTGGAGCTCCGGCACCAACGCTCTGCGGTAATCAAGCTCACACATTCTCAACATTGGCTCTTGTCAATGGTGGTGGTGCTCCTACCTACTTGTGGGCAGAAGCATCTGATGTAGACGGTATTGGTACTCTTGGTGTTAACGGTAACTCAACGATGATCGTTACGTTCACCAATCCACCAGCCGCAACATCTACGTATTCATTGACGCTTACAGTAACGAACACAACAACTGGTTGTGCCGCTACGGTAACTACGCCATTTACGATCCACCAAGTGCCAGCCACTCCGGTGATCACAGCTGTCCCAACGTCGTGTGCAGCTTCCCCGCAGAACCTGGTTTCTACGCAGAACTACACGATCACAACGGCACAAGCAGGTAGCCTTGCAGTTAACGTTACCGGCGCTCCTGTTGGTACTGTTGTAACCGGTAGCCCGTTTGTTCAGCCAGCAGGTGCCGTAGCCCGCACTATCACATGGGGTCAACTGCCGCAAAACGCAGCACTTGTACCACAGAGTGTGGTTGTTACGATCAACGCTCAGCTCACATCAGCCGCCGGCTGCGTAAGCTTGGTTGGTACAAGCAACACAACGCTGTATGCACGTCCTGCACCAGCGCCTATCACGTTCAATCCAGTCCTTCCATTCTGTGTTAACACACCAGTACCGATCAACGTAGCCGTTGCAACAAACGGTGGTCTTGGTCAGCCAGGTGTTAACTACACATGGAGTGCCGCTGGTGTTACGCTTAACGCCCCTGGTGCTGCTCCAGATCTTGCTCGTCAAATCACCAACCTTGGTGGTGCCGGTGCAAAGTCGATCACAGTAACAGGAACGGACGCTATCTCTGGTTGCGCAACGGCAACAGTTACGAACTTCGTCGTTGATCCAGTTCCAACTCCATCGATCGTTCTTAACGTTCCTGCGGTTGGTCTGAATCCAAACACGGTCTGTCAGAATCTGACCGATCCTGTGGGCGTTTCGCACGCTGGACCATTCACGTATACATATGAGTACGCTACTCCGCAAGTTCTTGGAAACACGTACTCGTGGCAGGTGTCGAATGGTTATATCATCGCGTACTCAACAAACAACGGTGGTTCGTACACGACGATCCCTGGTCTTGTTGCTCCGGTAGCAAGCCAGCTCCTCCCAGGTACGCTGAATGCTTCACGTGTACGCGTGGTATTCTATGGTGCTTCACCTGCTAAGATCAAGGTCACGGAAGTGCACCCTGGTGGTTGCGGTGCAACAACACCTGACTACAACGTAACGCTGAACGTAATCCCAACGCAGTATGCACTTGGTGTAACACCACAGAACATCTGTAACACAGGCGCCCAAACGGCTCCACTTACCCTTGCGAACTCACAAGTTGGTTACTCATACCAAGTACAGCGTTCTACGAACGGTGGCGGTACATGGGCTAACGCAACTGTAGCTGCGCAAAACGGTACCGGTGCTGCTTTGAACTTCGTTGTTCCAACGGCAGATCTTGCCTTCACAACGATTGCTCCTGCTCCAACGGTATATCTATTCCGCGTAGTGGCATCGAACCTTGCCCCGGTCTGCGGTCCATATATCGTATCAACAGGCGATGCAACGGTTAATGTTCACCAGAACCCGAATGCAGCACTTGCAGTAACGATCACTCCAACGCCTGTGTGCTTTGGTGACCTCGTGAATGTTACGGTTGCCGGTTCGGAAACATGGGTAACGTACGCACTTGAGCGTGCTCAGATCCGCGACAACTCAACAGGTGCAGCAATTGCGCCGGTATGGGCTGCAACGGGTATCTCAGCAATCGGTAATGGCGGAAATCTCCTCCTTGCTGATAACACAAACCCAACAGGTGGATATCCACTCCTTGCTAACCCGAACTACCAGTATCGTGTTATCGCTACGTC
Source organism: uncultured Ignavibacteria bacterium (assembly GCA_937870915.1). GTDB lineage: Bacteria > Bacteroidota > Ignavibacteria > Kapaibacteriales > Kapaibacteriaceae > UBA10438. The sequence continues at coordinate 117,927 of CALMZQ010000003.1, forward strand.
GAACACAGCTCCACCTGCTTGCCAAGTAACGCTTACGGCCCAGCCAACTGCTACGGTCTTTGCGCTTCCACTTGTTCAAGCAAACAGCTTCACACCAAATCCGGTGTGTTGGGAACAGCCGGTGATCTTCACCCAAGCTGGTTCGCAAGACGGCGTAACATATGAGATCCTTCGCAACGGTGTTTCGATGGTTCCAGCCATTACCTTCAACGGTACTGGTGCAGCTATCGGATCCATTTCGATCCCGGCTCTCAGCGTACTTCCAACGAATCCAGCAGCTCCAACGATCGTGAACTTCACTGTACGCGCTCAACTGCGTACAGGTGTTGCTCCTTACAATCGTCCAATCCCAGTTTCAGCTTGCCCAGTGGTTTCGCCAGTTACAGCCGTAACTGTTAATCCTAAGCCAGTTGCAACATTCTCTGGTTCGAACCCAGTTTGTGGTCCATCAGTAGGAACGTACACTGCAGCTGCAGGTGCATTCCCTGCCACATATGACTGGCAGATCCTCGGTACAGTAGACGGTGCTCCAAACAATGCTCCAACTGGTACAACGCCGCTTTCAGCGAATGCTGTTCCAATGGCATGGGGTACGGTAAATCCATTCGTAACGAACTGGGGTACACACCTTCTTTCGTGCAATGGAACGTACAATCCGCTCCCAGTTTGGGTTCGCATGATCGAAACAAACATCTTCGGTTGCCCAGATACATCGATCGTAACAGTAACAGTGAACCCAACGGTTTCTGATGCTGCGATCAGCGGTCCAACTACTGCATGTATCTATGGCGGATTCGAAGAGCACCTCACAACATATACGGTAGCACGTGCCGGAGCCTGCGTATTCCCAGCGAATACCAGCTTCCTCTGGACAATGCCTACCGGTCCTGTTGTTGGTGTTATCCGCAGTGGTCAAAACACATCAACGATCGTTGCTGAATGGCACGCTACAGGCGGCACGAACATCGGTCAGATCCAACTTGCAATCACACTTCCACCATCACATGGTGGTTGCGTAACAAACCTCACGTACAACGTGACGGTTTATCCACAACCACAGCCAGTGATCACCGGTCCAACACAAGTCTGCCAGAATTCAACTGGTTCACCTGTATCGACCTCGATCTACACGGCTACACTCTTCGTGGGTGATACATATAAGTGGGATGTTGTTGGCGGAACGATCACAACACCAGGTGGTGCTACAGGCACAGGTGTTGTTGGAAATCCATCAACGATCACCGGTGTAAATGGCAATAGCATCACGGTAACTTGGGGTACAACTCCTAATCCGAATGCAACGGTCACGCTCACACAAACAAGTGTTGTTGGTTGCATCAACCGTACTACACTCAACGTCAACGTTAATCCAACACCAAATCCGGTCATCAATGGCCCTGGTGTAGTGTGCGACAATGCCGTTGCTTCGTACAGCACAGCAAACAATGCACCTGCTAACAGCTATGCATGGACAGTTACATCAGGCAACGCAACGATCACAGCTGGTGCCAATCAGGCAACAGCAACGGTCCTTACCGGTGCTATCGGCGGTGGCAACTCGTTCACGCTTCAACTCGTTGAAACAACAAATGCTACAACCTGTTCGAAGACGGTAACACGTACGATCACGATCGTGCCTACACCGGCTCCAACAATCACACGCCTCACGGCTGGTGGTGCAACAGGTGGATCATGCCTCAACCAGGTAATCCAATACGGTCAGACAGATGCAACCATTGGTACGTTCTCGTACAAGTGGACAGCAACAAGTGGTATCATCTCGGATGTAACGGGTAACAACCCAGGTCCGGATAATGGCACTACGGTCTACGTAAAGTGGAATACTGTAGGAACCGGCACGATCACACTTGCTAAGTGGCACACATCTTCACAGTGCACAACCACTGTGTCTCAGAACGTAACGATCACAAACCCACCTGCGCCGGCCATCACTGGTCCGACAAACGTGTGTGGTGAGCAGATCGCCACGTACAGCACACCGAATGTTATTGGCAACACGTATTCGTGGAGCTTCTCAAACGGTTCAATTGTAAGTGGATCTGGTACAAACGCTCTTACGATCAAGTTCACCAATCCAGGTGCTGGTTCTACACTATCGTCGAACGTGACGGTAACAGAAACAAACACACTCAGTGGTTGCACAGGATCTGCTACAGTTCTCGTAACGATCCGTTATCAGCCACAAGTGCAGACCATCACTGGTCCAACACAAGTGTGCGCTTATAATGCCGTTACGAATGCAGCAAGCGTTGCATATAATGTTGCGAACAACCCGGGTGCTCAATATCAGTGGACAATCACTGGTGGCACGATCCTCTCCGGTGCAACAACAAATGCAGTTCAGGTTCGCTGGACAACGATCGGAACACAGACTCTCACAGTTGTTGAAGAAGATGCTACCGGCCTTTGCTCAGCAACATCTACACTCAATGTATCTGTAACCTACATGCCTGCACCGTCGATCACTGGTAATCTTACCTCGTGTTCGAACACGTCTGAAACATATAGCACGCCGGCAGTAGCTGGTAGCACATATGCTTGGACCGTTTCAGGTACAGTTGCAGATCGCACAACATCGGGTCTGACGAATAACTCGATCACGATTCAGTGGCTCACAGCCGGTACACGCACACTTACGGTGGTTGAAACCGCTGGCCTTTGCACTGCAACGGCTACGGCGAATGTCGTTGTAACTGCAACACCAGCTCCGGTCATTTCGCGCACTTCGCCTTCTGGTCTTCTTAATCAAGCATGCTTGGATGAGACGATCACCTACTCTACTCCAAACGTCGGTGGTACTACATACCTCTGGACAGTAACGGGTGGAACGATCACTGGCGTGAATAACGCAAATGCAGTAACAGTTAATTGGACAGCAGTTGGCAATCAAACGCTGACGGTTGTTGAGAAGTCAACAGTTAACACGAACTGCGAAGGCACTACTTCACTCAGCGTTTCGGTTGAAGAGCAGCCAAACCCAGTTATCTCAGGTGGCACACCTGTTTGCTCTGGTTCTACGCAGACCTACTCGGTAACAGCAGTTCCTGGTCACACATATAACTGGTCGATCACAGGTCTGGCAGCAGATCGCACGATCACCACAAGTGTAACTGGTAGCAGCATGTCCGTTACATGGAACAACGCCGGTTCATATACGGTGTCGGTCCTTCAAACGAACAACTCCGGTAACTGCTCACGCACAGCAACACTTGTTGTTACGGTTCAGCAAACACCAACAGCCACGGCAATCACGCGTGTCTCTGGTACGCCCCTTAACCAAGCATGTAACGGTGAAACGATCTCCTACTCAACACCAGCTAACGGCGCAAGCTCGTATCTCTGGACTGTTGTTGGCGGATCGATCAACGGAACGGCCACAGCAAACGTTGTTTCGGTAACATGGCAGACTGTTGGTAACAACACGATCACAGTCACAGAAACCACGACGGGAACGCCGTGCTTCAAGACCGTGACGCAGAATGTTGCAGTAACACGCATGCCTACTCCAACGATCTCCGGCAACCTCAACGCATGTTCGAACACAACAGAGGTATATAGCACGCCAGCGCAAGCAGGTAGCACATATGCTTGGACAGTGTCGGGCACAGGCGCAGACCGCACGATCGCTTCCGGTACAACAACAAACTCGATCACCGTACTCTGGCTCACAGCTGGTACACGTACGCTCACTGTAACGGAAACAGCAGGTCTCTGCTTCGCTACAGCAACAGCAAACGTTACTGTTACTGCCAAGCCAGCACCGGTCATCACACGTACATCACCAGCTGGACTTCTCAATCAAGCTTGCTTGGATGAGACGATCACGTACTCAACTCCAAACGTCGGAGGTACTACATACCTCTGGACTGTAACGGGCGGTACGATCACTGGTGTAAATAATGCCAATGCAGTAACAGTGAACTGGACAGCACTTGGAAATCAGACGCTGACAGTTGTAGAGACATCAACGGTTAACACCGGTTGTGTTGGTACAACCTCGCTTAACGTCTCGGTTGAAGAGCAGCCAAACCCAGTCATCTCTGGTGGCACACCAGTCTGCTCGGGTACAACACAGACATATTCAGTAACAGCAGTTCCTGGACATTCTTACCTCTGGACCATTGGTGGAACAGCAGCCGATCGCACGATCGTCTCCTCCATCACGGGCTCAAGTGTGACAGTCACATGGAATAACGCTGGTACATATGCTGTAGGTGTAACGCAGACGAATGTCTCCGGCAACTGCTTCCGCACAGCTACACTCAACGTCACTGTTCAACAAACACCAACGGCCACAGCAATCTCCCGCGTAACACCGGGTGGTGCAGTGAACCAAGCTTGCCAAGGTCAGACGATCACGTATTCAACGCCACTCGTTGGCACGAGCTCGTATCTCTGGACTGCAACAGGTGGTGTTATTAACGGTACAGCAACGGCAAACACAGTATCGGTTACTTGGCAGACAATCGGCAACAACACTCTGACTGTTACGGAAACCACAACGGGAACGCCGTGCTTCAAGACAGTCACGCAGAATGTTGCAGTTAGCTCCACGCCAACTCCGAACATCACTGGTTCGACGGTCGTTTGTATCAATAAGGAACACACGTACTCAACACCAGCAGTTCCAGGTAGCACCTATAACTGGGTGATCACGCCAACGAACTCGTTCGCTGCAATCGCAGGATATCCAACAAGTAACACGATCACAGTTCGCTGGATCCAGCCGGGTCTTCACACGATGAGTGTGACAGAAACAGCACTTGGTGGCTTCTGCTTCACGACAACTACGGTGAACATTCGTGTTAATCCGATCCCAACACCAGACATCCAGTCTGCAACTGGTTTCGGTAACCCGATCACACGCCGCCCAGGTATCGTTTGCAACAACAGCACACATGTGTACTCTGTAACACCAACACCTGGAAACGTCTTCCAGTGGGTTGTAACAGGTGGTACCATCACTGCTGGTAGCAACACGAATCAGATCACGGTTCTTTGGGGTGCTGCCGGTACCGGTACCATCGCTTGCACCGAGACAGTACCTGGTTCTGACTGTATCACAACGGAAACTGACACGATTCTGATCCGTCCGACGCCAACGCCGGTCGTAACAGGTCAGGTCAACCCATGTGGTAACAGCGTTCAAGACTACACAACACCACTCGTCTCGGGTAATGCATATACATGGACCGTTGTAGGCGGCACGTATGTGAATATTGCTCCGAACACGATCCGTGTAACGTGGAGCTCGCCGGTATGGCCAAACACGACAGCTGCTTCGGTTAGCGTTCGTGAAGATGTTGCTGATGTTCTTCCTGCAGGCACATGCTTCGGTTTGAACACACTCAACGTTACCATCCGTCCGATTCCTCCAACACCAACGATCACAGGTCCTTCACCTGTATGCGCAACGGATCTTTCGGATTCACCGCAAACAGTGAACACAGCCACGTATACATCGAGCATCCCGGTCATCACGGGTGGTTCGGGTAACCTTACGCCAAGCTGGACAGTGACAAATGGTGTTATCGTTTCCGGTCAAGGCACACTTACGATCGGTGTTCAGTGGGCAAACTCAGGATCGACACCGATCACGGGTTCACTTACAGTGACACATACATCGAGCTACGGTTGCTCTGCAACAGGTTCGCTCTCTGTAACGATCAATCCGCTTCCAAATCCAACTATCACGGGTCCAACGTCTGCTTGCCAGAATTCGCTTCAGAACTATAGCACAACCGGTATCCCTGGTAACAGCTATACATGGGCCGTTTCTGGTGGCAACATCATCCGTGCTGGCCAAGGCACACCGAACGTAACAGTTGAGTGGACGCTTCCGGGCGCTGCTACACTGACGGTAACGGAAGTCAACAGCTACCTCTGCACGGTAATGAATACGATCAATGTAGAAGTCAACGCTCTTCCAAACGCAATGATTACGGCCTCTGGCCAGACAACATTCTGCCAAGGTGGAGACGTTACACTTAGCGCACCGATCGGCTTCTCATCGTACGTATGGAACACTGGTGAAACAGCACGTAGCATCGTTGTTCGCACAACGGGTCAGTACTGGGTCACAGTGACAGATGATAACGGTTGTTCGAACAGCTCGGATACGATCCAAGTGAACGTATTCCCAAGCTCGCTTCCAATCATCGCTATCAATGCTCCAACAACGTTCTGTGAAGGTGGAAGCGTAACTCTTACTGCTCCTGCAGGCTTCAATGCATACCTCTGGTCAAACGGCGCAACAACGCAATCGATCGTGGTAACGCAGTCTGGCTCGTATACAGTAACAGTTGCTGATAACAACGGCTGCACGGGTACATCAACGGAAGTTGATGTGGTCGTCAACCCAACACCAGCTCCAGTTCTTACACTCATTGGTTCGGCGAACCTCTGCTCAGGTGACAGCGTTGAAGTACGCGCACCGGCTGGCTTCGTATCGTACTCATGGGTATCTACTTCAGGCACGAATTACGGCACATCCCGCTCGATCATCATCCGTCAAACGGATACGGTCTATTGCCAAGTTGTTGACGTGAATGGTTGCGTCGGTTCGTCCGATACCGTTGGTATCGCAGTCGCTCCGGTTGCTCCACCGGCAATCACAGCAAATGGTCCTACCACGTTCTGCGAAGGTGGTGCTGTAACTCTTACTGCTCCTGCTGGCTACGCTTCCTACATCTGGTCGAACGGAGCAACTGGCCGCTCGATCACTGTTGAAAACGGTGGCGAGTTCTGGGTTACTGTCACGAACAACACGTCGTGCCCTGCTAACTCAACAAAGACAGTGGTAACGGTTAACAGCTTGCCTGTTGTCCCTACGATCTCCCGCATGGGTGATGTTCTCACCGCGAACTCAGCAGTTGCTCAGTCGTGGCAGTGGTTCCGCAACGGAACAATGATCGCTGGTGCTACGGCCAAGACGTACACAGTGGCTCTGCCAGGCTCGTACCGTGTTGAGATTGCAGACAACAACACCTGCGCTTCAACCTCTGAAGCATTCGATGTTATCCTTACGGATGTTGAAGAAGATGTAGTAGCCGGCCGTCAAGCCGAACTCCGCGTCTTCCCGAACCCATCGAATGGTCAGTTCTCTATCGAAACAACGATCACACAAGCTGGTCCGGTTCGCATTGAACTTGTCAATGCAGTCGGTGAGCTAGTGATGACACTCAATGAGACTGCAAACGGCGGTGCATTCCGCTCTTCAGTCGACATGGGTATCCTCGCAAACGGCGTCTACAACGTGGTTGTAACCACTGGTAGCGAACGTTGGGTGGTCCGTCTGGTCCGTCGTTAATCCGACATCCAGCATCAGATTTCAGCGGGGACGCACGTCAGTGCGTCCCCGCTTTTTATTTTGGGTACATGCCGTAACACATAGCCCCCTTCGGATATCATACTCACGAACAACGATTTTCACATACTACGTTTCACCACGCCAGGATCGATCGAATGCGACTTCTTGCCCTCTTCGTTTCCATGTTCATCGTAACATCAAGCCTTTTTGCCAGTAGTTCCGGCCAGGCGGGTCGGACCGCTTCCACATCGCCTGGCTGCAGTGGCTCTGGATGCCATGGTGCTGCCTCCACGGCTAATCCTGCAACGAGTCTTCGCGTTGTTCAGGCCGTAGATGGAAGGGTATCCGCCGTAGTAGGAGAGACAATAACACTTACGGTGATCGTGTCTCACGAGTCGCGTGTTGCTTCCGGTGTAGGAATTGCCGTCAAAACAACAGAAACCGGAACAGCCAATGCCGGTACGATCGGTCTTGTTGCTGGTCAAGGACTTAGGTTGTCTGCGGGAGAACTCACTCACTCCTCGCCAAAACAGTTTGTAGATAATGAGGCTTCTTTCTCCTTTACCTGGACAGCCCCTTCTCAGGCTGGGACGTATTTTCTACGAGCCATTGCAAACGCTGTAAATGGTGATGGCACGGCCAGTACGCTTGACCAATGGAACCGCATGCCGGTTGTTGAGGTTGTAGTTGCACTCCCGAACTCGGTTGAGGAGTATTCACATGTGGACGTTACGGTATCTCCCGTTCCTGCACATGAGAATGTTTCTGTTACCGTTCCTACGCTGCCCAATGAACAACTCCAGATCTCCGTCCTTGACCATCTGGGTGCAGTTGTTGCAACAGACAACGCCACTGCATCGGGAGAGTCGTTTAGATACGTGTGGAACGGAAGACGGAATGATGGTTCACTCGTTCCTCAAGGGGCGTATGTTGTTGCGATACTCTCTGACCGAAAACTGATGAAAGGACGCGCAATCATCGTTCGATGAACCGATATCTAGGCCATATCGCCAGTTTGATCTTCGCCTGTTGCTACCTCGCATCTCCATTGCGAGCACAGTGGAAAGAAGTGCAATTGCCCGCCCCCTACACCGGCGGATATTATCTGGATGTCTTCTTTTTGCCAGGTGACCCCAATCTTGGATGGGTCTGTGGAAGAAACGGCGAGGTGATTCGGACAACGGATGGAGGGGAAACATGGCGAGGTGTTACTATCCCGAACGCCTTCTTAGAATACGTGCAGTTTCTGACTCCAAAGATTGGCTATGTATCTGGTCACGCGGGAGTGTATCGTAGTGACGATGGCGGTATCTCTTGGCGAGATATCACTCCGCTAGATCCCAATTACGAAAAGGGATGGGGCTCTTACTGGATCAATCAGAACGAAGGTGTCTACTTTGTTGGTGGTTGCGCGTCCGGTATACAGGCGTTCTACCGAACTACAAATGCAGGACAGAATTGGACCGTTTCGTTTGGAACGGAGCCAATGAGTGGTTTGAGTGACGGGTTGATCTTCCGCAACGGGAGTGGGTATGCTGTCAGCAGCGGAGTCCTCTGGCAAACAACAGATTTCGGTAGGACCTGGCGGATATTCTCACGTACTGGCAGTAAGGTATGGTCAGAAGAACTTGCCATCTTTGGCAATGCAATGCTCATTCCCACGGCAGGGAATAATTGCGATGGCAATACCAGTGGCGTTGGTTCGATGCGTTATAGTGGTGATGGGGGTAGAACGTGGGCTGAATATCAAACCGGTACCAACATGTTCGGTAGCTTCCTCCTAGATGAACGCAGGGGATGGGGTGTAGGTAATGACAGAACGGTACTCTATACCGATGATGCCGGTGAATCCTGGACCAATCGAAATTGTGGGATCAGGGGCCATATAGACGATATCTTCTTTATTAGCGACACCCTTGGATGGGCAGTAGGTGAAGGCGTCTACAGAAGCAACTTCAACGCACCGGGACCCAAGGTCTCCATTTTCCCAACTGACGATGTGGTCTATATCTGCAAGGGCGATAGCGCATTCGTAGAGGCCGTGTCCGCCGTAGATAGATACTCGTGGAGTGATGGTGTAAAGGCACCGGGCAGATATCTCACGGAACCGGGACGTTATATCGTATCGGTTTATGATGCAACTACGTGCGCTGAATCCAAGGATACTATCCGTGTTATCCTCAAGAGTACGTTCGAGCCTCGTATCACTTCTGTGCCGAAAACGGTATGTGAGGGCGACTCTATCACCCTGAGTATTGATGGTCCGATCGAAACATGGTGGTGGTCCAATGGTGACCGAACGCAGACAACGGTAGTGAAGACGGGTGGAAAGTACACGTGTGTTACTCTCGATTCTAGTGGCTGCGTTTGGACCTCTGAAATCAACGTTACCATCAACCCCAGACCAAAACCAACGATTCAAGCGAATCGTTCACTTACTATCTGTCTCGATGATGTGATCACCCTTTCGGCTTCTCCTGGTTACAAGAGCTACAGTTGGAATAATGGAGAAACAAGCCGATCCTTTACTACGGACCAGGGCAGAGCCTATGTTGTGACTGTAGTAGATGCTAATGGTTGCGTTGGTAGCTCGGACACAATTCGCGTGGTCAAGCTCGATACACGCAACAAGGCAAGCGTAATGCTCAGCCCGGGAGATGGTGGTGTGATTATCGTCAATGACCACAACGTGGGAACCCTCACATGTCGCACTGTCCGGGTTCAAAACATATCGCTGGACGAACCCTATGTGATTTCCAAACCCTTCTTTGTTGGCAACGTTTATTTCTCCCTTCCTCAAGCACAATTCCCCATTGTCATCGCTCCGGGTGGCATCGGTGAGTTAACCCTATGTTCCTCTGCAATCGATTCGGGAATGGTGGAGGATACGTTAGCTCTGCCGGACACCTGCTCCGTTGGAAAGGTCCCAGTTCGAAGTAGGGGGCTTGCCATTGCCTTCACCGGGTCATCTCGCTGCGATGTGAATGTGGCCGCTCTCGTGATCAGCGCAGGCACCTCTTGGCGACTCTCAGCCCCTTTTCCTGTGCCTGCCTCTACGAACCTGACGATAACCGCAAAACACGTGCAGGGCCCTCATGCAGAGCTCACAGCGGTATTGCGGGACGTTACCGGTAGGCTCATTACCTCTGCATCCGCCCAAAGTGCGATTGGATCCGAAACAGACATATCTCTCAACGTAAACGGACTACCCACCGGACCGTATGTGTTGTCGGTCATAGCAAATGGAGAGGTGCTGGGAAGTAGCTATCAGGTGATGATTACTAATTACTAGTTACTAGTTACGAGTTACTAGTTACTAGTTACTAGTTACTAATTACGAGTTACTAGTTACGAGTGATTGGTTGGGTGTTACTTTGATAAGTCATAACGTCATAACGTCATAACGTCATAATGTCATACCGTCATAACGTCATAATCCGCTTCCGGGTCTTAATAAGGACAGACAGGGCTGAAAAGTTTGTAATTTTGCCCCTATGGCGACGATCATATCCCTCGACCCGCGTGTTACGCGGATGCAGATCGATCCGGAGCGGAAGGACCCGCTGGAACCAAAACCGGAGCTCGATCAGTTTCAGACCTTTGAGGTCTTCCACCAAGGCAAGAGTGGTGCACACCACATGCATGTTGGATGCGTTCATGCACCCAACCACGAGCTTGCACTGCTTCTTGCGAAGGAGCAATATGCTCGGCGCGGGCAAACGGTGAATCTATGGGTGGTGAACACGCGCGACGTGTTCACGATGTCTGCAGAAGACACCGATGTGTTTGCTACCACACCCGAGAAAAAATATCGGGAGGTTTCGGCCTATATGGTTCGCAACAAGGTGGAGGCCTTTAAGAAACAGAATACGGAAGGCTCTACCGAATGAATACCCACGCACTGACCGACCTTTGTTACCGCATGGCGGATGACGAACTGATCTTGGCTCACCGGCATTCAGAGTGGACCGGACTTGGTCCGCTCCTGGAAGAAGACATTGCATTCTCTTCCATCGCCCAAGACAAACTTGGTCACGCCCAGGCACTTTTCACCATCATGCACGATCTAGGTGGGGAGCCTGATGCAGATACGGCAGCATTCATGCGCGATGAACTCAAGATGCGGTGCTCGCATTTTGTGGAACTGCCTAACGGTGAGTATGATTTCTCTCTTGTGAGACACTTTCTTTTTGATGTTGCGGAGTATGTTCGATGGACCGCACTTGTGCAAAGTTCCGTTGAGCCCCTTGCCAATCTTGCACGGAAGATCCATGGCGAATTGAAGTATCATCTCTACCATGCTCAAACATGGATGGTGCAGCTTGGTGCCAATGGCAACGAAGAGTCACATGCTCGTATGCAATCTGCACTCAATGAGGCCTGGCCTTACGCCCTGGGTATGTTTGAACCGGGCGAGTTTGAAGACGCGCTTATTGCAGACGGAATATTCATCGGCGAAGCAGTAGCTCAACAACGGTGGTTAGAGCTCGTAACCGAACTCCTTCAATCATCAACGTTGATGATCCCAACACAGGTTGAGCCGATCTATGGTGGACGAAAAGGGCATCACACGGAACATCTCAAACCACTGCTCGATGAGATGACCGAGGTCTATCGCATAGACCCGTCTGCGGAGTGGTGAGATGACGCAACAAGACGTATATGATGCACTCCTCAACGTGCACGATCCAGAGATTCCAACAATCTCTCTCGTGGATATGGGGATCATCACCAACGTTGACGTGCGAAGTGATGATGAGGTTCATGTGACCATGACGCCAACATTTGTTGGATGTCCAGCCATTGATGTGATGCGCAAGGACGTAGAAACTGCGGTTAGGGGGCTTGGTGTTACCAACGTTACCGTGAGCGTAACGTTCGATCAGCCGTGGACAACCAACCGTCTTACGGAAGCAGGCAAGGCCGCACTGTTGAAACATGGTCTTGCTCCGCCTGAACCCTTTGATACACTCTCGCTGAAGCTCGACGTGCTAAACAACGTTGCATGCCCCTTCTGTGGTTCTCGGGATACAACTCTCAAAAGCCCCTTCGGTCCAACTCTGTGCCGCTCCCTGCACTACTGTAACGTGTGCCTTCAGGCGTTTGAAGGGTTTAAGCCGGTATAGGATAGCTACGAGTTACAAGTTACTAGTTACTAGTTACTAGTTACGAAGTTGCTCAATGACAGGAAGCTGTGTAACTAGTAACTGCGTAACTAGTAACTAGAAACTCAGGCTTCCTTGCACATAGACCTGACGTCCAACCAAGCCGGGGACAAGCGTTGGATGAAACTCATCGAGCAGGTTATTGATACCGGCGCCGATGAGCAGACGCTGTTCGTTGAATGTGAATGAGCGCGTGATTGCAAGGTTTACAACAACATACCCTGAAACAAACTCATCAGTTCGATCGAGAACCTTGCGGGGTGGATCAGAGATCACGATGCCGTTTTTATCGAGCGATTCATCACCATACCGACCGATGAATTGGAATCGTATGTTGGTACTCCATGCGTGGTCCGGAGAGTCATACTGAATGCGTAGCGAGCCACTGTTCTGAGACCTACCCCATAGCCCATAGTAATTGTCGCGGGTGAGGAGTCCGTCGATCGTGCCGGCTTCTCCCTTGTCGATCGCCTCGAGAACTTGTACATCCTTGGCGTCGAGGAATTGATATCCACCTAATGCACTAAAGACGCCAACGTTGTCGATAGCAAGTGCAAGACGGAGACTGAGTTCAAAGCCTTGCGTGAACGCCTGTGCGATGTTACGGTAGGAGTAGACGTCTCTGTCGTCGATGGTCTGCACGTAGTAATATTCGATAAGGTTGCGCAGGTCATTCCGGAATGCGCGGATCTCCGCGCTATACAGGAGAGAGAGATCGTCGGTTAGTTGACGCTGACCGTCCTCATAGCGAATACCAAGGTCGTACGAAACGCTGCGTTCAGGCTCGAGAGTGTTACCCAGACGCTCGGCACCGATGAGGTCATATCCGGCACCGGCAAGCCTGTTTGAGAACGTTACGTAGAGTTGACGGAAGTCAGGCGCTTTGAATCCAGTACCGATCGACCCGGACGCACGGAAATTCTCACCTGGCTTCCACAACACGGATAGTCGTGGACTGAGTGCGGAACCAAAGGCACTATTGCCATCGAATCGACCACTTACAACATAGGATATCCAATCTGTGGGCATACCTTCCCATTGAGCAAAGCCCACATAGGTTCGGTAGAATGGATGAGAACCGGTTGAGTCTCTGTAACGCGAGCCATCTATATCATCGTAGAGAAATTCTCCGCCCATGGTTAGCCGATTTGCTGCACCAAGCTGCACATCGTATTGTGCATAGAGTCTGCCGATCCGTCGCAACAGATCATCTATTGAACCGGCAGCCCCCTGAGAAGAGTCAAAGTTATACCGTTCGTTATACGATGAGCCATAGGCATTCATGGTCAGACGGGCTCGTCCTGATTGATATTCAGCACCAACTGTACCGGATGCATCCCATTGCTGAACGGATCCGGTGTTCTGTGCAATCTGTCCGGCTACACTTTCGATGAAAGAACCGCGCGTTTCAGATCCAAAGAGTCGGAGTGAAGCACGCGTTGTCCACCCCTTTGCAAACTTCCATTGCAATTTGCCATGCAAGGTTCCATCCTGAAATCCGGCATAGGGAATTGAGATTGAATCGAGTGGCAGGGAAAACTGAGGCTGGTTCTTGTAGTCTATAAATCCTGAGATCTCTAGAGAGTCGCTGCCCCATCCACCTTCAATCCGGGTTTCGAGAGGGCCCTTTGTTACGCCTTGTACCATCACGGTACCATTGAAGCCATTAGCCGGACGTTTCGTGATGATGTTCACAACACCGGCAAGAGCGTCGCTGCCGTACATACTACTCATTGGCCCCTTTACAACTTCAACTCGCTCTACGTTACCAACAGAAATACGAGAGAGATCCACAACACCAGCCACGCGACCAACCACAGGTTGACCATCGATGAGAATGAGCGTATAGTCTGGACCAAGGCCGTTCATCTGGATACCGTTGCGTACCGCACCAGTGATTACGATGCCCGCCTGTTCTCTGAGAAGATCGCCGATGTCCGTCATAGCCGTTGTGGAGATCCGTTCCTTGCCGATCACCTCTACACGGACGGGAGAATCTTTGAGACGCACTTCGTTACGCGTCCCGGTCACAACAACTTGTGACTTGAGATACGTCCGTAGACTGTCTGTGAGCTGGCGTGTTCGAAGCGTGTCGCGCTGCACTGCCTGAGCGCTTACGATCGTCGTCGCAATGAAAAAAGCCCACATCACGTGGGCAAATCGTCCGTCCATCATGCAAAAATACCGTTTGTGCTGCGATTTATCGGATCCATACGAACGGAATGGTCTCCGAGTTCGCCGGCATCGCAACATGTAACGTATAAAGCCCCGTACTCACCTTGGACATATCGATCGTTAAGGGGGCTGCACCGAGATCTTGGTCAGTGCGGATAACTGAAGTTGACCATATCACTCTGCCGTCAAGATCCACGAGACGGAGATGATAAGGACCGGGCATGTTGGCTTTAAGGTCAACGTCTACCACATCCTGCGATGGCATTGGACGAATGGAAACCATCGATGGAAGGAAATTGCGTAACGCCCGCCCTGTGAGATTGCAACCAGAAATGTATAATAAGCCACTTGTTGAGCGAATAGTTGGGCAGACTTCACCTTTCCATGACACGTCTTCCCAAGTAAGCGGTGCGGTTTCAATCGTTCCCGCTAAGACTAGGCCGCGTACTTCGGTGATCTTCTGTCTGGTTGAAATCACTAAGAGGTCCTCAACAAAGAGATAAGAGAGCCAATCGTCGCCTCGGCGGCTTGGTCTTAATGCACCTCTATCAGTGGAGTCGGGGATAAACGTTGATACGTTATTTACAAGCGTAGCACGCAACACCGTGATCTTTAGCGGCAACAACGATGCAGGAACTTCAACGAAGATCGGTATACCAACATTTTCTGAACCCGCAGCAGCCGTAACGCTTCCTGCTATGAGTCTGATCGAAGCTGTATCTCGCACCGAAACTGTCACATTTCGAGTTTGTTCACATCCTAGCTGATCAAATCCGCGAACCGTATAAAGCGTGGTTGTCTGTGGACTAGCAAGGGGCTGATCACTTGTTGGATCACTGAGGCCGGTTGGTGGTGACCACTCATATCGGACAGCACCTGATGCACGCAGGGTGGTGAATTCGCCGCGACAGATCGTGGTGTCTGGGGAAATGCCGACATTAAGCGACGAGACAAAAACCGTGACTGTGTCGAAACTCTCGCACGTGCCTGTTAATGCTCTGAGTACATAGGTTGTTGTTTGCGTAGGGGAGGCGATGGGAGAAGTAGCAGTAGGATCACTAAGTCCTGTTACGGGCGACCATTCAACGCGATCGGCAGACCCACGAGCAGTAATCTGTACAGAGCCTCCAAGACAGATCGACGTGTCGGGGCTGGCCATTACGTCAGGCCGAGGCAAGACCACAACAGTTATCGTATCGAGGTTGACACAACCAGAATCGCCCCTTGCAGATGCGATGTATTGGGTAGTGGTTGATGGTCGACAAATAACTGTTTTACCGGTTGTCCGATCAAGTCCTTCCGCCGGAGTCCACACAACATCAAGGGCTCCTGTTTGCGCGGTGAGCACAGTGGATTCACCAAGGCAGACACGTTGGTCGGGTCCGAGCTCAAGAGGTGGACCCAACACGGGCTGTACCATTAGCGAATCAAATGCAAGGCAATCTCCGCTTCGAGCAATGAGCCTGATCATCGTAGGTGTTTTGCCCATTACGACACGAGCTACCGTTGCTGTGGTATCAACGATTCCAATGCCAGACCATGCGTGGGATGTACCGGCTGAAGGAGAGAGAATTAGTGTATCACCAATACACGTTCTGTCGGGCCCCGCGATGTTCACGCTGAAGGAGTCTACAACGGTAACAACCACCGTGTCCCGTACAATGCACTGTCCACGTTGCATGGTAACAATGTATTGTGTTGTGCGAGGAGGGAATGCTACCGGTTCGGCAGCCCGAGGATCAGAGAGCCCGTCAACAGGCATCCATGAATACGTCTCTGCGCCTTGTGCTGAGATTTGGGCAAAGGCACCTACACAGATAGACACGTCCTTGCTTGCGGACATGTCTGTTACGCGGACAAGAACCGTGGCGGTATCCTTACATCCATACGAATTTGTTCCGATCACGGTATACCGTGTTGTTGAGCGAGGCCGAACCACGGGATCGGAACGGAACGGATCACTCACAAGTTGTGGTGGTGACCACACGTATGAGTCTGCTCCTGTAGCGCGTAACTGAACTGGAGTACCTGGGCAGATCTCAGCAACGCTATCGATCCGAATGATTGGTCTTGGCATAACGGAGATGAAGCTGTACGCTGTATCAGTACCATAGCCATTCGACACTACGAGTCTGATCGAATACACACCTGATCGATCGTAGCAAATCTTCTGAGGGTTACGTTCGATGGAAGACGATGGTGAGCCCCCTTCGAAATACCATTGCCATGAGTCGATCGACCCTGTACTCTCATCGCGGATCGATACACACCTCTCTTCGCAGATGTCTGCCGGGAATGCGAAGGATGCACGCGGAAGGCTACATGCAGTGAGGCGGAGTGACGGATCGATAAGAGATGAACCGATCAGGTTTGGAAGTCCAAATCTGCACACACCAGTGAGACGCACCGCAGTATCTCGGAGAGCTGCGAGCGAGCTGTCGGCATTCGGAGACTCGATCATAGCAAGCCACGGTTGCCCGGATCTGCCGATGTATATGCGACCATCCGGTGCGAGCTGCATCGGCGTCCAGTTATACGTTCCTGGAAGCTCCCCAAGTATATACTTGGAATCGGTGACGGCTGTGGCGTCTTTTACACCGATAGAGAATTGGTAAATGCGGGTAGGCGTTATCGGGCCTTCGTTTGCCACTGATATATAGAGCTTCTTGCTGTCTGACGAGAATGCTGCGCCATAATGCGAACCAAACACCTCGGTCTTGAAAAGATTGATGCCATTGATGACTTTGCCAGTCTGGGCATCAAAGTCATAGAGCTGGGAGTTTCCTGTTGCAGAAGTGATCACGAGCTGACGGCTATCTGGTGAGATATGCATTTGGCCCGCATCTCGAACGATCAAGGTGGGATTGCCACCATCGGAAACAACAGGTAACGCGGTCAACTGGTCACGTATAAGATGTAGGCTGTAAAAGTGTCTCGTTGTTCTACTGCGTACAACTATCCATACTCCGTCGCCACTGCAGTCTGCAGTGGCCGTTAGATGTTCTGTAATGTCATTGAGTACGAGTTCGTTCTTCTTTACTACATCACCAAAACCGGCGTCTGCGCGCATATCGATGATGCTGTAGTAGAGACAAAGACATCGCGATCCAACAGATGACGATGTTACGGGTGCTGGATTGAAGACGTAATAAATGTATGGCCTACCTGGAGCCGGTATGATGAGTGCGCTCTGACTTGTAGATGGATCACCGAACAACCCCATGCCATTGGGCATGATCTCGTGGATCCGATTCCACACCGTAATTCCATCGGTGTAGAAGAGTAGTTCTCCTGTTGTGGGATCTGAAATCGAAGCACAACCTTCACTGGTGTTAAGCTGACCATCAGCAACCGCCTCGATGGTCCCACTTCGAAACGTGACTCCTGCACGTTGCCCGAAGTACCAGTTCACCGTGGAAAGGGGCTGAGCAGTTGCAACAATCGTCGGTAAAACAACACAGACCAATGCCATCGCGGCATACACAATTGTGCTGCCAACGTGCGATCTCCCCCCGGAGCCGTATAGTGGTTGTTTGGACATATGGTGGTCCACGTGAAAGATAGTGAAGGATGCCCCTTCTACTACCCAGTGACGTTACCTGATTTTAACCTTCTCGTAAGGTGCTAAGGGGGTAAGTTTGCCTTATGGAAAAGAAGATCCTGGTAGTGGATGACGAGCAGGACATTGTAGACCTGATCTCCTATAACCTCAGCAAGGAGGGCTATAAGGTCTTTACGGCCTCCAATGGCACCCAGGCTGTGGAGGTTGCTACTACTGTGCGACCGGACCTTGTGATCCTGGACATCATGATGCCGGGCATGGACGGCTTTGAGGTTTGCCGAAGTCTCCGCCAGGATACGACGCTTGCCACAACCGCAATTATGTTTCTGACCGCCAAGTCAAGTGAGATCGACCAGATCCTTGGACTTGAACTTGGTGCGGATGACTACATTCAAAAGCCGATCTCGCCTCGAGTGCTTCTTGCTCGGGTAAAGACCATCATCCGTCGTGGTCAAGAAAAGGTTCGAACTGAGACCATTGCCGCCCCCGAGATCCTACGGTTGGGCGCGCTTGAAGTGAACCGCCAGAACTACACCGTTCGGGTTGACGGCAAGGAAATCTTCTTCCCGAAGAAGGAGTTTGAACTGCTTGCCTTCCTTGCATCTAATCGGGGTAAGGTCTTTTCCCGTGAGGTGCTACTTCGCCGCATATGGGGAGAGAGCGTCTACGTTATCGATCGAACCGTAGACGTACACGTGAGCAAGGTACGCGAGAAGCTAGGCACATACGGTGCTTGGATAGAAACGGTTAAGGGCGTTGGCTACCGTTTCTCCGAACAGGTCTAACTTGCGCTCATGGCGCCCACGTCTATTCGACCTACGATCTCTCGGTTTTCGGTGTTCTGGCTGACCCTTTCGTTGGTCGGCGTGAACCTCGCAGCTCTTCTTGCCTTGATACTCACCGGAACTGATGTGTCCGGATTGGGTGTACCGCGGATCCTCCTCTACATTCTCCTTGTTTCGGGAGGGGGCTTTGCATGTGTGTGGATTTTCCTTCGACTTCAACGCAAGAGGATCATTGAGCCCCTTGAACGAATCATCGAGATAACGCATGCCATCACAGATGGTGCCGTGAGTGGTAGAATCGAACTCAGCAAGACAGCTCTTCTCGATGTAGTCCGCGTTGCTGATGCGATCAACAGACTCGCTCACAAAGCAGCGAAGGACATCGACGAAATGCGCCGACTCGAGCGCGTCCGATCAGAGTTTGTTGCCAATGTGTCTCACGAGCTTCGTACCCCGATCTTCAGTGTACAAGGGTATCTCGAGACGCTTCTCGATGGAGCAATGGACGATCCACAAGTATCGCTGCAGTTCCTCGAAAAAGCATACAACAATGCGCTTAGGCTCAACGCACTTTTGAGCGACCTTATCGATATCTCACGGATCGAAAGCGGTGAGCTGAAGTTCTCCTTCCGCTATTTCGACATCGGAGATCTTCTTCGGGATCTTGTCCATGCTACGGAAATTCGAGCCGCACAGAGGAAGGTTACGGTGCATTGTGATATCGCTGAAAACTCATCGGTCTATGGCGATAAAGAACGGCTCACGCAGGTAATGACAAATCTCATCGAGAATGCTATCAAGTACAATGTTGACGGCGGTGATGTGTTCATTAACACGCAACACATTGACAATCATCTTCACATCAGCGTACGAGATACCGGTATTGGCATTCCCGAAGAGTCACTCCCGCGCATCTTTGAACGGTTCTATCGCGTGGATAAGGACCGATCGCGAGCAGTAGGTGGCACTGGGTTAGGCCTTGCAATCGTAAAACACATTCTTGAGGCACATCATGCGCCAATCACGGTGAAAAGCAAACCGGGGGTTGGAACAACGATTGAATTCGTGCTAGAGGGGTAGAGTTAGAGTGCTAGAGTGCTAGAATTCTAGAGTGCTAGAATTCTAGAGTGCTAGAATGCTAGAGTGCTAGAATGGTAGAGGGTTAGCGGATGATGAGGAATCGGGAGTGGGACGTAGACGATTGACGATCAATAGTGATCGTGTAGACACCTTGGGGAAGGTGTTGAACGTTAGCGACGAGAGAGGAGCCCGACTGATACCACGAAATGTTGTGGGTTGTGCCTTGTGCGTCTACAACCACACATCTGTTGATAGGTGCATCACTTTGCAGTGTTGCATTTACAAATGCCGATGTTGGATTTGGGGATACTCCGGTGACGACATCATCGGATTCGTCTACGCCCATGGCGATATCGAAAGAGACGTCGTCGATGTAGAACCCGTCGGACTGACGCGATGCGTTGCTTCGGAAACGAAGGCGCATGTGCATCGTGTCGTCGCTTTGGTAGGAGCGTAGCGGGATGAACTGTGCACGCCAAGCGTCGTCGCCCTTTGTGGTGTCAGTCCACCGTGCGTCGCGCGAGGCGTTCCACCATTCCACAGTTTCCCACGGTCCCGCGAGTCCGTTCATCGAGGTTTCGAGAAAGACTGTGTCACTGGGATCAATAAAAGCAGCCACGTGACAACGTAAGACGAGCCCATAGCCTTCCACGAGGGGCATGGATACGGCTACCGGCGGCAGGATCACGGTGTCGCGCCGGTTCGGTTGATATGGACCATTGGAGCTGTGCGTATAACTCGCCGGCGGTGTCCGGTAGAAGTGGGCGGCGCGGTCCCAAGCGCCTATGACGCGATGGTAGCGGGGGTCGTCGTCGTAGGATTCCACGCGGGGTTCGCCGCCGGTTTCGTTCCCAATGCCAACGTCGCCGGTGAAGACCCATGCCGTATCAGAGTAGTCGCTTATGTTGCCTTCGGTGTCCATGACCCGTGAGCGGACGCGGTACCAGCCACGCTCGGGTGCGGCGAACGTGTGGCGAATGATCGCTCCGGTGTCAGTGGGTGACAGATCAAGGGCTTGACGAACCTCCGATGCCTCGGAGGACAACGAGTCGAGATTGACGATGGCCGTCGTTCCATCGGCGCGCACGGTGGGGATCCTCACGTCGAGGACGATCATGGCAGAATCCGTGCCATGTGCCTGCACGAGGACTGGTGCTGCGAGGGCTCGAGCGCCACCGGCATAGGCCTCGGCGGTGCGCTCAGCGCTTCGCAAATTATTGGCCTCGGCAACGAGCATGTATCGGTAGAGGCGATATGTTTCGAGTGCGCGGTCCGTATACGCAAGCGTTGCGATCGGCAATGTGTCGATCGGCGTTCCGTCGCGATGGAGGATCCATGTGCTCCCTGACGGCAACGGTTGCTCGAAGGACAACGTGGAGATGGCGGACCACGAAAGATCTATCTCCGTTGGTCGGTCGGGGAGTGTTCGCGCTGCGAACGACTGCGTTGCCGATGGAGCACGCGTGGACACGATTGCAGTAAACACATCGTTGTCGGCCGGATTTACATAGGTGTTACGCATATCCACCCATGACGGATAGACGATGCCGTTGTAGAAGTCACATCCGGAATAGTCACCCGCAAAGGTGTTGCCTTGGAATGGGTTGCGACGTAGGTCATTCACGTCATCTCCGATGCGACGGTCGATCCATGTTGTGCCACCGTCTGATGACCAACTCACATAGGTGTTCACGAGGATGTTGTCTACGTCATCGCGACTGTCACTATACATGATGGCGATCTCACCGGATGTTGGGTCGAGGGATATCCATGACCAGAACTGGTCGTTGGTGGTATCGCTGTGAACGATTCGTGCCGGCGACCATGTAGTACCGTTATCTGTTGAACGTGAGAAGTAGACATTGGGATAATTGTCTGCGGCCCATGTTAGGTACAACCATCCATTGCGAGTTCCGCCGGTGTTGTCAACGGTAAGTGTTGGATAACACTCGGCACGTACTATACCCTTCACACGAGAGTTGGTTTGACCATTGATCGTGCTCTTTGTACCAAAAGGTTTGTAGGTGTGAATGATGCGAGGCGCTGACCATGTTGTTCCGCCGTCCATCGATCGAGCATATCGCAGTGCGTCTTCGGTACCGCTGTTCCACACAAGATGTACTGAACCATCGGGACCAGTGCGCGCAAGAGGGAAGCTCTGTCCGAATGTTGTGTCTTCTGATGTACGTGGGAATCTATCGCTAACGTACGTGGGGGCGGACCATGTAGCCCCTTCATCAGTACTTTTCGAGATCACGATCTGGGTTGAGGAATCGCGGTTGACAACACGTTTCCACGGTATATAGAGATGACCACGATATGGTGACGTAGCAGCGGTATCGGCGTGGATGTAGTACTTGTCTTCAAAGGTAGAGTCTGCGGTCTGCTGTCCTGTGTGAATGATCACGGCCGTGTGTTTCATTCCCCACGTTTTACCTCCATCTGTTGTGGAGCTGATGAAGATGCCGTTTTCACCGAACTGCACATTGCCTTCGCGTTTAAAGCCACCATAGACAAGGTATCCCTTGCCGTTGTGATCAAAACAAACAGATGGGTCATTGCTTGATGTCCATCCGATACGAGCAGTACCGAGTGTGAGATTCTCCCACGTTGCGCCGGCGTCTGTAGAATAGTAGGCCCATGTTGAAGAGTTAAGTCGGTAGTCTACTGCCGAACCGATCAACTGACGTGGGTTGCGAGGGTTGACGGCAATAGATGACTCGTTCTGTGCCGGAAGAGGATCCGTCTCTTCAACGATCATATTCACGTTGAGAAAGAGACTTGGATAGACCTTCTCCGTGAGCATCGGAACCATGTAGGTGAGTCCGTCATACTTTGGTTGCAACAATGGCGTAGGATGCGCGCGTTCCATATGTCGTATATGCGGATTATCTCCTTGAGACATCGCAGAAGCAACAAGGAGAAACACGGCGCAGAGAAGCGTCAGGGGGCGAATCATAGAAAACTCAAAAAATGTCGTTCAAAGGCCGAGGTCAGCACGTACACCTGGCCACCCATGCACAGATGCCAGACGTCGCACAGTGTGTTCATAGCGATCAACGGATCGATCATTAGCTGCACGCAGATGCAGGATGATATTCCCAAGTGTCATCACGCGCACATTCACGGGAAGATTCTCCGCCAGGTGCGCTGCTTCATGGAAACATGCAGAAGCATCGGCACTGTTCCCACGGGCGAGTGCGATAGCCCCCTCCACATTCTTCATGTAGCAATGATCTGACGGTGAGATGTCTGCAAGTGATGAAATGGATCTCATGAATGTATCGGCATCGTCGAGCATTCCTAAGTCCACACATGCACGAGCTGCAAGACACGTTAAGAGCACGCGCTCATGACGAGAGAGTCCACCATGCGTCTCAAGTGTGCGTATGGCGGCTGTGCGTGCCTCGTTCGCTCTACCCTGCACGATAGCATCAGAGATCTCTCGTACAACAACGGGAAGAGGTTGACCGGTAGAATAGGCAGAACCCTCACTTTCAATGTCTGCATCAGAGGTTCTACCGTCGGCAACTGCTACGGTGTTGCCCATCAGACCAGAATACGGTGGCAACACTTCGTTGTGGATATACGATGCTATATCGTGTGAGCCGGAGCGTTCGGCTTCGTCCGCCATCACGGTGAGCATACGCTCTACCATATTGTTGTCTTCAGCTTCAGCGCCATGAGCAGCAATGTGTGCTGCTAGCTGTCCTCGCAACTCATCGAGGTGGGTTGTTGCGTATTCGCGCGAGAGAATCTCGGCAATACGTTGATGAATGTTTTTGCGTTCTTCGTATTCCGGACGATGCAAGAAGTACGTGTACGGGAAACTCTGCACGAATTCATACGCTGTGGTTTTTACACCGTAGCGCGTTCGAGTACCAACACTGCGGATGAGTCCGGTAGATCGCTGCAATCGACGAAGAGTGCGGATCATCGAGAGCACATCTGTATTCGAAAGAGCAGCTTGAAGGAACGCAGTGAATTCTTGCCCTTCTGCTGAGCAGAGAGAAAGTAGAACAGCATCTTCTTCTGAGATGTCCTTGAGAATCACATCTGTTGCCGGATGGTCCGAGCTATCGATCTTGATAGAATCAAACGCGTGTTCGTCAATACTGCCATCCGGACGGATATGGCCAGCCCCCTGCAAGAATCGAGCATATTCCGCAACGATGCCGGGGTTGCCCCCTGATCGATCTGAAATAGTGGTGAGCACCGCGTCTGGGATTTGAGCCGTTGGTAGGATCTGACGCACTACAGATGCAACATGATCGGGTCCGATTGGATCGAGGCTGATGGTTGCTGCACGCATGTCATCTGAACGCAACAACATGGAGAGCGGCAGGTTGGACCGCTGCGCCATGGAAGGAGACACGCACCACACGATAAGGAGCGGTGTAGATCCCAGGGTATTCACAAGCTGACGAATAACCTCCACACTCTGTGAATCCGACCATTGAGCTTCGTCCACCAAGAGTATGAACGGAGTCTTTTCGGCAATGGTTCGTAGAGTAGTGACGCATTCCGCAACGGCCGACCGTTTCTTCTCCTGCATTGCAGCCGTCTCGCGCTTGTATTCGTTCACATCCTGCGAGATGGCCTTTACCGCGTAGAACAGATCGCCGGCGATGGGGATAGAAGCGAGCACACTCATGCCGATGTTCACGGCAAGACGTTTGCGTGCTGCCTGACCCGATTGCAGGTACAGTTTTTCGATGGCAGCCCCAAATGGTTGAAGGGGCTGTATAGCGCTTGTATTGATGGCACCTATAGGTGGACGGCAATCTACGCGGACAACAACGCCCGGATGATCAATAGCAAGAGTGGACTCCATCCAATCAAGCAACGTAGTCTTTCCCATGCCCGGTTCTGCTGAGATCACCACAACGCCCCCTGTACCGGAGCGCCATGCTTCGATACGTTTAGAAAGAGCAGAAGCTACGCTCTCTCGTCCGGCAGGAATGGCGATCACTTTCGATCTCCTTCGTCCTGCGTCGAACGAGGCACGGCCAAGAACGCTCGAAGCAGGTGTTCGGCATCGGCATCTGTTGCACTACCATGACCACGTGAGTCGCGATGTGCATCGGCTACATCTTCTTCCGTCCTACCATACATCAACACCATAGCATAGGTGATGAGCAACATGAATTCTAAACCAAGCGCACCAAGTACAACAGACGGGTCCGTTGCCGGCAGGAACTTCAAACCCCGAATGCCGATAACGATGATGAGGATGGCTGCTCCGATGTAGACAAGGCCGAGCACGGCATTGCTATATCGATCAGTGAAGTACTCACGCATGTAGAACTTGATAGCGTCGTGTGTGCGCATCATGCGTGTGAGACCCTTTGAGTCTCGCCACCGAAGTGCATTACGCAAGAGTTCGAGATCGAAGAACGGCATCTCATACGAGTCAGCCAGATCATGCAGCCTACGTAGATCGGCATTCAGAATATCCCGCGTGATGGACTTGATCTCTTCCGGTGTATGGTCTCCGTATTGACTGATCGCAAGTCGGTCCATTGCGTTCAATACCTCGCGCTCGATCTTTTGACGGACAAATCCGGCAAGTCCCGAAAACAAGGTTGTAAGCAATGCAGAGAACACAAAACCACCAACAATCACCAAGGGTGCTAAGGCAACAGCCGGTGTAAAGACGTACTCAGCATGATAACGAGCTGTTGAGGTGCCTTCTGGCACCGAGGCTCTAGCCGCATCTATGGTCTTGCGCTCTCGCGGGTCTACCAGTGCCCACGTAGAGAACGTTCCCGTTGTCACCACCTCATCATCTCTGTTTTCAGCTATTCGATACGTCACCTGAGACCCATCGCGGATGACATCACTGCGCAAAAACGCGGCAAAAAATGCGTCCATTGCCGGCGCGGCAACGAACATGAACAGGACAACGGAACAGGTGATGGACATTAGTCCAAAGAGCATCACCTGTGCAGGTGTATGCTCGGAAAGCTCAACAACGCGCGTCCGGGTAGTAGCCATACGTTAAGATAATGACGGAATGACGTAATGACTAATGACGTCGGGCTTTAGCCCGATGCGTGGTGACGTCGGGCTTTAGCCCGATGTTATGGGGATACGGAGATACGATGTTACGGAGTTACGGCGTAGGGGCGAGGCCCCGCCTCGTTCGGTGTTGGGATGTGGCGGAGTTACGGAGATACGTCGTAGGGGCGAGGCCCCGCCTCGCCCGGTGTTGAGATGTGGCGGAGTTGGGATGTGGCGGGGATACGGAGATACATGGTTACGGGGTTATGCAGATTCGGGAGGAGGTGTGGCCGATGACTGGACCGAAGACGGAGAGGTGGTATACGCCTGACGGAAGAGTGGAGGTATCAAGTCTTGCTTCCGGACCGTTAGGAGATTGAGAAAGCACAAGAGTGCCAATCGATGAATACACCTGTATCGATGTGATCTCTGTGCCGTCCGTGGACCGTATAACACACTGGTCTTTAGCTGGGTTAGGGAAGACGGACAATGTTGACTGTATAGAAGTTGATTCAGCAACTCCTACGGGGATGGCGTATTGCCGAAGTCCGACTTCGGCGTCGTTTGAGATTCCAAAGACCCATCCATGTTCTTCGTGGATCCGAGGGATGATGGTTGCTACATTGAGTTGCGGTCCTGTGCCCAATCTGGTTGTGAGACTATCTGCGAATCGGACCATGTGGTCTGTGAACTGCTCGTTCGACCCTGGATCTGTGAAGTTCTCAATGGAAAGACTGGTCCATTCAGAACCGTCTACGGCCTGAACCACACAACCAGAAGCCCCATTCCTCGAGATCATGTATTGTGATGCTTCGGTATTGGGAAGGCTGGCAACAAGTGTGCCTTTGGGAGATATCGAATCCGATGAGCGGATCTCAAGTCCGGCAGTTGCCGTGCGCCAGAGACTGAGTTGTGTTTCGTTCAGAAGTGGCGTAAAGGCAAGTAGTCCATCATAGGTGGAATCTGCCGTCCACGTTGCTCCTGCGTCATGGGTTACATGCGCCCCTTCCTCACCCTTGATGATCGCTGTTACAGAATCGACTACCCAACATGAGAGAAGGGGGCTTGTTGGTAGCGTCCATTCTGTGTAGGTGGAACCAGAGCGTTGTTTGGTAAGGAGTAGCCCGTTACTGAACCAAATCCAGGACGTTGTGCTGTCTGCACCTGGGTCAAAGGCTATACAGGAGTCGAGTGAGTGGTTCCAAGTATAGAGTGTGTCCGTTACGGACACGTTCTGCCCCACGATGGAGTACTCAATCGAGCCACCGTATTCAGCTTCTTGAATCTCACACAATGATTCCACGATGCGTGTACCATCTGTATCTGTAACAAATCTGACGCCTGCAGCATTGCGAACAGAGGCAATGCCGGACCTATATGGAATGGCATTAGTGTGGACCGGCGCTGTTGCAGGAGTGTATCTCCGCCAGGTGAGACCAAGATCAGAAGAGATGTAATGATACATCTCGGTTAGCTTTTCCGGCACAAACTGCACATAGATATCCGTGCCTCTCACTTCTACGCTGCGAAACGAACGATAGGTGATCTCCTCGGCCGGCAATGATGGATCGATATCCGTTGTTCTGTAGTGGTGCCATGTACGGCCGCGGTCGCGGGAGATCAACAGGTTCGAATTCCAGACTGCGATCACGGAATCCGACAGTACAGCACATGTCGAGTATAGATTGGTAGACAGATCAACAGGTTCTACATCACCTACAGACCACTGTACGGTTGCCGTTGTAGGCCCCAACCCCCATGATGCAGATCTCTTCCCATCTGCACTAACAGACCAATAGTCATTGGTCTCCGGATGTTCAATGGAATCACTCGGTTCTGAAGCGTATCCGTGATGTACATAGACCTTGCCCCCTCTTCTCAACGCAAAGCCATGATCGATAGCTTTCACGAACCTGCTGCCTAAATCAACGGTCATGATGCGAGTACGGGGCTCATCAGATCCAATTGGCAGAAGCCACAGACCGCCACAATCCAAGGCAAGGAGCGTGTCTGTATCCGGTACGAAGACCGAGGCATTTGTAGAGAGTAACGTTCGTTGAATCCGAGCACCTGTCGGACCGGAGAGAATAGTCCCATCCTCGTAAAGCCCAAAGATGAACGTACTGTCGACAAATGCAAAGTTCATCCACACCTTCTCAATTCGAAAATCATATGGAAAAACTCGGTAACCGTTTAAGTAAACCAAAGTATCATTCGTCTGTGCGCCAAGAGTGATCATCCCAAGAACGAATGCACAAGCACAAATCACCAACCGTACCGACTGTTTCATATCATTGCCAAGTGAGTGTGAATAGATGTTGCTGCATGAACATCGGGGGTAGGAAACTCAAATTCACCTTGACAAAAACTTAACAGAGTTACAGAGTTACGGGGTTACAGGGTTACAGGGTTACGGGGTTGCATGGTTACGCAACTGTGTGAGTCATGGGTGATGAAAAAAAAGCCTGTGCCGGATCTCTCCAACACAGGCTCCCTAGAATTTGCTATTCGCTAATCAGCGTTCGCTGTTCTGCGTTCGCTGTTCGCAGTTCACTTCTCATCCACGATCGTATAATCCGCGTCTTCCACCTTGTTGCCATCGGCGGAGCTGGTGGCATCGCCTGCTGGTTGCTCACCGGTAGGCGGTGTGGCTTGTGATGCTTGCTCGTACATCTTTGAGGAGGCTTCGCTCCAGATTTGATTGAGGGCATCCATGGCTGGACGGATGTCGGACGGATTGTTCTTTGCAGCATCAGCTAGACGATCTTTGGCCTTGGTGATGTTCTCCTTCGTCTCGGCGTCGAGTTTATCGTCAAGATCCTTCAGTTGCTTTTCCGTGCTATACACGAGTGCATCTGCCTGATTGCGATTCTCGATCTCTTCCTTGCGCTTCTTGTCTTCAGCAGCGTGGTCCTGAGCGTCGCGCTTCATGCTCTCAACTTCATTCTTATCCAGACCGCTTGAGCCCGTGATGCGGATGTTCTGTTCCTTGTTCGTTGCCTTGTCCTTAGCAGTTACGCTGAGGATGCCGTTAGCGTCGATGTCGAAGGTCACTTCTACTTGTGGGACGCCGCGTGGTGCAGGAGGAATTCCGTCGAGGTGGAACTTGCCAAGCGTCTTGTTGTCGGCAGCCATGGCGCGTTCGCCCTGCAGGATGTGGATCTCTACCGACGGTTGGTTGTCCGAAGCCGTGGAGAAGGTCTCTGTCTTGCGGTGAGGGATGGTGGTGTTTGACTGGATCATCGGCGTCATCACGCCACCCATTGTTTCAATTCCGAGCGAGAGTGGTGTTACGTCGAGAAGAAGCACGTCCTTCACATCGCCGGAGAGTACACCACCTTGGATGGCAGCACCCACAGCAACCACTTCATCAGGGTTCACACCCTTGTTTGGTTCCTTGCCAAAGAAGTTCTTGACGAGTTCCTGGATTTTCGGGATGCGTGTTGAGCCCCCTACCAAGATCACTTCATCGATCTGCGATGGCGTGAGTTTGGCATCCTTGAGTGCACCTTCACATGGCTTGAGCGAACGGTCGAAGAGATCAACACACATTTGCTCAAAACGTGCGCGTGTGATGTTGATGTTGAGGTGCTTTGGACCATCTGCTGTTGCTGTGATGAACGGGAGGTTCACGTCTGTCTGCAACATCTGTGAGAGTTCGATCTTTGCCTTTTCTGCAGCTTCACGTAGACGTTGAAGAGCCATCGGGTCTTTGCGGAGATCGATGCTTTCTTGCTTTTGGAATTCATCTGCAAGGAAGTCGATGATGCGTTGATCAAAGTTGTCGCCTCCAAGGTGTGTATCACCATTGGTGGACTTTACTTCAAACACGCCGTCGCCGATCTCAAGAATGGAGATGTCGAACGTACCGCCACCGAGGTCATAGACTGCTACAACTTGGTTCTGACCCTTTTTGTCGAGACCATAGGCAAGTGCAGCGGCTGTTGGTTCGTTGATGATACGTCGGACGGTAAGTCCTGCGATCTCACCTGCGTCCTTTGTTGCCTGACGTTGTGCATCGTTGAAGTAGGCGGGCACGGTGATGACCGCTTCCGTGATCTTTTCGCCGAGATAGTCCTCTGCTGTCTGCTTCATTTTCTGAAGTGTCATAGCAGAGATCTCAGGGGGCGAATAGAGTCGTCCATCGATATCTACGCGAGCTGTATTGTTGTCGCCGGCTACAACGGCATACGGAACACTCTTGGCTTCGTCTGACACTTCGGACATTTCACGTCCCATGAAGCGCTTGATCGAATACACGGTGTTCTTCGGATTCGTAACGCTCTGACGTTTGGCCGACTGGCCAACGAGGCGTTCACCGCTTTTTGTAAAGGCAACAACCGATGGTGTAGTGCGCATACCTTCTACGTTTGCGATCACAACCGGTGTTGTACCTTCCATCACGGCTACGCACGAATTCGTTGTGCCGAGGTCAATTCCAATGATCTTACCCATTGAGGTTCCTTGTGAAGTCTATTGTGTTGTTCATTATTGAATGTTTATCTCTTGCTCTTGCGGAGCAACAGGTTCTGCTTTTGGGATCGTAATCGTGAGCACGCCGTTCTCGAAGCTTGCATTCACGGAGTCTGTTCGCATGCCATCAGGCAATGTGAACGAACGAGCAAATGATCCAAAGCTGCGTTCAACGCGCATGAAGTTCTTTTCGTCGTGTTTTTCTTCGCGTTTCTTCTCACCACGTATGGTGAGAACGTTGCCGTCGGTGATTGTGATTTTTACGTCGCCCTTTTCCATGCCCGGAAGTTCGGCGTGGATCGTAAGGCCAGTTGCGTCGTTGGACACATCAACACGTGGGTTGAATTCGCCAACTTCAAATCGAATACCGCCGCGCTGAATGTCATCAAAAACATCGCCCATACGGCGGACTACGGTGTCAAAACCGCGAAACGGGTCAACCTTGATCATCGTCATTGCTGGTCTCCTGAAACGTTTGGTTGAGTACATTATCTTGTGCCTGTTGATAGGGGGCATTGTTGTGTTGCCCATCCCCACGGAAAACTGTGCCAAAGAGATTGTTCTGCCAAATCGGCGGTAAATGAGGCTAAACATATGTCAGAAATGCGGTTAGGGCCTGACAAAGCGGCAGAATGTCTGAATTGTGGGGCGGTTGGGACTGGTACCTATTGCGCGTCGTGCGGACAGGAACGCGACATTCATGGCCAGACCTTCAAGGAATATCTTGTTGACATCTCCTATGATTTTCTTTCGATAGACGGGAAGATCTGGAGGGCATTTGTTGATCTGATGATCTACCCCGGACGGCTTACAAAGGACTATCTGGTTGGAAAACGGGCATCTCGACCTGTGCCGTCGCGCTTGTTTCTCGTGATCTGTGTTGTGGTGTTTGGTATAGCCCCCTACCTGTTTGAAAGGATGGGGATGAAAGATGCTGCAGAGAGCTCGGTGAGCATGGACGTCTTGGAATTGGTAACCTCCGTCTCTGCGAAGGTTGGGCTTCCTTTTGCAATAACACCAACGATTCGTGAGGCTCTTATCGATAGGGCTTCGTTGGCAGCATTGATCTCGGTGTTACCCCTTACCATCGTGCTCATCATATATCGTAGACCACCACAAGCCATGTTTAACACTCACATCGCACATGCATTTCACATAACAGGTGCAACGCTCATCCTTGGAATGATCGGTTCGATCTCGATGTGGTACATATCGCCTGCTGCCATTGCAGCGCTGTGGTATGCAGTGCAAGGGTATCGCTCCCAGAATGCACTCAATAGACGTAAGGTTCGCAAACTCGGATATTGGTGGTTAGGGGGCTGGCTGTTCTCTATTGTCTGGATCGTCCTCGTTGTGGTCGTTCTTAGATTCACGGTTGACGGTGATTCTATGCAGGTAGATGGCTCAACCCCAGCCGGCTTCATTGCGCTGGTTCCAATGAGTATCATGATCGCATCGATGATCTTGATCTTTGGCTTTGGAGCAGAGCTATTCTATGTAACACGCAGCGTAATGTCACTCGCGAACGTTTCAATCTCTTCCGCCTTAGTTCAAGGCTCGGTAGCCGTTGTTGTTCTAGTGCTCGTTCGCGGAATCCTCGTCTTCGCCACAGCATATCTTCTATAGCCCAAGCCAATCGTATCCCTTTCTAGCACTCTACCACTCTACCACTCTACCACTCTAGCACTCTAGCACTCTAACGATCTAAATACACTCCCAGCGTCTTCTCAAGCTCTTCGCCTCTGAGGCCTTCGGAGACGGCAATGATGCGTCCGTCCGGGCCTACGAGGATTGGTTTTGGTATTCCCGATACCTCAAAGATCTCTGCGGCCTTACTGTTGAACAGGCCTGGTGAGAAAACATGTTTCCACTGCATTGGGAAACGTTTCTCACGGAACGGAGCAATGTCCTTGATATCTGCATCGAGAGAAATACTCACGATCTCAAACTTCCTACCGCCATAGAGTTTCCACACACGTTCGATGTTCGGCAATTCGGCAATACAGGGGGCGCACCACGTTGCCCAGAGATCAATGAGGACATATTTCCCGCGCAGACTTGCGGGGGTGATGCGCGCATTCGAATCGCCAAGAACGGTGAAGTTGAACGATGGAAGTTCATGTCCTGGTTTGATCACGCTATAAGGATTGAATTTGCGCCTCACAGAGCCAGCCATATCGTGCTTAGGGTAGGCACTCATGAATCGGTCGTAGAGACGTTTGATCTGCAGAGTGTCTCCGGCAAGAGAGGCAACAAGCATCGACCTGTAGAGAATATCCGGACCTCTATCAGGATGAGCGGATACAACACTGTCGAGGTACGCCCATAACCTTGGTAGGGCCGGTGCTGTTGCGATGATGGGCACAAGTGCCTCATCACTTACGGTCCACGCATTGGAATGTGGTGGAACGTTTGTGGCTATCCGATCTGCATAGCTGGTCTCGTCGCGGAAGGACAGAACGAGTGGGATGTATCGCAGTGAAGCGTTTGCAATTGCTACGTCGCGAAAGCGCCCTTCGGGAAGTTCAAGCGCTTTTGACAGTTCGAATGCGGCATCACCCTCGCGACCGTTGCGCCAGCGCCGTACTTCTGCCGGACCGGTGATGTTTGGGGGTAGCCCCTTGAAGGCATCAAGAGACCGCTTGTTGAACGACTCGCGAGCCGAGTCAATGCGGATATCATCTGGGGAAAGGAATTCGAAGACGGCCTCTTTGTCAGATGTGGCAGCTAGAGACGGATCCCACACAACGTTGATCTTCTTGCCCTTAGCCTTGATAATGCTTCGGAAATCTCCACCATCATCATATTGATAGGTTGACTGCATAGTGCCGTTCACACTATGAACGTCATCTATGGGCAGTCCGGAGATGTACGGAATCACTTGGTAGACAGCGCTCCCACCAGTGAGCTTGATGTCGGCTGCATATGTGCCATTGGGGAGTTGATTCATTCTTAACGCTCTATCGAAGCTACCATCGGAGAAGTCCGTGATGATCTTTACGCTATCGAATACTTCGTTTCGCCTCCGATTGGTCTCCAATGCTACCTCTATCTTCACACCACGTGTCTCCGGAGTTAGGTACACGTCTCGCACGAGCATTTTATGATCAGGAGCAACAAAGGCAAGTTTGTGAACACCAGCACGCAACCGAACATCAGGATCAAATCGGAAGCTGCCTGTGCTGTCTACCTTGGCAGATATATAAGGGGCAAAGCTTCGTGGCTCTGTTATATAGACCATGATGGCGGGCGGAATACCATCGGTGGTGCTTCGAACAAGGCCTGAGATCATTGGCGTAAGGCCGGTTGCAACTTGGTCGCTGTGTTGCGCACCTAGACGGTGTATCAATGTCGCCATGAGTAGCGCCACGAGTACTATTCTGCCCATTTGTTCCTCACGTTGATTTCGTAACGCTTCCAGCTGCGCAATCTAGCACGGATCAATTCGACACCCGACATGCCCCTACATACCGTGGAGCCCAATACGCATCGGTAAGGGGCGAGACCATCACACCACGAGATGTAGATGAGTGAATGAATGAGGTAGAGTTGAACATAATGCCAACATGGGAGATTGACGAGCCATTGGTGCGAAAGAAGACGA
Organism: uncultured Ignavibacteria bacterium; assembly: GCA_937870915.1. Lineage (GTDB taxonomy): Bacteria > Bacteroidota > Ignavibacteria > Kapaibacteriales > Kapaibacteriaceae > UBA10438. Next base: position 152,104 of record CALMZQ010000003.1, read on the forward strand.
GGTCTCCGGGGACGAGGGAGCCCCTTTCGATGCGGCGTCCCTGCTCATACATGGCCCGTGCCGTGCGTGGAAGTTCCACACCCAGATCCAGATAACAGTAATACACAAAACCAGAGCAGTCAAAACACTCTGGCGTTGCACCGGCGGCACAGTACGATGTACCAAGAAGGTCCTCGGCTACTGCCAACACGTGATCGATCTTGGGTGAAACAGAGCTGCGTGTGTGCGACGAGCTGGAGCAAGCCGTCACAACAACGATACAGGCAAGGATGAATGTTGCCCTAAGAAGTTGCGTCTGGAGTATCTGCATCGTCGGTTGATTTCTCTTCCGGAAAGATGACCGATGCTAGGACGGAGATCGCAAGAACGCCGGCGATCACACCAAGTGCGATGTCGATTGGAACCACATACCAATCGTGAATGATCATCTTCACACCGATAAATGATAGGATCACACTCAGGCCGTACTTCAAGAAATGGAAGATCCCCATCACACCAGCCACGGCAAAGAAGAGGGAGCGCAGACCCATCACAGCAAAAACGTTTGAAGTAAAAACGATGAAGGTATCGTTGGTTATGGCAAAAATGGCGGGAATGGAATCCACGGCGAAGACCAGATCCGTGAACTCTACCACGATCACCACCAAGAACAATGGCGTAAACCATCGGACTCCATCCTTCATAATGCTGAAGCGTTCTTGGTGATAGGTATCTGTGATCCTGAAGATCCTTCTGGAATATTTCACTACAGCGTTGTCTTCTAGATCTTCGGCATCCTCACTGGCAAACGCCATTCGTACCCCCGTAAAGAGTAGGAATGCTCCAAACACGTAGAAAATCCAATCGAACGCATGAATAAGCGCAGAGCCAACCGCGATCATTGATCCCCGCATCACCAACGCACCGATGATACCCCAGAAGAGGACCTTATGATGATACTGTGGGGCAACTTTGAAGTAGCGAAGAATCAGGATGATAACAAAGATGTTGTCAACCGAAAGTGACTGCTCCAAGAGGTAGCCGCCAAAGAACTCCTTGGCGGCCTCCGGTCCGCGATTGAAGTAAACAAACGTGTTAAACGCCATAGCCAGAGCCACCCAGAACACGGTCCAGCCAAGCGCTTCGCTTACCTTAACAACGTGCGGAGTTCGGTTGAAGATCCCAAGGTCCAGTGCCAAAAGGAACAGAACTAAGAGGATGAAGCCGGCGTAGAGGATCGGGTCGGGAATTTGGGTTATCATGTGAATACGAATCTACGACCGTAGATTGTACCATGCGTCCACTCATCCTCATTGACGGTATGTCGCTGGTATTCCGCGCGTACCATGCATTGCTCCGCACCGGCATGCAGTCGCCCTCCGGCGAACCAACATTTGCCGTATTCGCCTTTGCCAACATCCTCACATCGCTGCTCGATAAGCATAACCCGGATGCGATAGCTGTGGTCTTCGACACTCCCGAACCCACCTTTCGGCATGTCCTCTACGACCAATACAAGGCCCACCGCGATGCGTTCCCGGAGGACCTCGTACCTCAACTGCTCCGCATCAAACAATTAGTTGGGCTGATGGGCTTGGAGATGGTAGAGATGCCGGGGTTTGAGGCCGACGATATTGTGGGCACTATCTGTAAGCGAGAAGGTGATGACGGCCACGAAATCCTTTGTGTTACGTCCGACAAGGACTACTTCCAGCTCGTGAACAACAACGTAAAGATCCTTCGACCAGGAAAGGACGTTGGGCAATACGACGTGATGGATGCAGCCAGCGTCAAGGTAAAGTTCGGCGTTGGCCCGGAACACGTGATAGATGTTCTGGCACTTATTGGAGACAGCTCAGACAATGTCCCCGGTGTTAAGGGTGTTGGCGAAAAAACGGCCATCCCGCTCATTGAGCAGTTTGGATCTCTCGAAAAACTCTACGAAAATCTTGACGCCGTTGAAAGAGCCTCTGTGAAGAAGAAGCTCGAAGAGCACAGGGAAATGGCCTTCCTCTCCAAGACACTCGTAACGATCCACACAGACGTTCCGATCGATGCCAAACGAGTTGCTTTAGTTCGTAGACCAATGGACATTACAGGACTCGATACGTTCTGCGAAGAACTCGGCTTCCATACGTTGCGAAGGAAGTTCGCCAAGTATGGTCAGGGCAATGACGAAACGACGGAAGGACGAAGTGACACTGTGACGGAAGGACGAAGTGACACAGTGACGGAAGGACGAAATGACGGTTTAAAGAAGCTCAGTGACGTTGAGCACTCGTATATCTTGGTGGATACGCCAGGTGCACTTTCGGACATGATGAATGGGTTGAAGGGGGCTACCCTACTCTCCGTCGATCTGGAGACAACAGGCTTGGATGCAATGCGGTGTGCGATTGTGGGAATAGCCCTGAGTGCTTCAGAGGGAACGGGCTATTACATCGATGTAGACGACTCGGCCATTGATAATGCCGGTTCACTCTTTGCTGACCATACTGAGCGGCATGGACTGCCCCTTGCAGACGTACTCTCCGTTGTGAAACCAATGTTGATCGATCCATTGATCGGCAAGTGTGGTCAGAACCTGAAGTACGACATGTTGATCTTAAAGAGGTATGGTATTGATGTTGCTCCCGTAGCATTTGACACAATGCTTGCGAGCTATGTGTTGGACCCGGATAGGCTTCACAATCTTGACGCCCTTTCCGAGCGATGGCTGCACTATGCTCCCATCTCGATCACCACCCTGATCGGTGAAAAGAAAGGACAACAGAAATCCATGCGCGACGTAGATGCTGCCCTCGTAGCGGAATACGCAGCAGAAGACGCAGACCTCGCATTGAAACTGACGAATCTGATGAAACCGGCACTTGAGAATGAAGGCCTGTTGGACTTTGCGCAGAAGGTTGAGTTTGCATCGATCCCTGTCCTTGTGACGATGGAGAATAACGGCATCTGTATTGACACAAAGGCACTGGGTGGCTTGGGTGAGTTTATGCGGTCAGAAGCTGTGCGTCTTGAGGCAGAGATATGGAAGGAAGCCGGACAAGAGTTCACGATTGGTTCTCCTAAACAACTCGCAGAGGTATTGTTCGAGAACCTGATGCTTCCGGCTTCGAAGAAAACCAAGACCGGTTATTCTACAGACTCCAGTGTCCTTACGGAGTTGGCAGAGTCCTATCCGATTGCTCAAATGGTGCTAGACTACCGTCAAGTTGAGAAACTCCGCAGTACCTACGTGGAGTCTCTTCCACGTTTGATCAACCCGAACACGGGCAGGGTACACACTACATTTAACCAGACGGTTGCTGCAACTGGCAGACTCTCCTCTACAGATCCGAATCTCCAGAATATTCCGGTGAGAACGGAACTTGGGCAACAGATCCGCAAAGCCTTTGTTCCCCAGCATGCAGACCATGTGATCCTTTCTGCAGACTATTCACAGATCGAACTACGTATTATGGCATCCTTCTCTAAGGATCCCAACCTCATCGCCGCTTTCGCTTCGGGAGCGGACATCCATTCAGCAACTGCTGCCATTCTCTTTGACGTGCCGATCGACACTGTAACAGGGGATCAACGCAGGGTGGCAAAGACCGTAAACTTCGGTATCATGTATGGTCAAGGGGCGTTTGGTCTCTCACAAGGCCTAGGGATACCTCGGGGCGAAGCCCAACAGATCATCGAGAACTACTTTGTGAAATATGCGGGTATTAAGAAGTACATCGATGAAACGGTAGCTGTCACTCGTGAGCGAGGCTATGCGTCCACGTTGCTTGGTCGCCGACGGTATTTCCCAACGATCAATGCAAGCAATCGCGGACTCCGCACTGCAGCCGAGCGTGCTGCCATCAACATGCCCATACAGGGGACGGCCGCGGACATGATCAAACTGGCCATGATCCGCGTTCATCAGCGAATGCAAAACGAAGGATTACGATCGATCCTGATGCTACAGGTGCATGATGAGCTCGTCTTTGAAGCACATGTTTCGGAGGTTGATGCGCTCACAAGGATAGCAAAGGAAGAGATGGAGCAAGCCCTGCCGCTTGAGAACGTACCTGTGGTTGTAGAGACTGGCAAGGGGGCATCGTGGTATGAAGCCCATTGATGTCGTAGTTTTGCGTAGATGTCTCTCGTTACCGCGCTTGTCCTAGGTCTCATTCAGGGACTCACGGAATTTATTCCTGTATCCAGTACGGCCCACCTGACGGTGGCAGCCGCTGCGTTTGGCGTGATAGACCCTGCTCATCCTGAACAGTGGACGTCTTTCATGGCAACGATTCAACTTGGAACGTTGGCAGCCGTGATCGCCTACTTCCGCACAGACATCATCAAGACGAGCCGTTGCTGGCTTGTAGAAAACCTCGGATCTGGTAGGAAGGCATTCCGAGAGCAGAGTGCTGACTCTAGACTCGGCTGGTTCGTTATCGTTGGTACGTTGCCCATCGTCATTGTTGGGTTGGCATTCAAGGACGTCCTCGAGGGCTCACTCACAAAGGACCTGCACCTCATCGGCATCAGTCTTATTGGTGTGGCCGTTGTACTGTGGATAGCCGAGCGTCGAGCATCATTCACGCGCACAACTTCTGATCTTACGTTTGTTGATGCCCTAGCAGTTGGTGCTGCTCAATGTCTGGCACTCATTCCGGGAAGCTCGCGCAGTGGTACTACCATCATGGCTGCTCTCTTCCGTGGGATGACGCGTGAACATGCAGCGCGGTTTTCGTTCCTGCTCTCCATCCCTGCTGTCCTTGCAGCCGGAGTGTTGGAGTTTGCTCATGAAGTGAAGAATCTTACGCTAGAAAACGGCGGACTTCAACTTGCCGTAGCAACTATTGCAGCACTGGTGAGTGGATATTGGTCAATTGCCTTCCTCCTCAAATATCTCCGCACGCACAGCCTCAACGTTTTTATCGTCTATCGCATTGCCCTTGGAAGTGTATTGCTCTTTACGGGCTGCAGTACCGAAGAAAAAGTAGCGCCAGCGGCTATTGAACAACTCAAGCCCCCTCCGAGTGCTTCTGAAAAGACCGTTGTGTCCGATACCATTCCTGAGATCGTTGTTGTTGCCACTGATACCGTACTCGTAAAAACGAATATGGGGCTTATCGCAATCGAACTCTATGGGAACGATGCACCGGCTACCGTGACAAATTTCTTGGGGTTGGTGTCAAAGAAGTTCTACGACGGAATCCAGTTTCACCGGGTTTCTCGCGGTTTTGTGATTCAGGCCGGCGACCCCAAGACGCGGGACGGCCAGGCACGGTCAGAATGGGGTAGAGGCGGAACAACGGCGTCAGGAAAGCCCCTTAAAGACGAACTGGACCCGCTCCTCCCTACAGCTCGCAGGGGCTACATCAAGGGTGTTGTGGCAATGGCGCGCAAGCCCGTGGCAAACAGTGCAACGAGTCAATTTTTCATTTGCCTCGATAAAGCCACTACACTTCCGTACCAATACACGATTTTTGGCAACGTCATAGACGGGATGGATGTGGTGGACAAGATTGGGAGTATGGATGTGGAACCGGGTCCGCTCGGTGAAACGGACGGAATTCCGCGTACGTCCGTCATCATCAACAGTATCAAACGCAAATAACACCATTCGGAAAACCGGAGAAGAATATGCAGTTCCTCGCAAGTCTGACAGTTGTTGCCCTATTGATGGGCGTATTCGCCACAGCCGATGCATCGGCTCAAAAAGAAAAGAAGAAGGAAGCTAAGACCATGACGTACATCATAACCGTGAAGCAGGGAAACAAGGAACTCGGCAAGATCGAGCTCAAACTCTGGCCGGACGTTGCTCCTAAACATTGCGCGTTTTTTGATGCACGAGTTGCTGAAGGCTTCTACGATGGCCTGGCATTCCACCGCGTGATACCGAATTTCATGATCCAAGGCGGAGATCCAAACACAAAGGATCAACCACGCAACACATGGGGCAGTGGTGGATACAAGGACAAGGTTGAAGCCGAGTTCAACAGCAAGAAACACGTACGCGGAGTCCTTTCAGCCGCACGCACGCAAGATCCGAACAGTTTCAGCGGTCAATTCTTCCTTTGTGTTGCAGACTCACCGTGGCTCGACAATCAATACACTGCCTTCGGAGAAGCAGTCAGTGGTATGGAAGTAGCAGACATCGTGGTAAACAATCCACGTGATGCCGGTGATTGTCCAATTGAGAAGATCACGTTCTCGATCACAAAGGGTAAGTGAGTTGACACACCTGCGGAAGATCCTGACGATCATCGTCGTCCTTGGCTTGGGTTTGTGCTCCCATGCATATGCCCAAGTGACGGACTCCACGTATCTGCCTCAGAACGTTGGACCCAACGTGAACGGTCAATACGATGACATCCTTCCTGTGATCTCACCGGATGGGCTTGCCTTGTACTTCTGTCGCAGCCATTCACCAGAAAACATTGGTGGCGGACGTCAGGATATTTGGCTGAGTGAGGTTCAGGCTGATGGAAGGTGGGGCCTAGCCAAGAACGTTGGTATTCCGCTTAATAATCGGGACAACAACTATCTCTGCTCCATTACACCGGATGGCAACACCATCATCATCGGTGATGGATACAGTGCGGCTACAAACCGGCAGCGAAGTATAGCCATCTCACATCGTACGGCCGATGGATGGTCTGTACCAAAACCAGTTGTTATCAAGAACTTCTATAATGACAACCGATTCGGTGAATATTCACTGGCAAACGATAACCGAACACTGATTCTTGCCGTTGAACGCAAAGACTCACGTGGCGGTAAGGATCTCTACGTTTGTTTCCGTCAGGAAGACAGTTCATTCTCAGAGCCCGTGAACATGGGCGTAACGGTTAACTCGCTCGGTCACGAAGCAACTCCGTTCATCGCCTCCGACAACTCTTCGCTCTACTTCGCTTCAGACGGTCAAGGGGGCTATGGGGCTTTTGATGTGTTTGTCACACGTCGACTAGACTCTACCTGGACGAGCTGGACTGCACCGGAGAATCTCGGTCCAACAATCAATACGGCAGGATGGGACTTGTATTATACCATCCCTGCGGCTGGTGACTATGCCTACTACGTTTCATATAGCAACACGTTTGGTGCGGGAGATATCTTCCGTATCAAACTTCCGGAAAAGGTCCGACCGCGTCCTGTGGTGCTTATCTCTGGTCGAGTGCTGAACAAGAAGACCAACGAACCGGTAGAAGCAGACATCATCTACGAAATCCTTCCCGAAGGAAAAGAAGTTGGCCGCGCTCGTTCCACACCAACAACAGGTAACTATAAAATTGTGTTGCCTGCCGGTGGTAAGTATGGCTTCCGTGCTTCGGCACCGAACTATCTCTCTGTGAATGACAATCTCGACCTTTCGGGACTTACACAATACACCGAGATCAAACGGGACTTGTTCTTAGTTCCGATAGAAGCAGGGAGTGTTGCGGAGCTGAACAACATCTTCTTCGACTACAAGAAGGCAACGTTACGTCCGGAGTCTTTCCCGGAGCTTAATCGCATCACAGACATGCTAACGGCAGCTCCTGCCATGACGATAGAGATTGGTGGACACACGGATGCAATTGCAAGCGACCAATACAATCAGGTTCTTTCCGAAGAGCGGGCCGAATCTGTTGTGACATATATCGTCAAGCGTGGCAACATCGATAGGTCTCGCCTTGTGCCCAAGGGCTATGGAGAGCGCAAGCCGGTTGCAACGAATGACACTGAAGAAGGCAGACAACAGAACAGACGAGTTGAGATCACGATCCTCACAAAGTAGATGGACTCATCACAAACCGCATCACCAAGCGGCATGCTCATCGAACGTGAGCATGCCGTCGTCTTTCAGACCTACCGTCGCATTCCACTTGCCATCGATAGAGCGGTAGGAACGCGTATCATAGACCTAAACGGTCGATCATACCTTGACATGTTGGGAGGCATTGCTGTAAATGCACTCGGCCACTCCCATCCCGGGATCATCGAAGCAGTGGAACATCAGATACGTCGCTACATGCACGTATCCAATGTATTCTACCAAGAACCCCAGGTCATGCTCGCGGAGCAACTCGTAGCCGCTTCCGGCTACCCCAGAGTTTTCTTCAGCAACTCTGGTGCAGAAGCAACTGAGGGTGCACTCAAGATGGCTCGCCGTTTTGGCAGTGTACATTCCAAAGCCGATGTAATCGCATTTTCAGGCGGGTTCCATGGTCGTACCTACGGCGCACTTTCGCTTATGGATAAGGCCTTATACAAAGACGGAATGGGCCCCTTCCTTCCCAATACCGTAGTGTTGCCCTTCAATGACGTACACGCGCTTGAATCTCGCGTAGATGAGCACACAACAGCCGTGATGCTTGAATTCCTTCAGGGAGAAGGGGGCATTGCAGAAGTAACTCCAGAGTTTGTAGCTGCACTCTGGCGCTTGAAAGAGAAGTTCAACTTCTTGGTTATTGCAGATGAAGTTCAGAGTGGTATCGGGAGAACAGGGGACTTCTTTGCCTTCAATCGATTTGGCGTGAAGCCAGACATCGTTACCATTGCAAAGGCAGTGGGCGGCGGGCTGCCATTGGGTGCGATTCTCGCTACGAACGAAGCAGCTGCACTCTTTGAACGTGGGATGCATGGCACTACCTATGGTGGCAATCCCGTTGCATGCGCTGCAGGCAGTGTGGTGTTACGAGAAGTGATGTCCGGCCTCATAGACAACGTTCGTGAGATTGGCAACTACCTTACTACCCAACTGCATGTTCTTCACAAACAATTCCCAAACCTCATTCACGAGGTGCGTGGCCGTGGCTGTATGCAGGGCCTTGTACTCTCCGTTGAATCAGCCCCCTTCATTCCGAACCTTCTAGAACATGGTGTGATCGCCAATGCAACGGCCGGGAATGTAATCCGTTTTGTGCCGCCGTTCATTATAACACGCAATGACGTTGACGAATTGTGTGAGGCCCTTCGCGCTGTGTTCCACAAATCCGAGCTGGAAACAGTCCAGTCCTCCCATGGCTGATATGCTGACCACAACGTCCACCATTCTCTGCACGTGTGCACGGAACATTCCCCCCATCCTTCGTCTTGAGCTGGAAGCTTTAGGCTATGTAGTAAAAGCTGAGTATCCGTCGGGCGTAGAGATCGAAGGCACACTTGACGACTGTCTTCGCCTTAACCTTTGGCTTCGAACAGCACACCGTGTGTTGTTCCGCCTGGGTGCATGGGAAGCAAACACGGCCGATGAAATGTACGAAGCAGTGAACAGTGTGGAGTGGGATCAGTGGATCCCGGCAAAGGGTTATGTGAGTGTGATCGGAAGTGTTGATACCAAAAGCATTGATAACGTGATGTATGCCAACATGCGTTGCAAGGATGCCGTTGTAGATCGCATTCGAACGGTCCGTGGAATTCGTCCCGATTCAGGTCCCGATACGTCCATGTCTGTTGTGTTTCTCTACTGGCACGACGAGTCTTTGATGATCTATGTTGACACGTCGGGCACGCCCCTTTCCGACAGAGGATATCGCATTAGTTCCGGCAAGGCACCAATGCGTGAGTCATTAGCTGCAGCCGTTGTGTTGTCCACGAAATGGGCACCGCACCTTCCATTTGTCAATCCAATGACGGGAAGCGGAACACTAGGTATCGAAGCCGCCCTCATAGGACGCAAGATCCCACCTGGCTCCATGCGCGACGGATTCGGTTTTATGCACCTTTTGCCTGTAGATCCTCGAGTTTGGCAGACGATGCGAAAGGAAGCCATTGCACAAGTAGATGCCAAGATCGACCTCAAAATCCTGTGTTCGGACAACGATATCCGTGTTATCCGTCAAGCACGTGAGAATGCAAAACGTGCCGGTGTAGCTGTGTCATTCACCGTGGCCGATTTCAGAGAGGTCACCCCACCCGCATTCGCTCAATCCCACACGCAAGAGTCAGATAACGAACACACACCAGTTGTGATCATGAACCCTGAGTTCGGTATTCGCCTCGGAGACGAACGCGCACTTCGCACCACCTATCGCGAGATCGGCGATCTCTACAAGCAGAAATTCCGCGGATACACCGGTTACGTCTTTACCGGCAACTTCTCCCTTGCAAAGGAGATTGGCCTTCGCTCGAAACGCCGAATCACATTCTGGAGCGCAGACCTGGAGTGCAGACTCCTTGAGTTTGAGCTGTACGAAGGGTCAAGGATACAGTACCCAGAGCGAAGCGGTGACATAACTCCGTAACTCTGTAACTGAGTAACTCCGTAATTTCGCCTCATGATCAATATCACCCTTCCGAATGGCGACGTGCGGCAGTACCCTGTGGGTGCAAGCGGTATGGATATCGCCAAGAGCATTTCCGATGGCCTGGCCCGCGTGGCTGTTGGTATCTACGTCAACAACAAGCCTTATGACCTAACGCGTCCTATCACAATGGACGCAACAATCCGCATTGTTACCTTCGACAATGACGAGGGTAAGGAGATCTTCTGGCACTCCACGGCCCACTTGATGGCCGAAGCCCTGGAGAGTATGTATCCCGGCGTGAAGTTTGGGATCGGTCCTCCCATAGAAGCAGGATTCTATTACGATGTTGATCTGCCTGGTGATGTGAAGCTCAGTGTTGCAGACCTACCGAAGATCGAAGCAAAGATGATGGAACTCGTTAAGCGCGATGTTCCGTACGAACGTGTTGAGATGACGTGGGGAGATGCCGTTGCCTATTTCACGGAGAAGGGTGACGAATACAAACTCGAACTGCTCGATGGGCTCAAGGACAGTGAAATCACGTTCTATCGTCAGGGCAATTTCACAGATCTCTGTAGGGGTACTCACGTTCCTTCAACCGGATTGATCAAGTATCCAAAACTTCTCTCGGTTGCAGGTGCCTACTGGCGCGGCGATGAGAAGCGCAAGCAACTCACACGCATCTACGGCATTGCCTTTCCAAAGAAGGCACAGTTAGACGAATACATTACACAGCGAGAAGAAGCAGAACGCAGAGATCACCGCAAGCTTGGCAAGGAACTCGAGATCTACATGATCACGCCAATGGTGGGAGGGGGCTTGCCGGTATGGCTTCCCAACGGTACCATCCTGCGCAGACGTCTGGAAGCATTCCTCAGAGAAGAACAAGTGAAGCGTGGGTATCAGGAAGTGATCACGCCCCATATCGGTAACCTTGAACTCTACAAGACGTCCGGACACTATCCGTACTATGCTGATTCGCAGTTCGACCCGATCACGGTAGAAGACGAGCAGTACTTGCTCAAGCCAATGAACTGCCCACATCATCACCAGATCTATTCCTCTAAGCCACGCTCATACAGAGACCTGCCGGTGCGTTTGGCCGAATTCGGCACAGTGTATCGTTATGAGCAATCCGGTGAACTCAACGGACTCTCGCGTGTACGAGGCTTTACGCAGGATGACGCTCACATCTACTGTACACACGAACAGCTCAAGGACGAGATCAAGAGCGTTGTAGAACTCACACAACTCGTCTTCAAAACATTCGGGATGGAAGTAAGCACACGGCTCTCATTCCGTGATGATAATGAAGCGAAGTATGGCGGTGATCTTGAGAACTGGGAACGTGCACAGGCAGAGATCAAGGCCGTTGCCGATGAAATGAATCTCGAGTATTTCATTGGTGAGGGCGAAGCTGCATTTTATGGTCCAAAGATCGACTTTATCGTGCGCGACGCTATTGGTCGCAAATGGCAGCTCGGAACAGTGCAGGTAGATTACGTGATGCCCGATCGATTCAATCTGGAATACGTGGGTGCAGACAACACAAAACATCGTCCGGTAATCATCCACAGAGCTCCCTTCGGCTCAATGGAAAGATTCATTTCCATCCTCATAGAGCATTATGCCGGCAACTTCCCGTTCTGGCTTGCACCTACTCAAGTGAGTATTCTTCCCATCGCAGATGCACATCACACGTTTGCACAAGACCTAACCGCTGAGTTCGAATCAATGGGGCTCCGCGTTCATTGTGACCTACGCAATGAAAAGATCAACCGAAAGGTTGCCGAAAGCGAACAGAAAAAGATCCCATTTGCGCTTGTTGTTGGTAGCAAGGAGATCGAGAACGACTCTGCAGCTGTGCGCATTCATGGAGAAGGCGATAAGGGAATGATGAAGATCAGCGAGATCAAGACGCTATTCGCAACATTGAATGTTCCGGGAACGCATGCCCCTGGTAGTTGATACATTGGGAAGGGTTGGGGAATTGCATTTCAAAGCATGTTCTACGTAATTTCTCCACTCATCATCACCAATATCAATCTTTAGGAGTGTGTTGTGACTATTCGAGTTGTACTAGCGCTTTGTGCCGTTGTGCTTACTGTTTTTGTAGGGTGTTCATCAGATTCCACGTCCCCAACGAACACAGACCCAGCGATCTCCGGACAGTCTTTCCTACGAGCAGATGTAAACGGATTTGCGTTCAAATGCAACGCAACTTCAAACATGAGTACGGAGATTGCGCCTACCGTTACTGTCACAGCGTTGGAGGGTGGCAAGTATGAGCTCTCGATTTCGGGTGAATCCTACTCCATGAGTGGAATTGTTACTCTTAACGTATCCGCTGTTGTTACCGGTTCAACCGGAACGTACGATATTGGTGGCTCCGGTTCTCCCGCAGATATCACTTCGACCTATAACACAGGCTCAGTTGCAACTGCTGGATTTTATAGTTCAGAAGGTGCGGAAAAGGGCACGCTTACGATCACAAGTTTCAATACATCAAAGCGTCGCATTGCGGGTACATTTACTGCAAAACTCTCTCGTTTGCTCACTAGTAGCCCAGCAACTCTTGATGTCAAAAGCGGAACATTCGAAATCGGATATTGAAGTAGATTTCGGATTGTAGAAGACTAAACAGGGGTTCCATGAGAATTGGAACTCCTGTGTTTTTTTTTACTCATAGCGCAAGATTCTAGATCACATGGCTAATGCGTAACCTCGTAACCCCGTAACTTGGCAACATGCTAGGTCTTACTTCACTCCAGTGGTTGATCCTTGCCTCGCTTGTGGTTGGGGGTTCTATCGTGGCCTCCTTGCTTCGGAGGTTGATTGGTGCTGTTGCAAAATGGTTGTTGAAGCGTGTTCATGTTGATGCAGATGCCGGACTTGTAAAGGCTGTAGCGCGGGGTCTTGCGTTAAGTATAGTTGCAGAGACTGGTAAGCTACTATTGCCACTGGTAGGGTTAGAAGCTCAAACAGCGGCGAAGATCTCAACCTGGGTGGATGCACTTGCCATCACGTTCCTTGTGATAGCGGCATATCGATTTGTCGATCTTGTTTGCCTTCGAATCATGGATCATGTGCTTCGGCATAGAGAAAATGGTCGGGGTGCGGCAACAACATTGGCCCCCTTGATCGCATCTGCATTGAAAGTGATTGTCATTGCCATTGGCATCACACTCGTTCTCGGTTTCCTCGGCGTGAATGTTGCCGCCATCCTTACCGGACTGTCCATTGGTGGTGTGGCCCTTGCTCTTGCGGCACAGGACACCATCAAGAATCTGTTTGGCTCTGTGATGATCGTTGCCGATCAACCATTTGCCGTTGGTGATTGGATCATCGTGCAAGGGGCTGAAGGGATCGTAGAAGAGATCGGATTCAGAAGTACACGAATCAGAACGTTTGCAGATAGTCTTGTTTCCATTCCAAATGGCCGGATGGCGGACATGACCATTGACAATCTTGAGTTGCGCAAACTCCGCAGGTATCGTACGCTGGTTGTGATTGAACAAACAACTACGGTAGAACAAACGCAGGCATTTGTAGATGCCGTAAGATCCATGGCCATGAGCCATCCGCTCACTGTGAAAGAACCTGGGAAGATCTCCGTTGCCCTTACCGAATTGTCGCCTGTTGGACTTACGATTACGGTAACAATTTTCGCTGATGCTTCCACTCTACCCGATGAAGCGTTGTTCAAACACGAGATCAACATTGGCATCCTCACAGCTGCAGACGCCCTTGGCATCCGGCTGGCACGTCATGGAGAAGCCCCCTCATCACCTCCTGCTACTGCCAACACATGAGTTCCGTAGTAATCGGTCTGCTCCTTGTATTGCTCGGTGCCGGTGGCTTTGCACTAACCAGATCCATAACGGCCTTTGTGCCGCTACTGACTGGTGGCGTTCTGGCACTCTTGGGCCGTTCCATAATGCGTTTTGAGGCGAACAAGAGAATCTTGGCGGCATCCTTGGCAGTGAGTGCTGTAGCTATGATCTTTACGGCCTCGGCTATGCCCCGATTAGCCAGAATGCTCCTTGGTGCCGTAGTTGACCGTCCAGGAGATATTTTTGTGATTGGCTCAACTGCCGTGCTCTGTCTCATTCATGTGACGATCACTGTCAGGACATTCCTTCGCTCACGATCCACATCTTAAATATTCTATGATCCGAATCCTTGTTGTTCTACTGACAGTTGGCGCTATTGATGCAGCCGCCTGTATCCATTGCGCCTATACTGCTTCGATCGTTGGAGCGAATGCCATTGCCGGCAATGTTTTTCTACCTGCACCTGCGGGCGAAAAGTTTGTGAAGAGCAAGTCTGCAACTGCAGTGTACCAACTAAAGAACTCCACGTTCTATATGGATCCTAAGCAGTGGACGGCATTAAAGGACTCGGTTCCTAATCCTGCCATTGATCATCAGTTTGAACATGCCGACGGCAACATGCGAGGGATGCTCTTGTCCTTCAAGGAATTTATGCCGATGGACGAGTTCATCGAGGGATTCTTGAACGGTATGAAGGAAGATGCGCCGAATGCACAGGTTGTTGAGAGACGCAACGTAACGGTGAACGGTATGCCGATGGTTGAGATCGTGATCGAGCTTCCAACACCGAATGCAACCATCATGTATTACGGCTATATCTATTCGGGCTCTAAGGGAGTGTGCGTGGCTCTTGGGATGTGTCAACGCGAACTCTACATGGAAGTGAAGCCAACACTAGGCGCATTCGCAGCAGGACTTGTCGTTGAGTCGGCAGTTAAGCCTACGTCGACTACGTCTACATCAAAGAAGAAAAAGTGAAACCTTCAGATAAACTGGTTGAGAAGTCCAAGGACCTTGGGATTGGCAGCCATTCCAAACACATTTTCTTGTGTGCCGACCAATCCAAGCCAAAGTGTTGTAGTGAGGAGAAGGGGCTTGAGGCTTGGGACTATCTCAAGGGTCGACTTAAAGAACTGGACCTCGATGGTCCCGGTCAGGTCTTTCGAACAAAGGCAAATTGTCTGCGCATCTGTGTTATGGGTCCTATAGCCGTTATCCAGCCCGATAATGTCTGGTATCACTCCTGCACGCCAAAGGTCCTCGAACGTATCATCCAAGAACATATCATTGGTGGTGTCCCTGTAGAGGACTACCGTATCACTGTGTGATATAGATGTGTACGGCGATGTAGGCAAGTCCGGCAGGAATGATGATAGCCATCCAGCCCCCTACTGTGCGAAGCTTTGGAATAGAAGAGGGAGGCAATCTCTTGAACGAAAAGAGTGCACTTTTGATTCCGTGACGCAGATGAAAGCCAAGTGCGGCCATTGACGCCACATAGAAGAGCATGTACCAAATATTCGCAAATGCGATGTGGGCCTGTGCGTAGAGGTCGAATGTTTCTGGTCTTGTGATTCTGTTTGGGACAAAGAATCGTGCAAGGTGGATGACGAGAAAGATCAGGATCACAATGCCCGTGTAACCTACTGTGCGTGTGGCAAAGTTGGTGACCTTTGGAATACGCGGATTCATCTTTCTAATTCGACGTTGATGCAGGCGCATCTTCAATCCCAGTCCGATATGGATGAAGAAAAGGGCAAAAAGCCCTACCTCCATGATGCGGATGAGCAATGACCTACCAAGGCTTTCAGTATACCACTGATACGGAGTTGGGTCTGGCCACAAAAGAAAGAGATTGGCGGCCAAATGTTCTGCACAGAACAACAAGAGAAGCGTTCCCGTGACCGCCTCCGTGTTCTTTCTACCCATCGGAGTTGTAAAGGGGCGAAGCAGATTCCTCATGATCGCGCCAAAGCTACGAGAGATGCCACAGATCTTCTGTGACCGAGCGCACGGCAATTATCGCCGACCCAAACATTTCTGTGTGGTGCGCCTGTAGTGCCGGTGCATGTTCGCGACGATATCTTTCGAGGTCTTCTGTTGATCTGCAGGCATAACGGACACGAAAAACCGTGACATTCTCTGAGACGGGGTCAACTACCCGAATAAGATGGGCCGTGAGAAAGAGCCCCGTATTCACAACATCGGCAATATGTTGTTGCGTCATGTACTCCACCCATTGTTCTACAAGGTGGCTTGGAACGGTCACTTCAACCTGATAGGTGATCATGTGCGTAGTGGCTTCGGAAGAGTGGAACGAAGTACCAGCGAACCAACGATCGCGCTAATCGTAGATCCAACGATGATACTGAGTTTTGCGATGTCGAGGTGACGTGGATCGAGAAAGGCGAGATGGGCCACAAACAGTGCCATGGTGAAACCGATGCCACACAGGAGTGATACGCCGTACATCTGCACCATGGAAACTCCACTGGGGAGCACAGCGATCTTCAACCTCACGGAGACCCACACTGCAAACGTGATGCCCAGCTGCTTCCCGATAAAAAGTCCGAGGATTATGCCAATGGACACGGGGCTCATCAATGACGTGATCAGCGAAGGGTCGATGATAACACCGGCGTTGACCAAGGCGAACAAAGGCATGATACCGAACGATACCGCACGACCGAGCCCATGTTCTATGCGGTGGAGTGGAGACTGAACCTGTTCAGAAAGTTTCTCAAGTGCATGAATTGCATCGTATTGAGCCCCCTCATCTTCTGCTGACTTTTTCTGACGCGAGATTTTGTCGAGGAGTTCCCGTGCACTTGTGAAGAACGACACTCTGTCTATGCGGGCATCTGCCGGAATGCACAATGCAAGGACAACACCAGCGATGGTTGCATGAATGCCACTGAAGAGCACCGTTACCCACAAGGCAAGACCGAGTAGGCCATAGAACCAGATGGTGTTGATGCGAAGTTTGTTGCCGAGGAACAAGATCGATGTAATGATACCTGCAGTAAGCAACATCTCTATGTTCAGAGACGCAGTATAGAAGATCGCAATTACAAGTACTGCAAGGAGATCATCAACGATGGCTAGGGCGGCTAGAAAGACCTTGAGGCCAAGAGGAACACGATCACCAAGCAAGGCGAGGATACCGAGAGCAAAGGCAATGTCTGTTGCAACGGGCACTCCCCATCCTCGAGCAGAGTTGGTGTTGGCATTGAAGAGCAGGTAGATTGTAGCCGGACCAACCATGCCCATCACAGCGGCGATCATCGGCAAGAGTGCTTTCTTTCTCGATGACAGTTCGCCCACTAACATCTCGCGCTTGATCTCGAGCCCCACAAGCAAGAAGAACAGGGCCATGAGACCGTCGTTTACAAAGTGCTCAAACGTGAAATTGAGTTTCAGTTGTGCAAAGACGATCTCAAGGGGTTGGTGTAGCAGCGTTGAGTAGGAAAGCTGCCACGGGGAGTTAGACCATAGAAGAGCGATGGCCGTAACAACCAGGATCGAGATTCCGGTAGAGGTAGAACGTTGGAAAAACTCGTTGAAACTGCCCTTAATGACGCTGGTGAACGTCCGTAGTTGACGTGTTGTTGTCATAGGGATGTAAGGAGGCTCTCACAATAACTCCGGTAGCTGGAAGCCGGAAGCTGAGCAACGCTCCGTTGATACTCACTTGCTGTGAGAAAACCCTGATGGAGGGCAACTTCTTCTAAACACCCGATCTTCAATCCCTGGCGCTTTTCAATCGCATGGATGAACGTGCTTGCGTCCAGTAGACTCTCGGGCGTTCCGGTATCAAGCCAGGCTATTCCCCTGCCCAGTTGTTGAACGTGCAAGCGGTTTTGTTCGTGGTAGATCCGGTGCACATCGGTTATCTCCAGCTCACCACGAGGTCCCGGAGTAAGTGATGTGGCGATGTCTGTAACACTACCGTCATAAACATACAGTCCCGGTATAGCCAGATCAGAACGGGGCTCCTTAGGTTTTTCTTCGATTGAAACGATTTGACCTTCGGAACCGATCTCTACAACGCCATAGCGTTCCGGATCAGAGACGCGGTAGCCAAAAATCGTTGCACCTTTGTTGGCAGAAATCGCCGTACGAAGGAAGTCTAGCTTACCATAGAAGATGTTGTCACCGAGTATGAGGCAAACCGGTGAGCCCCCTACAAATTCCTTTCCCACACGAAAGGCATCGGCTATGCCGAGGGGCTGATCCTGCACTGCATAGGAGATGGAAATACCATAACGAGAACCGTCACCTAACAACCGCTCAAACACCGGTGTGTCCGCGGGAGTAGAAATGATCAGAACCTCTCGGATCCCTGCCATCATCAACGTTGACAAAGGATAGAAGATCATCGGTTTATCGTAGACCGGTTGCAGCTGCTTCGAAAACGCTGCCGTAAGTGGATACAGACGTGTCCCACTACCGCCGGCAAGAATGATCCCGCGTGTTTCCATCAAGGAAATTACGGATATCTAGTTACTCAGTTACTAGTTACTAGTTACTCGGTTACTAGTTACTCGGTTACTCGGTTACTAGTTACTCAGATACTCAGTTACAGTAACTAGTAACTAGTAACCAGTAACTAGTAACTAGTAACTAGTAATTAGTCACTAGTCATTACTCCCAAGTCCTTCGTCGTTCACCGAACGGTGACGTACAAGTTTGGCCTCGGCGAGGAAGATAACGTTCTCGGCGATGTTGGTGGCATGATCGGCCATACGTTCGAGGTTGTAGAGGCCAAGGAGGAGTTGGGCCCCATCTGCCACGAGTGTGCTATCTGCGATCATGATCTCGATGAGTTCATTGCGCAGGGTATCGTAGAGCTGGTCCACCGTAAAGTCTGAAGGGAGGACGTGGGCAGCAAGTTCGGGATCGTTATTGATGAAGGCATCGAGGCTTGATTTCAGCATGGTATATGCTGCATTGGCGATGCGATTCATATCGATCTGATTGGCCAGCTGTACAGCGTTCGGTGAGACCACAACGATCGATGCAATATTCGTTGCCATATCGCCGATACGTTCAAGCTCGTTGTTGATCTTCATCGCTGCGAGGAGCAGACGAAGATCCGTAGCAACGGGCTGATTGAGCGCAAAGATGCGCTGACATTGTTTGTCGATCTTGAGATCGAGTTTGTCCACCTTGTCATCACGATCGATCACGATCAGTGCCAATTCTTGATTGCCTTCGCGAAGGGCGCGAAAAGCAAATTCTACCTGCTCTTCAACGAGCGAACCCATGCGGATGAGTCGCGTGCGGAGTTTGTCGAGATCTTCTTCAAATGTGCGGTTCATGGTTTATCCGAAACGGCCTGTGATATAATCCTCTGTTTCCTTCTTGGCCGGACTCGTGAAGATCGTGCGTGTTCGATCGAATTCAATGAGTGAGCCCATGAGGAAGAAACCTGTGAAGTCTGAGACGCGTCCGGCCTGTTGCATGTTGTGTGTCACAAGCACAATGGTGTACGTGTCTTTCAATTCCGTAATGAGTTCTTCTACCTTGCCAGTGGAGATTGGGTCGAGTGCAGAACACGGCTCGTCCATTAAGAGGATCTCTGGGTTGATGGCAACAGCACGTGCAATGCATAGGCGTTGCTGCTGGCCCCCTGACAGACCGAGTGCGGAATGGTGGAGCCTGTCCTTTACTTCTTCCCACAAGGCAGATTTGCGAAGACTGGTTTCAACAACCTCTTCCAGGTCGGTCTTTGAGATCTTTTCATTGAGAGTGAGGCCGTAGGTGATGTTTTCGAAGATCGACTTCGGGAATGGGATGGACTTCTGAAACACCATGCCTATTCTTCGCCGAAGCGTGACCACATCCACCTCTTTATCATACACGTCTGTACCATCCACCATCATATGGCCGTCTACGCGCGTTCCATCGATGAGGTCGTTCATACGGTTGATGGAACGGAGGAAGGTGGACTTCCCACATCCTGACGGACCGATGAATGCCGTTACCCTGCGCTCAGGGATTCTCAGCGTGATATTGAACAGCGCCTGCTTCGCACCATAGTGGAAGTTGAAGTCGTGCGCCTCGATCTTTACGGGATGTTCCTTGGCCATTGTTCAGGGGGCTTCTCAGCGCTTGCGAAGTCGCGAGCGAATGAGGATCGCAGTGAGGTTCAGAAGAAAAGTAAGTCCAAGCAGGACAATGGTTGTGGCGTATTGTAAGGGAAGGGTCTTGTCTACGTCCGGAGACTGTGTAGATAGGACGAACAAGTGATACCCTAGGTGCATGAATTTCTCCGTAACAGCATTTGGCAATACTTCCGAAGAGTACGTCACTCCAACAAAGAGTATGGCCGCAACCTCGCCTGCACCACGTCCTACTGCGAGGATGGAGCCCGTGAGGATGCCGGTAACGGAGTTTGGTAAAACAACCTTTGTGATGGTCTGCCAACGAGTTGCACCGAGAGCAAGTGATGCCTCGCGTAGGTCACGAGGAACTGCCTTGAGAGACTCTTCAACAGCAACGATCACAACAGGAAGGGTGAGTACAGCAAGTGTGGCAGCGGACCAGAGAAGCGATCCATCGCCGAACGATGATGTGCCTAGGGCTCCATCGATATTCGTTCCCATGAACTGGATAAAGAAGCCAACGCCGAAGAGCCCGAACACGATGGACGGAACGCCGGCAAGGGTGTTCACGGCAAACCGAACGCTACGTGCAAACCACGAATCCTGTTTTGCAAACTCCGTGAGATAGATCGCCGTTGCCGTCCCGATGGGCACACCGAGGATGGTCATGAGCAAGACGAGAAAAGTTGTGCCCGCAAGAGCCGGGAAGATGCCACCTTCAGTGTTGCTATTCTTCGGAAACTCCGTGAGAAACGTCCACGTAACACCGGTCCCACCGTTAAAGAGGAAGGTTCCGAACATTCCAAGGATGATGCCTACAACGGAAAGTGCTGCCGTTGTTGCAAGAAGCACGGCAAAGAAGCCAAGCAAACGCTTGTTCAGAGACACAGTGGATGTGAAATTCCTGATCACGTCATTGGCCCTGGAAGCGTTTAATAAGTCGCTTCTTCACATACAGCTCAGTGATTGCATTTAAACTGAAGGAAACCACAAAGAGCAACACGCCTAGGAAGAATAACACACCATAGTGTTCGGACCCCCAGACAACCTCGCCCATTTCACTACCAATGGTTGCAGCCACGGTTCGGGCCGGCTCTATCGGAGACCATGTGGAAAGGGGCGCATTACCTGTGGCCATGATGGCGATCATCGTTTCACCAAAGGCACGTCCGATACCAAGCAGGACGGCAGCAAAAACGCCGGGC
This sequence comes from uncultured Ignavibacteria bacterium, assembly GCA_937870915.1. Lineage (GTDB taxonomy): Bacteria > Bacteroidota > Ignavibacteria > Kapaibacteriales > Kapaibacteriaceae > UBA10438. The sequence continues at coordinate 173,442 of CALMZQ010000003.1, forward strand.
GCAGCTGCAGGCAACATCACGCGATAGGCTGTTTGCCATTCCGTGGAACCGAGGGCAAGGGAGGCCTCATGGAGTGAGCGGGGTACTGCGCTGAGAGCATCTTCGGCGATAGAGAACACGATAGGAATCACTGCTAGCGAGAGTCCAATACCACCAACTATGGCGTTGAGTCGGTACGGAATGCCCGTTACGTCCTGCAGGAACGAGGCCACCGTTACCAAGCAGAAGAATCCGATCACTACGGACGGAAAGCCGGCCAAGAGTTCGATCCCAGGCTTTACGATCTCACGCACCCACCGTTTGGCAAAGAATGCTACATAGAGTGCAGCAAGGATGCCGAGGGGAGCGCCAATGAGAATAGCAATCAGAGTTGTCTTCGCTGTGCCTATGAGCAGTGGAACGATTCCAAACTTTGGGACCTCTCCAACCGGCTGCCACGTAGTGCTTGTAAGATTCGAGAACAACTCGCGCTGTTCCGGTTCTGTTTCTGCAATGTGGTCTTCGGGAAGCTCATCGATATCTGCCGGGAGCAATCCCGATGCAGGATTATAGATCTCCGGGTACTTCGGATTCTTGGGCTTGTAGATGAACTGTCCGGGAGCCCCTTCTTCGCCACTTTCTGCGGCTGCAGCGGTTGGCTCTTCTACATCGGCATTATAGACATCTGGTTCACCGCCATACGATTCCGGAACCATCTCAGAAACGGGTTGACCGTTTGAAGATGTTGAGGGGGCTGGTGTTTCATTCTGTGACGTAAACAGCGAGGAAGCCTCGCGGAAGACGAAGACAAAGATCAGGAAGATCACAAGGATCGAAGCAGATGCAATGAGGCGAATGGACCACTCGGCGATCCATTCACCTGGATGTCGGTTCTGTTTTCGAAACGGATTGCTCACAGTGCTCCTGCTATCATCCTTCAAAGTTACTTGCGCTTGATCGGATAATAGCCCACTTCTGTTACGATCTTTTGTCCGGCAGGGGAAATGACCCAATCAATGAACTTTTTCACGTTCCCGGCCGGCTTCTGATTCAGGTAGAAATAGAGGAAACGCGAGATAGGGTATTCTCCTGAGTGGATCGTTGCGTCGTTTGGTGTAACGCCTTTTGACGATGCGTCCTTGGCAACGGAGATGGCCTTCACATTCTTTGCATAGGCAGCGCCGCCAAAGCCGATGCTATTTGGGTCCTTGGAGACGGCATTGATCAGGGCAGCGGTTCCGGCCATGTGCTGGGCATTGGAGGCAAAGTCTTGCTTGAGGAGCACATGTTCCTTAAAGAACTCATAGGTGCCGGAGTTATTCTCACGTGAATAGAGGAGGATGGGCTTGTTTGCACCGCCAACATCCTTCCAGTTGGTGATCTTGCCTGTGAAGATGTCCTTGATCTGTGCTAAGGTGAGTTGTTTTACGGGGTTGTTCTTGTGGACGTAGACAGCAAGGCCGTCCATCGCAACACGAATCTCAAGCCCCTTATACCCAAACTTCTTTTCGAGCTGAGCTACTTCGTCCTTTTTGATGGGACGCGAAGACGCGCAGATATCCGTAGTGCCGTTAATGAGGGCTGCAATGCCCGTTCCAGACCCACCGCCCGTTACCTGGAACTCTGTATTGGATTTATCCGGATAGAGTTCTGACCAGCGTTGAACAAGGATCACCATGGTATCCGAGCCCTTGATCGTGATCCGTTGTTTTGGCATAGCCAGAGCAACAATCGTGAGCAAGAGGAAGGTAGCAACGTAGGGGGCTATAAGGCGAATGGTTTTCATGGTCGGTTAGGAGAGGTGAACAGAACGTGCTGCAATTTACTGGTCTTCAGAGGAGCCACGGCTGGGATAACGAGAGTGTTACGTGTTGGTAACGTATCGCTCAGATGCCGAGCTCCATGTTGAAGCGGGTATAGTAGTTGAAGGTAACGAGGCTGTTGTTGTTGTACAGTGTGTTGCGGTTTGTGCCGAATTCGAGATTGAGTTTGATACGGTGCCTGTTGACATAGTATCCAACATTTGCCGCGATGTTCACCTGTTGCTGGTACTCGGCAAGCCCCTTTAGCTGATCTCCTGCGTCGACCAAGGCATATCGAGCTGCCACGCTCCACATGGACGGAAAGATATATGACGCCTGCATCATGTAGCCCGAGCCAACGAAGATGGCTGCATAGTCCTTCTTTGTTGTGTCTTTATAGGTGATCGGGTTGTTTGACGTTCGTTGTGCGTACTCGCCGTAGAGGGATAGACCGCTGTATTTGAACAACACATCTCCATAGATCACATTGGCTGTGCGTTGTTGGTAGAGAGTTTTTCCCAAGGAGCCCCGTGTTTTGGTCTGATTCTCATTGTGTTGGGCAGAGAGACCGATACTAAGCTTTGGCGACTGTTCGCGGGAGATGTCTCCTTCGAAATAGTCACCACCATTGGTGAACGCACCCAAGGGGAGGTATTCCACGCGGGCGGTATAGGCAAGGCCACCGCCAGAGATTGCCGGTTGATTACGACCATCGCCGCTAGAGACTGCAGCGCGGATGTTCACGATCTGGTCACCTGTTATTGGGCGCCAGAATGCTTGAAAACCAAAATCTCGGTCAAGATTGAAAGCGCCGTTCACAATTGAACGGTCGGCGATCTCAAGGTCAGCCGACGAGATCACACGTTGGCGGTTGCCGGGGAGCTTTGTTTGACCAAATCCCACCTGGAGATTTGGGTTAAAGTTCCAGAAGATCATAGCGTCTCGGATCACGTTAGGGAACTGCGTATCGGCCCAGTCCATATCAGAACGAGAGAAAGACAACTGAAGGTTAAAACTCAACCGTGGGTCAACGAGAGACCCACCGAATCGAAGGCGAAGACGGCGAACAGCGAACTCAGTGGTACCAGCTGAGAGATCTAGGTCATCATCTTCATCCATGGTCTTCGTGGTATAGATGGCCCAGTTTTGCATACGGAAGCGCATCACAACTCGGGTTGCAGAGTCGGCCGACTGAAAAACAACACCATCGGCGTTAAAATCGAAGCTTCCATGCGATTGTGTTGTGGCCTGAGAAACCGCCTCAGCTGAGATCACGGCAAAAAGCGAGGCAAGGATCAGAAAGGAGCGGAGTACCGAACCGGTCATGAGAATGTCCGTCGATTGTTATGGGAACATTAGCAGATTGTTACGTCGCGAAACTATGGGGCGGTTTCTTCACATCCCCGTTACCTTTCGGTAACATTGGCTCCGGGAGAGTAAGGCTCCCGACGTCACTCCGGGAGAGTAAGGCTCCCGACGTCACTCCGGGAGTGGTTCTCCCGCCGGGGCAATGTATCTTCGCACCTCATGAAACGCATTGCAGTCTTTACCAGCGGGGGCGATGCTCCCGGTATGAACGCCCACATCCGTGCTGTTGAGCGCACGGGTGAGAAGCGTGGCCTTGAAGTGATCGGTATCATCGGGGGATACTCGGGAATGATGCTGGGTCATTTTGAGGTGCTTGATCGGATTCGGACGGCAAACATTATCGACCGAGGGGGCACGATCCTTAAAACGTCTCGGTGTCCGGAATTCGAAGAGGTGGAGGGTCGTATTAAGGCCGCAGAAGAGTTGCGCAAACACGGTATCGACGGCGTGGTTGCCTGCGGTGGTGATGGAACGTTTCATGGTGCACATTATCTCTGGCAAGAACACGGGATTCCCATCGTTGGTACACCGGGCACGATCGACAATGATCTTTCCGGTACAGACTATACGATTGGTTACGATACCGCAATCAATACGGCTGCCCAGGCCATTGATAAGATCAGGGATACGGCGGATAGTCACGGCCGACTCTTCTTCATCGAAGTCATGGGACGCCACGCGGGCTTCATAGCCATGGATGTTGGTATCGCGTGTGGCGCTGAATATGTTGCCGTGCCCGAAACGCTCACAGACATCGACGAAATGTATCAACGCATCCTCGCCCAAGGCCTGGATAAACGCACGGTGGTTATCGTGGGTGAAGGCGACGAACTCGGCGGTGCCCTCGGCATCAGTAAAAAACTTGAAGAACGCTACGGAATCTCATCCAAGATCTCCATCCTCGGACATATTCAGAGAGGGGGCTCACCAACTGTACGAGATCGTGTGCTTGCCTCACGCCTCGGCGCAGCTGCCGTAGATGCTCTCCTCGAAGGTCGGTCCGATGTGATGGTGGGCGAAATGTCGGGACAGATCACGTCTGTCCCACTCGAACAAACGTGGGAAGAGCGCAAACTTGTCCCACCATACCTCACTGAATTAGCATACCTACTCGTATGAAACCAACATTTCTTACCGTCATTCAAGTCTTTCAGATCGAAGGCATGGTTGCTCTCGGAAAGATGCTCAACCCTGCAACAAATGAAATCACAAAGAGCATCGAACATGCTCGCTATGTGATCGATGTGCTCGATATCCTTCATGAAAAAACGAAGGGTAACCTTGAAAGCGATGAAGCGCGATTCTTGGATCAAACGTTGAGCACTCTCAAACTGAACTTTGTAGATGAATTCGGAAACCCAAGCACGCCCTTCGTCTCCGGCGAACTAGCCTGATGCATCGCATAGCCATCTTGGCCTATACGGCACGTCCGGCAGCGATCACGTGGGCAACCTATGCTATCAACCGACTCTTCGAAGAAGGCGTCGAGGTAATCGTAGATGCAATCCTTGCCGATGCGCTTGATTCGGACCTTGCATCAAAGTGTGAAGTGCGCTCGGCAACAGAATTCGAAAAACGCGCTGATATGGTGATGACCTTCGGCGGCGATGGCACTCTCTTGGCCACTGCACGATTGCTCATGGGCTCTGATGTTCCGATCATGGGCGTAAACGTTGGAAAGCTTGGCTTCCTGGCTGAATTCCCGGTGACGGAGCTTGATGACGCGATCATGGATGTGATCAAGGGTAATTACCGGATTGTTGACCGCACGACGCTAATGGTTGAGTTCAATGGAATTACGTCCCATGCTCTGAATGAAGTGCTTATCGAGCGCGCATCAGAAGCAAAGATGATAGCCGTTCGCGCCTTCGTGAATGAACACCACGTGGCCGACTATCGCGCCGATGGTGTCATCATTTGTACGCCAACGGGATCAACGGCATACTCCCTTGCAGCCGGCGGCCCAATCATTGCCCCCTCAGCAAATGCACTTTGTATTACTCCTATCGCGCCCCATACGCTCACACTTCGCCCCCTGATCGTTAATGACAGCAGTGAAATCCGCTTTGAACCGCTTAGCGAACATGCAGACTCACATGTTGTTGCCGATGGAAAGATCCTCGGCTCGGTTGGAAAGGGTGATGTGGTTACGATCCGCAAGAGCGATCATTTGGTGAAGCTGGTGAAACGCGCCGATAGTACGTATTACGATCTGCTGCGCGACAAACTTCTTTGGTCTGCAGACGCGACAAAGAAATAACGCTCATGCTTAAGCGCGAACTGTCCTTTGTTCAAGCCACGGCGATCAATATGATCGACATGGTGGGCATCGGCCCGTTTGTCACAACAGCCCTTGTTGCTGCCACAATGGGTTCAGCTCCAATGGCCCTCCTTGCTTGGTGCGTTGGAATGTCTCTTGCCTTGGTTGATGCCTCGGTTTGGAGTGAACTCGGTGCCAAGATGCCGGAAGCAGGGGGCTCCTACGCCTTCCTACGTGAGACGTATGGCAAGGACTCGTGGGGTAGACTCATGGCGTTCTTGTTTGTTTGGCAAACGTCTTTCCAGGCTCCGTTAGTAGTTGCCTCCGGTGCTTTGGGCTTTGCCAAATACATTACGTTTCTTACGGGTCCACTTGATCATTTCACTGGGAAACTTGTTGGCGTAGTCCTCATCGTTGCACTCGTTGTATTACTGTACAGACGTATCGGTGACGTTGGTCGCATCTCCGTTGTCCTCTGGGGATGTGTCATCGCCGCTCTGTTTTGGATCATCGGCACTGGAATTGTGTACGGCAACTTCGATCAGATCATGAGTGGCAACGTGGTAGAGGGGGCTCTAGGCAACGACGCTATTTGGGCCGCTCTTGGTATTGCAACCATCCCAACCATCTATTCCTACCTTGGCTACTATAATGTGTGTCACCTCGGAGCTGAAGTACGGGATCCCGTCCGAGTTATTCCGAAGAGTATGTACATCTCGATTCTTGGTATCGGCGCACTCTATCTTGCAATGCAAACGGCCATTTATGCCGTCCTTCCGGTGGCCGATGTTGCTGCCTCACCGTTTGTTGTTAGCACACTCATCAACACTGTGCAGGGTCCGGTAGCTGCGCAGATCGTTACGGCGCTTGTGTTAATCGTTGCAGTTGCGTCTCTCTTCAGCGTCATCCTTGGGTACACACGTATTCCGTATGCGGCAGCCAAGGACGGTCTATTCTTCCGAGTCTTTGGCCGCGAACACCCAACAAAGAACTTCCCGCACATCTCTCTCCTAGTGCTTGGTGGTGTTGCCATTGTTTTTGCAATGACACTGGAATTGGGTGATACCATCAAGGCGATCATCACCATGAGGGTGTTCACGCAGTTTGTTGCACAGGCAGTTGGACTTATTGTCCTTCGCAGACGTATCGGTGCTGGTGCCATGCCATGGAGAATGTGGCTGTATCCAATCCCTGTAGTACTCACAATCATTGGCTGGATCTGGATATTTTCCAGTGCCAAGCCCCTTCAACAGCAACTTGGTGTAGCTGCACCGTTAGTAGGTGTAGTTGTATATCTCGCACTTGCACGGAGAAACAGAACGTGGCCGTTCAGAATACCATCGATGGATTGATCGTTGATCTCCAACAGCGTAGGACATATCCGGGCATTGTTGAGTTTGTTGATGGTGTGATCACTGCGGTACGAGAAGATCCGAATGCTCGCACTGATCGATATATCATGCCGGGATTTGTAGATGCACACGTGCATGTGGAGTCGAGCATGCTCATCCCAAGCGAGTTTGCACGTCTCGCAGTAGTCCATGGAACCGTTGCCACAGTCAGTGATCCGCATGAGATCGGCAATGTGTGTGGGGTAAAAGGTGTGCGGTATATGCTCGACAATGGGGCTCGTGTTCCATTCACGTTTGCATTTGGAGCCCCTTCTTGTGTTCCGGCAACAACATTTGAAACGGCCGGTGCAGAGATCACGGCGTCGGACATCCGCGAGCTGTTCAACGACGAGCGCATTCGGTATCTGAGTGAGATGATGAATTGGCCGGGTGTGTTGCATAGCGACCCGGTGGTGATGGAGAAGTTGGCCGTTGCAAAGGAATGCGGAAGGGTGATCGATGGTCACGCCCCTGGCCTTCGTGGCGAACAAGCTGCTTCGTATGCTTCCCATGGGATTTCAACAGACCACGAGTGTTTTACGCTGGAAGAGGCGTTGGACAAGGTTTCAGCGGGAATGAAGATCCTCATTCGGGAAGGCAGTGCTGCGCGGAACTACGAAGCACTCCATCCGATCATCGGACTCCATCCCGATCGAGTGATGTTCTGCTCGGATGATATGCATCCGGACTCGCTTGTGCTTGGACACATCAACCTCCTGGTTTCCCGCTCTGTTGCACTTGGCTACAACGTCTTTGATGTATTGCGTGCGGCCTGCGTGCATCCTGTTGAACATTATGGGCTTCCGGTTGGTCTGCTTCGAGTTGGAGATCCCGCCGACATGATCGTTGTTGAGGATCTGACTTCGTTCGCCGTTCAACAAACATGGATCAAGGGGCGGTGTGTTGCGAACAATGGAACCACGGGAATCGACCATGTTGTAGAACGTGTCATCAATCAGTTCGCCAGTGATCCCATCACCACAGAACAGATCGCAGCAGACCATATCGGCAAGAACGTCCGTGTGATCGTTGCCCATGATGGTCAGCTCGTAACATCAGAAGAGCACCACATCCTCCCATCGAATGATGTTCTGAAGATTGTTGTTGTGAATCGCTATTCCAATGCGCCCCCTGCCATCGCCTACATCAAGAACATTGGGCTCAAGACCGGCGCGATAGCCAGCAGCGTTGCACACGACTCACATAACATCGTGGCCGTTGGTTGTTCCGATGTCGAGATCGTGGAAGCAGTGAACGCAATCATTTCTGCGCGTGGCGGTGTGTGTGTTACGGCGGATGGTCAGACCGATCTGCTTCCACTGCCCGTGGCCGGCCTTATGTCCAATCTCGACGGATATGACGTTGCTCGCACCTACGCAGCGCTTGATGCACGAGCCAAAGCACTTGGCTCCCAACTCCGTGCCCCTTTCATGACGATATCCTTTATGGCACTTCTCGTTATCCCTCAATTGAAGTTGAGTGATAAGGGGCTGTTTGATGGAAGCAGGTTTGAGTTCGTTAGATTGCTAGAGTGTTAGATTGGTAGAGTGTTAGATTGCTAGAGTGTTAGATTGCTAGAGTGTTAGATTGCTAGATGAAGAGTTGAAACTCTAACATTCTAGCACTCTAACAATCTAACACTCTAACATGCTCCCCCTAGACTCCTCCCTCATCCGTCTCATTCAGTTTGCGATCCGTGAGGATCTCGGTACGGGGGATATCACGAGTGACCTGAGTATTCCGCGTGATGCAACAGCTGCTGCGCGATTCTTGATGAAGCAAGATGGAGTGGTATGTGGCTTGCCGATGCTTCAGCTTGTGTTTCGCGAGTTCTCCTCTGATGTAGATATCGAACTCAAGGTGAACGAAGGGGATCGTATCAAGAGTGGAACAGTGATCGCACTCGTGGAAGGGCCTGCACATGCACTTTTGGCTGGTGAACGAACTGCATTGAATTTCATTCAACGTATGAGTGGTGTTGCCACCAAGTCTCGTCAGTATGTTGATCAGATAGTCGGCACCAAGGCTCGTGTTCTCGATACACGCAAGACCATTCCTGGTTGGAGATTGTTGGACAAATACGCAACTACAGTCGGTGGAGCATTCAATCATCGCCTTGGACTTTACGACATGGTGATGATCAAGGATAATCACATCACGGCATGTGGTGGTATTCGCGAGGCGGTTAGTACCATCGTTGCGGATCTGCACGATAGACCGATGATAAAGGTAGAGGTAGAGGCCCGTTCACTCGATGATGTGTTGGAAATCCTTCAATGTAAAGGCGTACATCGTGTGATGTTCGACAACTTTACACCAGAGGCTGTTGCCGAAGGTGTTCGTTTGGTTGATGGCCGACTCGAAACGGAAGCTTCTGGTGGAATCAGCTTCGAAAATATTCGCGACTATGCCGAAGCGGGTGTCGATTTCATTAGCGTGGGCGCAATTACACATAGCGCAACTGCTCTCGACATTTCCATGAAGTTGTTTGTCCCCAAACAGGGTTGACACCTACGGCTCAGGTAGTTTATCTGGCGGTGCAAGAAGTGATGGCAATGGACCATCCAACACATAGGACTTCCTGCCGTAGTGATAGGACATCGGCACATGCAACGTGTTGATGAGATAGTCCAAATCACGCGCAACCGTACGCTCGCTTACTTCGAGATCCTTCGCCATCAAATTTGCCGTAACCCGTTCACCACGCGACAGCCGCATCAGGATGGCCTGAAGGCGGTAGAGCGTGGGACGCATGGCAGATTTCATTGGCGCAGATTCCGGTTCACGAAGTATCTGCGAGGGTACGCCACTCACTCTGCCATCTACTGTCATAGTGGCGATTACAAGCCACTGATAGATGTTACGCTCCTCAGAATCGGTGAGTAACCAGGGCAAAAGGGGGGTGGAAAACGACGAAAGGGGCTTCATGCCCCTTTGTGGTGTTTACAGATCCAAACGTGACGCGGGTGTGATTTTGACCGCGTGTTATAGTTCCCTACGCAATCTCGCTACTGGAATCCGGAGCTGTTCTCGGTATTTGGCTACGGTTCTCCGAGCCACATTATATCCCAACTTCTTGAGGTCCTTGCCGAGCTTGTCATCACTTAGTGGTTTACTCTTGGACTCTGCTTCGATGAGCTCCTTGATCTTCTGCTTGATCACACGTGTAGAGATCTCTTCGCCATCATCACTCAGCAGCGCTTCACTAAAGAAATACTTCAGCTCAAACGTTCCAAAGGTGGTGAGAACATACTTGCCGTTCACAATGCGACAGATCGTTGAGATGTCAAGCCCCGTAATCTCAGAAACATCACGATAGATAAGGGGCTTAAGATGCTCCGGACCATACTGGAAGAACTCCTTCTGCAATCCGATGATTGCCGTCATTACACGAAGCATCGTGCTCTTGCGCTGACGTATCGCTTGCATGAGAAACTTTGCGTCCTCATACTTCTTGCGCAACCACTCGCGCGTCTCCTTGTTGAACTTGTGGAACCGCGCCTCTTTCTTGAGCTTCTCATACGCATTGCTCACACGCAGAGTTGGCAGTCGTGAGTCGTTTACCGTGATAAGGAAGTCTGTTCCGTCCTCTGTGGGTTCTACCGTGAAGTCCGGTGTTACAGTGTTCACCTCTGGACCAATGGTTCCTCCGCCCGGTCGAGGTGTGAGGTGTCGGATCACATCAATGGCTTCACGAAGGTAATCCTCGGTTACGTCTAACTGACGTTCAATGATGTGGTAGTGCTTCATGGCAAAGGCCTCGTAGGTCTTTGTCAGGATGAGTACAGCAAGTTTCTGCGCTGCATTGGGCTTCTCAACTGCTCGCAATTGCGCAAGTAGGCACTCCTGTACACTGCGAGAAGCAATGCCCGGAGGTTCGAGCGATTGCACCTTGCGAAGGACAGATTCTGCCTGTTTCATCGTGATTGGATTGAGCGGACGTGTAACGTCCTCTATCAGGTCTTGAAGGTAGTTCTGTGACCGCCCGGGCATTGTGGAAGTATGCATCGCAAGGTTGTGTTCTGCGAAACGGTCGTTCACTTCCTGCATCAATTCATCGAGCGTCCGGCGCAGATAGCCGTCATCATCTACATTGCCAATGATGTATTCGCCGAAGAGCCGATCTTCCAGTGATACCTGCAGGTACTTCATCTGCTCAAGGAGATCATCTTCAAGCGTTTGCACTTCCCTGAACTGGAACACTGGTTCATCGTCATCGTCTTCGCCCATGCGCGTGTCGCTCGAACTCCCACTCGTTGGATCTTCACCCCAAATGAGTTTGTAGAATTCAAATGCATCCTTTGGGTCGAATTCTGTGGCTGCTTCTATAGACTCCGTGCGTTTTTCCGGACCGATGGATTCTGTTCCAGGGACGGGGGAGTCATACGCAGTGCTTTCTGCCGGACCTTCCGTGTCTCCTGTAACCCGATCCTCACCGGCTGCCTGCGGTTCGTACTCAGGACTCTCTTCCAACATCGGATTGTTCTCAAGTTCCGCGCGCACGTGCTGCTCAAGTTGCAACAGTGGCAACTGCAGCATCTTGAGATACTGGATCTGCTGGGGCGTAAGGGACTGCTGAAGAGCGGTCTGAAGGTTGAGGCCTAGCTTCATTCGTCTCCCTCATCTTCTCCGCGCGATACGGCCAGCATTCGCGCATACGCCTTCTCTCCAAATGCTCGGATCAATGAATCCTTGAGCGCTTCCACCATCGGAATTCCTAGACGGGCTCCAAGTTCACGTCCGGGCTCACATTCTTCGATCTTTTCGTAATGCAGATATGGTCCGCCAAAATCTGCGATACGGATAGGGAAGAGGTGACAAGAAAGGGGCTTGCGGAAGTCACTCTCCCCATTGTGAAATGCCTTCTCAATAGCGCATTTTGCCACATCCTTGTCGTAGTACACAAAGATGCAGTCTGCGTCATCCAAACACGCTACAGATCGCTCCCCAACATGCCCTTCTACCGGATCGTTCTCGGCCAGCCATTGTGTGGACCGTTCGCCGAGATACGGTAGAGCTGCCTGCACGGCTAGCTGCAGTGGCTTAACCTCGTTCTCCAAGAGTGGGGCTCCTGCTCCTCCACTCAGGGTACAACATGCCCCCTTACAGCGCTGAAGATCACACGCGAATGTGGCCGTCAACACCTGCTCTTGAATGAGAAGATCGTCGAGTAGGATCATGCTGTCGGAAAAATAGCACGATTCTTGCTAGTCAGAAACATTCCTTATCGAGAGATGCGCAATCTGAGTGCATTTGACACAACGGTTACCGAGCTCAGAGCCATGGCCCCGGCGGCGATCATTGGCGAGAGGGCCATTCCGGTAAGGGGTATAAGTAAGCCGGCAGCCAAGGGGATCCCAAGTACGTTATAGACGAATGCCAGGAAGAGATTCTGCCGAATCGTGCGCATTGTTGCCCGGGAGACATCAATCGCCTCGAGTACCGTATGGAGATCCGAGCGCAGGAGAGTAACGTCTGCCGTGGATTTCGCAACGTCCGTACCCGACCCCATAGCGATTCCCACATCTGCCTGCGCAAGACCCGGCGCGTCATTGATCCCATCTCCGACCATTGCCACCACTGCTCCCTGTGCCTGAAGTCTTTCAATAGCGCTCGCCTTCCCACTTGGAGAAACTGAATGCAACACCTCATCGATTCCTGCATCATGGGCGATGGCCTCAGCGGCCGCTTCTGAATCTCCCGTGAGCATCACAACGCGTAAACCTCGCGTGCGCATGCGTGCAACAGCATCAACACTTGATTCCCGAAGTGCGTCAGCCACGGCGATAGCAGAGACGACTTTCCCATTGATGCTTGCAAAAAGTGTTGACCACCCGCGAAGAGCGTGATTCTCAGCAGCAGCTCGAAGAGGCGCAGGCACAATCAACATCGCGTCATGCATGAACTCAACGTTGCCTATGCGGATGCGGGCACCAGCAACCACGCCATAGGTTCCCTTGCCAGGAACTGTTTGCGCCGAGGTTGGATGAAGTCGGTCGTTGGGTGGAACGGCAGCCCATGCTACAAGTGCTTTTGCCATTGGATGTTCAGAGCCCGACTCCAACGCATCAATGTACAGTGCTAAGTTTGTTGCCTCGATGGAATGGTCGCTCTTGACCTCTCCGTCAACAACAACATCCTGGACCGTTGGTGCTCCAAGTGTAAGTGTGCCTGTCTTATCGAGTACGATCGTATCAACATTGTGAAGATGTTCTAAGGCAGTGGCGTGAGCAAAGAGCACGCCGTGTTTAGCCCCTTTCCCAGATCCAACGATGATGGCGGTTGGTGTTGCAAGACCAAGGGCGCATGGGCAGGCGATGATCAGAACGGCGATAGCAGAAGTTAATGCTTGGGTAAAAGCCACGTCTGAGGGGGCTAGGATCATCCAGCCGATGAAGGTGATCGTTGCAATACCGAGAACGATTGGCACAAAGACATTGCTAATCTTGTCGGCCAACCGTTGGATAGGAGCCTTACTCTGCTGCGCCCGTTCAACCGAACGGATGATTCCCGCAAGGACCGTGTTTGCCCCAACTGCGGTGGCTCGCACAAGAACTGAGCCTGTGGTATTCAAAGACCCTCCGATGACCACACCCCCCTCGCTGCGTTCAACGGGCAAACTTTCTCCCGTGATCATCGACTCGTCAAGGCTTGTAGAGCCACTGATGATGTATCCGTCTGTTGGAATACGTTCCCCCGGGCGTACCACAACGGTCTCGCCGGTGACAATGTCTTTGGCAGGTACGTCAATGTCTATCCCATCCCGCCGAACACGCACCACCGTTGGATGCAACTCCAAGAGCGAGCGAAGTGCATCTGCCGTCTTCCCTTTTGCTCGAGCCTCCAGCCATTTGCCAAGCAGGACCAACGTGATGATTGTTGCCGATGAATCGAAGTATGCTCCGGAGTGGTGTGCAATCGATGGCAGTAGGGAGGGGGCGAATGTTGCTATCGAGCTCGCGATAAAGGCTGCCGCAGTTCCAATGGAGACGAGCGAATCCATTGTTGCCGAGCCGTGACGAGCGGCACGCATGGCACCAACAAAGAATGAACGTCCGGCCCAGAGCACCGGAAGAGTGAACGCGAATAACACGGGATTCACCCATCGCTGGTGGTCGGCGAACATGGCCCACATTCCGATGAGCATTACAACGGAGGCGAACGGGACTGCCAAGAATAACGCAACCCTGAATTCGTGTACGGGGGCATCGATCCTGTCAGCAAGAGACGTAGCATCATTAACTGTCTGCTCGCCATAGATGGCCTCAACACGATATCCGGCTGAGATCACGGCAGAGGTGAGGGCTTGGTCGCTCACATCGGAATCGTACTCAACAAGCGCACGGTTGGTTACGAGGTTGACGTTGACGGATGTAACGCCGGTAACACGCCGCAGCTCTGATTCAACACGCCCTACACAGGCTGCACAGTGCATCCCGGCAACGTCTATCGTTTTTGTGTTCATGAAAGGCCTGCTTTGAGGCTGCGCTTCTCCGCCGGCGTGATGCTCTGCCAGTGTCGGTTCTGTAGCCCCATCTCCATCGCCCACAACATTACCGTGTTGAATTTCTTTCCATGCATCTTGAGCATCACGTAGGCTTCAACCGATCCAATTCTACGTAGATCGCCGATGGTGCAAATTCCTATCTCCCGCAGACTACGTGAAGATATTGGTCCGAGGTTCTTGAGGGACTCAATGGGGTCTGCATCAGTCATTTAGATTCGGAGCGCATCTTATCCTTGAACTGCTTCATGAACTTCTCAACCTTGGGACGCACTACAAAGGCGCAATAAGGCTGACTACCATTCTGTGCATAATAATTCTGGTGGTAGTCCTCAGCCTTATAGAACGTGTCTGCTGCCACCACTTCCGTAACGATCGGATCCGGCCATGTCTTTGCTGCCGTGAGTTGTTCGATGTATGCAAGAGCGATGCGCTTCTGATCTTCATCGTGGAAATAGATGCCACTTCTGTATTGCGAGCCAACATCATTGCCCTGACGGTTCAATGTGGTGGGATCATGCGAAGCAAAAAAGACCTGTAGGATGTCTTCGTATGAAACCTTTGCGGGATCAAACGTTATCCGGCAGGCTTCTGCATGACCGGTAGTTCCCGTGCACACTTCCTTGTACGATGGATCCTTCACAGTTCCATTGCAATAGCCACTTTCAACGAGCTCCACTCCGTCCAATAGCTGAAAGACGGCTTCGATGCACCAGAAACATCCGCCGGCAAGTGTTGCAGTGTCGCGTTGAACCATGGTTGTTGACTTTGGCGTAGGTGATGATGAAGGGGGCGGAAT
>CALMZQ010000004.1 GCA_937870915.1 uncultured Ignavibacteria bacterium
GTTGATACGCTTGGTCAGGGGGCTTACACCCTCCGACTCTTCAGCGGACCATATACTGCCGTAGAGCAGTTCATCGTTATCCGATAATCCCCTGCCGTATCTTTGTGCTCTTTCCAAATCACAGAGCACGCCATGATCGATCGTATCGTTACTGCGCTCGGCGCAAAGGCCGACTACTTTCTCAATCACACGTCAACCACCATTCCGCGGTCTTCGATCCACGTACCGTCACCTTCATCGGTTGATACGATGTTCAGCGGCTCGGATCGCAACAACCGTGTCCTGAGAAATCTCCAGTGGTTACATGGCTCCGGCAGACTTGCCAATACGGGCTACGTCTCGATCCTTCCCGTGGACCAAGGTATCGAGCACAGCGCAGGAGCATCGTTCGCCAAGAATCCGATCTACTTCGACCCGGCAAAGATCGTGGAGCTTGCGATTGAAGGGGGCTGTAATGGTGTTGCCTCTACATTTGGCGTATTGGGTAATGTGGCACGCACCTACGCACACAAGATCCCATTCATTGTGAAGATCAATCACAATGAACTGCTTACCTATCCAAATAAATTCGATCAAGTGCTCTTTGGTACTGTTCAACAAGCAGCCGACATGGGTGCCGCTGCTATTGGCGCTACCATCTACTTTGGATCACAAGAAGGCACGCGCCAGATCACCGAGATCGCCAACGCCTTTGCACGTGCACACGAGCTTGGGATGGCAACAATTTTGTGGTGCTACGTTCGCAACAACGCCTTCAAATCCGACAAAGACTACCATGTTTCGGCAGATCTTACGGGTCAAGCCAATCATCTCGGTGTTACAATCGGCGCCGATATCATCAAACAGAAATTGCCAGAGAACAACGGTGGTTTTGAAGCATTGAACATGGGTGGTTCGAGTTATGGCAAACTCGATAAACGCATGTACACCGAACTTTCCTCTGAGCACCCAATCGATCTCTGTCGGTATCAAGTGGCCAACTGCTACATGGGCCGCATCGGACTCATCAACTCTGGTGGTGCTTCCGGCTCCAACGACATGGCCGAGGCCATCACTACAGCCGTGATCAACAAGCGTGCAGGTGGGATGGGGCTTATCAGTGGCCGCAAAGCCTTCCAACGTCCAATGACGGAGGGTGTAGAGCTTCTCCATGCCATCCAGGACGTCTATCTCAGCGATGAGGTAACCATCGCATAATGTCCGAGCCTGCACGTAATCGCGGAGTCCTAACAGAGCTTCGAAGAATTCTGCCCTATACCCGACGCTATCCCAAGCTTGTTGGATGGGGACTTGTATTCATAACGTTATCCAACGTGTGTTCCACTACCATCCCACACGTGGTTGGAGAAACGATCGATACGCTGAAGGTCTCGGCATTTGCTTCATCAGACATCGCATGGCTTATCGCACAGATCCTGCTGCTCACCATTGGCAGCGGCCTCTTCATGTTTGCTACGCGTAGGACCATCATTCTGATGTCGAGATTCATCGAAGAAGACCTCCGCAATGACTTCGTCAAGGCCGTCAAGGATCAATCTCAGAGGTTCTTTCACCAGCGGTCTACCGGTTCCCTACTCGCACACTTCTCCAACGACATCGGAGCTGTGCGCGAATTCATTGGTCCGGCTATCATGTATACGGCAAACACCATCACCACGTTTGCTTTTGCTCTTACATGGATGATGAACATCAACATTCCGTTGACATTTGCCATTCTCATCCCCGTGCCACTCGTAGCAACCCTCACGTATAGGATTGGCAAGCTCATTCATGCCCACTACAAACGTGTGCAGGAGCAATACGAACACATCACAACACATGCTCAGGAGACGGCGTCAGGCGTACGTGTAGTACGTGCCTACGTGCGCGGAAATCACGAAGCCGAGCGATTCGACGAACTCAGTGCCGATTATTATCGCAAGAACATGCGCCTTGCACGTGTTCAATCGTTGATGATGCCGGGAATGACTGTGCTCTTCAATTTGAGCTATGTGATCGTGATCTGTTTTGGGGGTTATCTGGTAATGCAGAACAGTATGAGTGTGGGTGAGCTCACGCAGTTCTTCATCTATCTCAACCAATTGTTGTGGCCTATCGCAGCCATTGGATGGGTAACAAGTATGATCCAACGTGGCGCGGCATCCATGGCGCGCCTCGGTGCGATATTTGAAGCCCCTTCCGATATCGTTGATGGGCCCAATTCGATGTTTCCTGACGAAATCCAGGGGGCCATTGAGTTTGACAATGTGTCACTTGCGTATGATGGCACCACACCAGTATTGCGCAACATCTCCGTTACGGTACCAGCCGGATCCAGTCTTGGCATTGTTGGCGCAGTAGGCAGTGGTAAGTCATCCATCATTGGCCTACTTCCAAGGCTCTACGATGTAACATCCGGAGCAGTCCGCATCGATGGTATCGACGTGCGGAACATTTCCCTTGTCACCTTGCGTGGTTCGATCGCTGTTGTGCCGCAGGAAGCCTTCTTATTCTCAGAGACCATACGAGAGAATATTCGATTTGGTCGACCATCAGCATCGGACGAAGACGTCCTTCTAGCTGCACACCGCGCACAGCTCCATAACGATGTTATGGCATTACCGCAGGGGTATGACACCGTTGTTGGTGAGCGTGGTGTAACGCTTTCCGGTGGACAGAAGCAACGCACTTCTCTTGCGCGCGCCATTGCCAGCGACCCCTCTATCTTAGTGCTCGACGATTCGTTATCTGCGATCGATGCAGACACCGAAGAACGGATCTTGCGTAATCTCGATGAAGTGATGAGGGGGCGTACCACCATTTTAATCTCTCATCGCATCTCCACCGTAAAGAGATGCACCAACATCATCGTTCTGCAAGGCGGAAGCATTGCCGAGCAGGGCTCACACACTGAACTCATTGAACTCGGCGGTCTATACGCCGACATGTATGTACGTCAACAACTCGAACAACAGTTAACGTCATGAAAACCTACGACAACATCCTCCAGCTCATTGGCAGCACTCCCCTTGTGCGCCTGAACCACATCACAGAAGGAATCGAGGCCCAGGTCTATGTGAAGCTCGAAAGCCTCAATCCCGGCGGCTCCGTCAAAGACCGCATCGGTGTATCTATGCTTGAGGCAGCTGAAAAGGAAGGGCGTATCAAGCCCGGTGATTTGATCATTGAGCCAACCAGTGGCAACACCGGTATCGGCCTAGCCTTGGCAGCGCGTTTGAAGGGATACAACTGTCTCTTCATCATGACCGATAAAGCATCACAAGAGCGTGTTCGTTATCTCAAGGCACTTGGCGCAGACGTCCTCATCGTCTCAAGTGCTGCCAAGATGAGCTCACCAGAATACTACTGGAACACCGCAAAACGTTTGAGTGAAGAGCTACCGAATGCCATCATGCTCAATCAATACGACAATCCCGCTAATCCCGACATCCACGAGAAGACCACAGGTCCGGAGATCTGGGCAGACACCGATGGCACCATCACGCACTTTATCGCCGGCATCGGTACGGGTGGAACCATCAGCGGTACCGCACGATTCCTCAAGAGGCAAAACCCATCAATCAAGGTCATCGCCGCCGACCCCGTGGGATCAGCAATCAAGACCTTTAAGGAAACGGGCCGACTTGTTGAAGCACTACCGTATCTCATTGAAGGTGTTGGACAGGAACGTATACCACTCAACCTCGATCTCAACGTTGTAGATGAGATCATGAACATCAGTGACAAAGAAGCCTTCATGACAGCCCGTGCAATGGCCCGTCAAGAAGGTATCTTCTGCGGCGGCTCATCCGGCATGAACATCGCCGCTGCTCTTCGCGTAGCCAAGCTTCTCCCGAAGGACGCCGTTGTTGTTGCTATCGTCTGCGACACCGGCGAACGTTACCTCACCAAGCACCACTCCGACGAGTGGCTCACAGAGAAGAACCTCCTTGAGAACGACCGCTTCATGTTACGTGATGTCGTTTCAGCCAAGCGCACACGTGGTGTTTTGCCGGCACTTATCTCCTTGCCATCCCATGCAACCGTACAAGAAGCACTCTCTCTCATGAGTTCGTATGAGGTGAGCGACGTGCCCGTGATCGACGCCGACACCCTTGCCGGCACCGTTCGCGAGAACAAACTCATGTCCGCCGTCATCGAAGACCGCCTTGTCTTAGAACGTCCCATTGCTCAATACATGGAAGCCCCGGCCCCCATTGTTGATGCCCACGAAGACGTCCAAACCGGCATCAACATGCTACGCAACACCCCAATGATCGTCGTCAGCGAATTTGGTCGACTCTCTGGTGTTGTGACACGGCATGATGTCCTCGAATACCTTTAAGAAATGACGCAGTGACGTAGTGACGGAATGACGTAGTGACATAACGTCGTCTGACATTGTCGATAAAAACCCGATCAAACAGCTTTTCCTCATATTGTTGATGATACTTACCGCGGTTCCGGTTCTGTGCACCGATGGCGACATCAGATTGAGTGCACGAACAGGGCCCGTGGCCTCTGCCATCAGTCCAAATTGGCGCTTGGCCTTATCGGTCGAATACGAGTTGGACCTGATAGACATTGGCTTCGTCATCGATCTCCCACTATCCCGATACACTCAAGGTCAATCGGAGGGAGGCGAGGTACTCGTCTTGAATTCGATCGGCTTCATGGCAGACGTGGGCTATCGGTCCAAGATCGGTAAAGATTGGGACTTGGTGTTTGGAAGTACTTTGGGTGCCAGAAGCCTTGCGTATGAAACTGATTCGGATAACAGTAACAACCCGACAGATTGGATTCCCTTCATTCCAAGTAGCACGGTTGGCAGCCAAATGTATCTTGTTGCTGCGCCCTATGCCCAGGTCAACTACGCCGTCTCACGCGGTTACCGGTTCTTTGTTCGGATAGGTTACGAGTTGCATGCAGGCCAAGACTATCTAGGCATCCAAGCAACCGACTTCTCTGGCTTCGCTCTTCAGCTAGGAGTGAAAGTGCCGCTTTCAGTCTCCCCGTAGTCACGGTACATCGATCGATCCATGTCGGGCCATGGAGGCGATCCTTGTCCCGACTTTTTAACTTACCGGCATCCACATGTTGCGCAACACGCCGATGATCGTCGTCAGCCTCGCTGCTTCGGCCTTTTTTTCACCTACTCCGAATGCGGCGTCATCCCGAGGAGCGGAGCGACGAGGGACCATGGTTCCCAATCGAGATGAAAAGGCCACACAAAGTCCATCCGAGTCTCTTACTTGCCATTCATTTCACCTAAGCGAATCGCGCACCCACTGCGTATACACGACTCGACGATCTTCTATTGGGTCGTAATGATAAAGAACTGCCTGCGAAATTGAGAACTCAAAGATGTGGGCTACTGAGAAGCGGAAATCATCTGAATAGCCAAGGCGAATACGCATAACACTGTCACCCGATGATGTGTCTGTTTGCGAGATGCACGTAACTCGCCTGTGATTGGATGAGTCAGTTATATGTTCGCTCATTGCGTCTGCATGTTGGTGCAATAGGAATTGGCATAGGCTGTCGGCCAAGTCTTGACGTAAAATAGTGGTCTTACTAGATGAACTTGCTGCACCATAGTTCGTTGGTTTACCCAATTCGTGCACAGGCCGATTGCTACATCCAGTGGTGACAGATGAGATAAAAGTGAATGCAATGAACGACGAAATCAATGATAGAAATGGACGAGTTTTCATAGCAACTCCATGCCTATTGGCTTCGATTCACAATAATCCAAGCAAACATTGAAAGGTAGGCTGCGGCGACAAGCCACGAAATGATTCGTATCCACAGCTTCTTTGACCTATGGTAGCAAGAACTGAGAACTAGAAACGCGGCTGGGATCGTCAAGAGCACTAACAGAAATGCAATAAACACGGGTTGCTTATCCGAACCCGAATCAGCGCTATTGACCCAATAGAGCCAGATCAAACAACTTACCATGAGACCGAAGATCACGTAATCTGAGTTTCTTGACCAGTTAGCCATGCAACCTCCGCAATCATAGAAAGTATCTCTCACTGTCACGTAAAATGAAGTCATCCGTCAACTGATAATATATCGCGGATGTTAACCACTCTCGCCATCACACTCTGACATTGCGATACACCGTTACAACGTCACTATGTCATTTCGTCACTACGTCATACCGTCACTAGGTCATTTCGTCATTTCCTCTGTGTCACGTTTCGGCTGTGCGAGGACACTATACAACTTCACTCATCTAAGGAGGTTGTTATGTCCGTTGTACATCTTCGCATCTATCAGGATGCAGTTGCCG
>CALMZQ010000005.1 GCA_937870915.1 uncultured Ignavibacteria bacterium
ACCGCCGTGATGTCTTCGATGATCCCATGAGCCCCTTCTCCTTCGATGGCCAGTTCTTCGCGCGATTTCTGGACCCATTCAGCGCGGAGGTAGGGAACGGTACCGTTGATGTCAACTGCAGTCTCGGCAAGTACAGCGAACTCCTCGTGGCCGTGTCCGGCATTGTTATGTCCGCCGGCAATCATGCCAGACCACCATGCATCGGTTGTTCCGGCTGCGAATTGCATCGAGGCCGTTGTTCGAATCACATCTGCCGTAGAACCAAACTCAGGTTGATTGATATAGCCCTGTGACACCTGAGCCGTGATGTTTCTACTCGGAGCCCACGACACGCGCCATGAATACGAATCGAACAGCGGCTTGTCAAAATCATACCGGTTTTCATCGGGTTCTCTGCCCGTGAAGATCGATCCTTCTGCCTTGAATTGTCCTACACGTACTCCAAGAGTACCAACACCAAACACGATGTGTGTGGCATCAAGCCAGTGATGACCAAGCGGGGCATCGGGATTAGCAATGCTCGACGCTCTATGCATAAAGGCTGTTGGACCCAACGCAGGCTCACCCGGATATCCAAGGTAGGCCGTAAGATCCACATCTTCATTCATGCGCTGCGTATACGCAATTGCTAGCGACGAAAACAGATCATGTGGATGTTGATGGTCTACAAGGGGCTTTCCTTCCCACGATTCTCCGGTCTGAAAGAGCAAGGGATACCCAGCGCCCCCTAACGTAAGCGGGTCGAGCGAGATCATTGCTTGTAGGCTTAGAAGTCCATTCTCACCGATCTTTCGTTGGGCCATTGCCATCACGTAGTTCGGCGCATCGAACTTGGCGTCTGAGCGTTTGTCCTTGTTGTTGATGTTCACCCATGTCTGACGAAGAAAGAGCGATCCGTGAAGCATCAACTGCCATCCACCGAGGTCGTGGTTCATGATGGCATACATGGGCGATGCATCAGGCTGCCAGCCGGTACCCGACCCATTGCGGGTCATTGGCAGTGAGAGTGACGTAGAAGAGGTCATCATGGTCGAAGGATCCATGGCAGGCATTGTTGTATCTGCCATAGCGTGATCGTGATGATCGTGGTCCTGAGCAATGCCGCGAGCTACGGCAAGGATGAGGAGGATTGTGATGAGGAGGGTTTTCATTTCTTTTGATCTTCTACAGTGATGGATCCACGGAGCATGTTCATTCCACAGGTGAACTCATATGTCCCCGGCTTTGTAGGCGTGAATTCTACTGTTGTTTTGGCATGAGGTGGAAGATCTCTCTTGATACCAAACGCCGGGATGAGAAGCTCTTCGCTACAAGGAGATGTTTCGTGACGCTCAAAAACGAGACGTACCGGTTCTCCTGTGTGAACGATGATCTTTGACGGACTGTATCCACCCTTAACAACGATGCGTTGCTCTTGGATACCATGTGATGTTGTGGCCGACATAGCGGCTCCTTTCGAAGAAGTGAAAAAGAACGTGGCGATTCCCACGATGAGCGCAAGTCCTGCGCTAGAGACAAACCATTGTGTCGTGTCCATGAGACTATCCTTTGAATGAAAATGACCGAAGACGAAGTGCGTTTGCTAATACGCTCACAGAGCTAAGACCCATCGCAGCAGCTGCAATGGCCGGATCGAGAGACAGTCCGAAGACGGGGATGAAGACGCCGGCTGCGAGTGGAATTCCCAGCACATTGTAGATGAAGGCGAAGAACAAATTCTGCTTGATGTTGCGCATTGTAGCCCGAGACAACTGCAGAGCGTGAGGCACATTCCGCAGGTCACTATTCATGAGCGTGATGTCTGCGGCCTCCATGGCTACATCAGTTCCGGACCCGATAGCAATACCTACATCTGCCTGTGCAAGGGCCGGCGCATCATTGATTCCATCGCCTACCATTGCAACACGTTCTCCCTCCGATTGAAAGCGCGAGACAAATGCGATCTTGTCACTTGGCTTTACGTCGGCATAAACTTCATCGATGCCCACCTCCTTAGCAATGGCTTCGGCTGTTGAATGTGCGTCACCCGTAAGCAAGGCAACACGGAGCCCCATGTTTCGAAGAGATGCGATAGCGCCTGGAGATGTTGACCGCACCGTATCGGAGACGGCAAATGACGCCACATGATCGTTGTTGTATGCAACAAACAACACCGTCTGTGCAGATTGTTGCCAAACCAGCTCCTGTTCAGCAAATGATGGCCTCCGTGCGATGTTATGGGAAGCAAGCATCGCCGCATTCCCGATCAGATAGGAGCCGTCATCAAGAGAGGCGCCGATACCAAACCCCGGCTCAATAACGATGTTCGACACATCGCGCAGTATGCCTCCGTGATCCTTTGTGTATGAGGCTAGTGCTTCGGCAAGGGGATGCTCACTCTTTGATTCGATGGAGTGTATGGCCGACATGAGAGAAGGGGCATTTGTTTCATTGTGCATCACCGCTCCGGTCACCGATGGTTTGCCTACGGTAACCGTGCCCGTTTTGTCGAGCACCACCATCGTTACGCGGTGAGCCGTTTCAAGTGCTTCTGCGTTGCGAATAACGAGTCCCGACTCCGTTCCCTTACCTGTGCCAACCATGATCGCCGTTGGTGTTGCAAGACCAAGAGCACATGGACATGCAATGATGAGAACTGAGACAAGATTGATGAGGGCACCTGCAAACCGCGTCTCAACTGGAAGTACATCAAACCACACCACAAACGTGGCAACGGCTATCATCAATACCACCGGCACAAACCAGGAGCTGATGAGATCTGCAAGCTTCTGAATGGGAGCCTTGCTGCCCTGAGCTTGTTCTACCAGACGCATGATCTGCCTCAGCGTAGTATCAGCTCCAACGCGCATCACCGTTGCCTTAGCAACACCCGTGCGGTTGATCGTACCTCCAACGAGCACATCTCCCGGAGACTTTGATACGGGCATACTTTCACCCGTTACCATCGACTCATCTACGGTTGTAGTGCCGGTGAGAACACGAGAGTCGATTGGTATGCGTTCGCCCGGTCTGATGATGATGGTATCACCAACTACGATCTCATCGATCGGAACATCGATCTCAAAACCAGTGCGGATAACGCGGGCTGTAGTTGGCTGCAAAACCATGAGGCGAGTCATGGCCTCTGACGTTCGTTGTTTTGCTCGTCCTTCTAACACCTTCCCAAGCGTGATCAAGGTGAGTATCGTCACCGTTGTGTCAAAGTAGACATGCGGGTGTTGTCCGGCCTCATGGAATAGGTCCGGTGCAATGGTTGCAACAGCGCTATACAGAAGTGCTGTGCCCGTACCTATGGCCACCAACGTATCCATTGTGGCTATGTGGTGCTTGCCGGCATTCCATGCGGCAACAGCATACTCCCGTCCACCCACCCAGAGAACCGGAATCGTAAGGAGTAGCTGAACCCAATTGAGAGCACTTTCCGGAACAACGTCGTAGATGGACGGTAGCAGCATCGCCATACCGAGGATCATCGTTGCTACGCTAAAGGGCACCATGATCCAGAATCTGCGCACCAGATCTCTGTGTGCCTGAAGTTTAAAATTTGCGGCGTCGGTCGTTGGCTCAGATGTATTCACCTGTGCGCCATAGCCGGCGCTCTTTACGGCCTTTGTAAGGTGCTCTGCAGAAACGGTGCCCGTGGTGGTTACGCGTGCAGTATCAGAAACCGGGTTTACCGAAACATCGGTTACGCCATCGAGCCGGCGTAGTGCTTCTTCGACATTCACAGCGCACGAGGCACAGGTCATTCCTGTGATGGTCATGTTGACCGTTTGTTGCGCCGATGTCGATGTAGAGGTTGACATAGAATTGCTCCGTTGATTACGGTTGCAACCTAGCCCCTTGCAATACCCTCTATGTTACGGTACGAAACATAGCTGTTGTAAGATTTTCAGGTTTCGCCATTATCCAATGGAATCAATGCCTTTGCGTGCCTGTACAGCATCTTTCTTAAAGACGGTAGGGGGCATTCCAGTCTCTTGTTTGAATTGATTTGAAAGATAAGCTACACTACTATAGCCAAGTGTGAAGGCGATATCAGTAAGAGACATCTCGTCATAGACAAGGAGTTCTTTCACACGTTCGATCTTCTGCGCGATAAGAAACTTCTCGATGGTGCATCCCGCAGTCTGAGAAAAGAGCGTGCTGATGTATCGATAGTCACGTTGTGTTTCTTGTTCGATGTACTCACTAAGCTTGAGGTTCATGCTCTGTAAGCCATCGCTTTGGACGAGATCAACGATGAGTTCCTTCACGCGTTCCACAAGTGCCGATGTTCGATCCTCAACAAGATCAAAACCATCCTTGATGAGAATCTCTCGTATCCGTTCGAGTGGAAGTGATTCATCGTGCTCTACAACGGCTTCGCCAATGCGCACGTCCACTACACGGAGGTCCAATGAAGAGAGATCCTCGGTGACAACACGTTTGCAGCGTGAGCACACCATGTTCTTGATGCGAAGCGTTGTGATCATGGCGTGAACTTAAACAAAGCCCCTTAATAGAAGACGAAGGAAGCGCCGAGTCTGAGGTCATAAGGGGCGTTTTGCGTTATAGCAACGGAAAGGAGGAACTCCAAGCCCACATGATACGAGAGCGGTTTGGAGAGGAAGTTCGCATCGATGAAGACCGGAACGGGAATACGTGAATCTGAGGTTGATGCAGCGTTGAAGGATGGACCGGCAGAAAGTCCAACCTTCAATGCGTCAAAGAACTGGATGGCGAGTCCGGCCCGCAGGAGCGCGAACCACTTCTCACGTGCAAACCCATACGTTGCCATCACGCACGGCACAAAGGCCGTTACGGTCTCATAGCCGGCAGCGCGAGAACGAGGCAATCCAAATGATGAAAGGTTGTAGGCGATGCCTGCCGAAGCATCTATACAATAGCCTACTGTGCGGCCGACCGTGAGGACATTCCCGCCAACTTCGATGAATGGCCCACGAACGGAGCGAGCAAGAGTGCGTGCATTCTCGTATCGTTCATCTACCAGTGGTTGGGGGGCATAGAGGAGGGCGCGTGCATACGAATCGGGGAACATCGGTTGAGATGCAACGATGCGTTGGAACTCATCAACAAAGTCGTGATACGGTACAAGTAACGT
>CALMZQ010000006.1 GCA_937870915.1 uncultured Ignavibacteria bacterium
ATGGTGCGCCCCTAACCGGCTCGATGGACCTCTCGGGTCGAGACACCGTAGCGTTAGATTCCGCCGAAGTGATCGTCCTGTTCCGTCCTGATGGTGAACGTGTGTTTGATGATCCGATCATCCCTGTCTGGGAGGGTAAAGGCGATACAGTGCAAGCTGAACTTCGCGGTGAAGGCATCATTCCAAAGATCGATACCGACCCAGTGAATCTTACCTGTATCGAGACGCCGGAAGGAACACCCGTGCGGCGTACGATCACCATCACGAATGCCGGCTCGATGCCACTTACAGTAAGTGGTCTTGCACTCAAGGCTCCGGTAACACCTGGTTATGCTCTGATTGCGCCGCCAGCAACACCATTCGTGGTTGCTCCAACTGGTGGCACGCAGGTTATCACTGTGGAGTACACTCGTCCGGCTCTCTACCTTGGCGCATCGGTAGGCACCATAGTCGTTACCCATGATGCAACTCCCGGAAATGGCATTGATTCCACTACGCTAACGCCAGTACAACCGCTTGAAGAGACGGTGACCGTGGCGTCATGCTCCGAGCCGGATATCTCTACGGGAGACCGCGATTTTGGACGTCAACTTGCCAACTGTGATAGTCCGATCTCTACGTTCCCGATTACCAATCCGAGCGGATCGAACAAGCCACTTGAAGTGAGAGAGATCTTCGAGACAGGTGCAGACACGGCCGCATTTGCAATCGTTCGCATCCTTGATGAGAATGGCACACCTACATCATTGCCACTTACGATCCTTGCAGGTCGCACGTACAATGTTGAAGTGCAGTTCACACCAACGGAGCCGAATGCCACACCGTGGGCAGACCGTCCATACTCAGTGCAGTATGAGATCACAGGCTACGGTCAAGGCAATGCAGCTCCACTCAAAACTGTCACTGCCAACATCCGTGGCATTGGCTATGTGGTTCCTGTCCGCTTTGATCTGACTAATGACATCCCAGCCGGCGGAACCAAGGAGCCAGGCAATATCGTCACATTCAATGTGAGCGGTTCAAGTGCACTCTGGGTCAATGGTGATGTAACGTCCTTCATAGCTGACGTTATCTACGACACGAAAAATCTTGAGTACACGAATGGTTCGGTCACGATCGGCAGCTCCCTTGCAGGCGGTTGGACGGTGAACGATCCCGTGATAACGCAGATCAATCCTACGCAGTCGCAAATGCGATTCACGGGAACGGGCGGAACGCGTATCGTAACCGACGGTCCAATCCTGTCGTTCAAGGCCACACTGCTGCTGGCAGATAAGTTCTCAAGCCCGCAAGACCTGGTTCTGACGCTTTCTCGTCCGTGCCTTGTCCCATCAGCTACAGGGGACTCAACAGCCATTTTCAACTGCGCCCTCACACGTCGCGTTGTTTCTATCAGCGGCACCCAAGCCAATCTTGCTCCAGTAGCGCCAAACCCGGTAAGCTCCGGAACGGCTCGCGTGGTATTTGGCGTTGGTATTACTTCCGAAACCGCGCTGGACCTCGTGAACGCCCAAGGCTCGGTTGTGAAGACCTTCGTTAACACCCGTCTTCAGGACGGTGAATACGAAATGACCTTCTCAACACAAGGTTTGGCATCGGGTGTCTACTTCCTCCGCATGCGTACGGCCGCCTATACGGCCTCCCAGCAGGTCTTGATCGTAGATTAACCCTGCTTCCTTAGCACATAGCAATTCCGCAACGGCAGCCTCACCAGTGGGGCTGCCGTTCTTCGTTTTGGCATAGTTGTTGGTGCATGAAACTTTCCTGCCTACATTTGTGTCATTGCGTAGGTACGTCCAAACAAGCATGACCCGCCTCTTCGACCATATTCGCCCCCTACTTGCGGGAATCGCCATCAGTGCGATGATCCTAACGTTGGGATATGCCCCTGCTATTGCAGATAAGGCTAAGAAGGCTGCGTCGTCCAAATCCGTCACGGCAAAAGAACGTACAGCCAAGGCAGCAACGACCTATGCCAGCCCGATTAATGGTGCCGTTAGCACAACAATTCGTGCTCTTGGCAATCAACGCACACCAAATGCATCCAAACAGTCGACCAAGGTTAATGTTGGTGCAGACACCTCACGTAGGGACAACAAGTTCATCTTTGCGCGTGCTGCATCCGATGTTTTCACCACTCGCATTGAATTGTCGGATGACCAAGGTTCTATCGACATTGGCATTTACAACATGCTTGGTAAAAAGGTGATGGACGTTTACCGTGGATATGCATCTCGCGGTCAACACGACTACACCCAGCCGATCCCGGATCTTCCCGAAGGTGTCTATATCTGCATCATGCAGGGTAATGATTTCCGTAAGGCCGAGAAGTTCTTCTTCAGTCGCTAAACCTTTGCTAACATCCCCAACGACTCCAACGAGCCGCCCATTCGGCGGCTTTTCTCTTTCTCCTAAGGTGCAATGATGAAGTTCTCTACAAAGGCCATCCACATCGGTCAAGAACCCGAAGCTCTCACCGGCGCGGTTACGGTACCCCTGTATCAAACGTCTACCTACGCACAAGAAGAGATCGGCAAACACAAAGGTTTCGAATACGCCCGCACACAGAACCCCACTCGTTTTGCGTGGGAAGCTAATCTTGCTGCTATGGAAGGGGGCACACACGCCTACGCCTTTGGAAGTGGATCCGCTGCGGTTGATACCATCATGCG
>CALMZQ010000007.1 GCA_937870915.1 uncultured Ignavibacteria bacterium
TGCTCTACAAGGCACACCCCCGGCCAGAACAGGTCAATGAAGCCTTGGTTCTTCCCGGTCTTGGTCACCTGCTTCTCGAACGAGGCAACACGCTTACGGTCGACCCCGAAGACGGCGAAGAACTCGTGCCAAAAGGTTTTGGCTTCGGCGTCCTCAGACACTTCGTCCTTCCATCGTTCGGCAAAAGCAGTGGCGTTTGCGCGTATATCGGTGAGTGCTAACATGGTGAAAGATAAGGCTGAGTGATTGCAATTGACTGATGGTCTTAAGCTTCAAATGGCGAACAACATTTGAATTGCCAATGATAACCACAGTGTATTGATGATACGTACACCGCAAGTTGCAGTACACTTCGCGCCACCCAAAAACCACTTCTTTTATACTAAAAACACCTAAATGCTCGTTCTTTTGCGTTCCGTGAAACACTAACGGAAGGGTTCCGTGACCGTTCAGGGAAGTGCATTTTACTGAGACGAGTACGTTGAACGTGGAATGGAAGGCCTCCAGAGCTAATATTAAGGTGGCGTGCGGTACCATTAGTCTCACGGAAGTGTTCGATAGGGGTTCCGTTGCGCCACTTTTATGTAATTGCGAGGTAGATGTCGATGCTTTTGCGGGTGATGAGGTGCTTGCGACCGACATGTGTGCCTTCAAGTGCACCGCTTTTGATCAGTCGTTCGACAGTAACGCGGGTTACGCGGAGGAATGCTGCGGTTTCTTTGATGGTGACGAGGCCTTCGGGTAATGGGGGTGGTGTTGGTAAGGGGGCGGACTGCGCGATCTCAACGGGTTGATGTTGTGTGTTAGTAGTGTTGATCTCGGTAATGCGGTCGTTGATGAGGCCGGTGATCACTGTGCGATAGGTTGTGAGGGCGCGGTCGATGATGTGACCGCTGATCTGGTCGAAGATGCCGGCGCCGAGTTCGCGGATGATGACGGAGAGGGTGCGCATGATGTCTTGGTCGAGGAGCCGACCGTACATGTAGACGAATTCGCGGAGGATCGTGCCGTCGAGATCGGGGAGACCAACGAGGAGGTCGGGGACGGACTGCATGGCGTAGTCCATCACGTCGCGCTGTTTGTTGGTTTCGAGGTCGGTGCGCGACATGATCTCGTCGAAGCGCTGCTGACCAATTTGAAACGCGGGGTTGGATTCCATGTGCTGCTTTACGGGCTCAAGGGCACGCGCTAACGACGAGGTGAAGTCTGCGTCGTCCTCCAACAAGAGCATAGCCCCTTGCTGCATGAGGGGATCGAGAACGAAACCGGAGAGCCCCATGCGACGCTCGGCGTTGCGGAGGTGACGAAACGTAGTGCCGATCTTCATCGTTGTGAGATTGCGCTGAACGACGTTGAGCAAGGCTAATGTGTCCTGCGTGGACATTGAGTCGAGCAATGGTGCAAGCTGTGTTGGAATGAAGAGTGCTGCCTCACTGCACATCGTGTTGCGTTGTGATGCGAGCCACTCAATTCGCTGGTGTACAGTTGAACCGTTGCGTAACATGTCGAGCTCAACAGCGAGGATCTGTCGAGCATGTTCCATTGCTATGGGATCGATGAGAAAAGCATCGGTGATGTTCATAGTTGTTCCCATGCCTTGCAGACCATATCGCGTACAACGGAGTCGCTGAGGATGATGTAGTGCTGTTGAAGTATGCCCTTTGCGGAATGACCTGTAACGTGGGAGATCACGACCTCAGAAAGGCCAAACTCTGTGGAGAGAGAGATGAAGGTTCTGCGAGCAACGTGAGTGGCTACGAGATCGGCTCGACGGTAGTTCTGCTCCACGCGCTCACCTCCTTTATAATGGCTGATCGTGATGTTGCCTGTCATCCCAACCAATACGCCGAGCTCCTTGAGGTATTCGTTCATCTTGACGCTGGAAGGGAACTCAAAGAGACGAGATGGGTAGCGTGTAAGTAATTGCAGTAGTGGACGAGTGAGTGGAATGATGCAGACAGAGTCGGACTTCTCTGTTGTTAGGCGAATGATCCCTGTGGCGTCATCGAAATTGCTCGGTGCGAGGCGTTCGATGTCTCCATACCGCATCCCGGTGTAGATCTGTAGGAGGAACAAATCGCGTATGCGTGCAAGACGGGGCTTTGCGGAAAGGTCAATGTCGCGGATCGTTCGGACTTCCTCGAGGGTCAGTGCCATTGAGTCGCCGGTGCGACGGTCCCGCCAGAACTTCTCCCATTCATTGTTGTTGTGATAACCTTTGTCTCTCGACCATTTCATGAAGGTCTTGAGCACCTTGATGTGGTTGGAGATTGAAGCGTCGGCAAGACCGCGTTCGTCGGAGAGCCATTTGTAGAAACTCTGGTAGAAGGCTTCGTTGATTGCTTCGTAGGTGAGTGGCTTCTTAAACGTGGTCGACCATGTAATGAGGTCTTTCCGTACGCGCTTGTAGAGCAGGATCGTCTCAGCGCCGGGACGCTTACTTGTGATCATGCCGGTTCTCGTTCGGAGAGTGTAGGTCTCGATGAACGTGGTGAAGGAGTCGGAGAAGGACTCTGGAGCGTCGCTCTTCTCCACCAGTTCGGGAGAAATGAACTCCTTTATACGTCTGGTGAACGACTCAACGTCGTCAGTGGAGATCAGCTTATCCTTTCCCGACGGTACGAGCTTGTTGAATGTATCGTTCACAAAACGGAGGATTCGATCCAGACTCTTCTTGTGGGCGTTGTGCTGAGGGTCTGTCGTTCGGACAGTCTGTCGGTCATGAAGCCAATGCCTTGGCTCAATGGTTATACCCGTTGCGATGCGTATCCGCTTGCCGGAAAGCCACACGTTTAAGAGGATCGACGTGGTCTCGCGGTCCGGTTTGTCGAGGTAGAAGGATGCCTTCATAGAGAAAACCGTCAGTAAGTAGTTCAGGTGGGTCGGACAATCTAACCCATACTGACGCTCTTACTGACGGTTTTCGTGTTTCTTCGGTATGCAACGGTATGCATCACATGTCGTCTAAATCCTCTGAATCGACTGTCTGGTAACGGATTCCTCCGTTTTCCCCATACCCAACATATCCTCTGCAAACCCACTTTGTGATCCCGTTGGGACTCGAACCCAAGGCCCTTTGATTAAAAGTCAAATGCTCTACCAGCTGAGCTACGGGATCAAAAAACAAGCCACGAAGTTACGAAATCGAAGACAAAAACAGTTACGGAGTTACATAGTTGCAGAGTTACGGAGTTACGGAGTTACGGAATTACTGAGTTACAGCGTAACTCGTAACTGGTAACTAGTAACTCGTAACTAGTAACTGGTAACTCGTAACTAGTAACTCGTAACTGGCAACTTCATGCTCTTTGTAAGAAACTCCTTTACTACCTCTGCAATGCCCGGGGCATCGAGCTGGAGGTCTGCATGGAGTTCTTCTTGGGTGCCGTGGTCTACGTAGATGTCGGGGATGCCGTGGATCTTGAAGTCTACCGACCCTACATGATGCTGTGCAAGGTGCTCGGCAACGGCACTGCCAAAGCCGCCTTGGATCTGACCGTCTTCAACGGTGATGATGCGACCAATTCGCAGCGCCAGATCGTCGATCATCGAGTGGTCAAGGGGCTTCACAAAACGGGCATTTACAACTTCACAATCAATGCCCTGCGCTAATAGGAGCTCGGCTGCCTTCATGGCGTGGGATACCATCTTGCCGATAGCAACGATGGCTACGTCCTTGCCGGTGCGCATGGTTTCGCTCTTGCCGATCTCGATGGATTGCATCGGACCTATAGGTGTGCCCACACCACTGCCGCGCGGATACCGAATAGCTACCGGACCCGCTGTGTACGAATACACAGCTGTGTACATCATGTTGCGCAACTCTTGCTCGTCCTTTGGTGCCATCACAACCATGCCTTGGATGATGCGCAGATAGGCCAAGTCCAAGACGCCGTGGTGCGTTGGACCGTCTGCACCAACGAGACCTGATCTGTCGAGCGCAAACACAACATGGAGATGTTGCAATGCAACGTCATGAGCCATGTGGTCAAAGGCGCGCTGAAGGAAGGAGGAATAGATGGCAACTACGGGTATCACGCCTTGCGTAGCGAGGCCGGCAGCGAAGGTAACGCCGTGACCTTCTGCAATGCCAACGTCATAGACTTTGTCAGGGAAACGCTTCTGGACAATATCAAGCCCCGTTCCATCTGGCATGGCGGCTGTGATGCCAACAACCTTGGGGTTGGTTGACATGATCTCTACCATCGCTTCACCAAAGATCTTTTGGTAGGTAGGGGGCGGAGCAACTGCCGGCGGTGGTGTTGATAGTGCCTTGCCGGTGATCTTGTCTACCTTGCCGATGGCGTGGAGGAATTGTTTGTCCCGCTCTGCCGGACCGTAACCCTTGCCTTTTTGGGTGATCACGTGGAGAAGGATTGGACCCTTCATCTCTCGGATGCCCTGGAGCATGGTAACGAGGTTGTTTACGTTGTGACCGTTCACGGGACCGAAGTAGCGGAAGCCAAGTGTTTCGAATAACATGCCGGGCGTGATCACGGCCTTCATGCCCCCTTCAAGACGATGAGCAACGGAACGAATGCGATCTCCTAGACTGTCCATGCGCTCGGTCATGCCAAGGATCTTTTCCCGAAGCCTGCGTCCGGCAGGGGAGGCAAAGATCTCGGAGAAGTAGTTGGACATTGCCCATACGTTGGGTGCGATGGACATGTTGTTGTCGTTGAGGACAACGATGATGTCGCTCTTCAGCACTCCGCAGTTATTCATTGCTTCATAGGCAAGACCACCTGTCATGGCTCCGTCACCAATAACGGCAACAACCTTGTAGTCTTCCTTGAGTTGATCACGTGCAGCAGCCATGCCAAGTGCTGCAGAGATGGACGTGGTTGCGTGACCTGCCCCGAAATCGTCGAAGATGCTTTCCGTGCGTTTGAGGAATCCCGAAAGGCCACCCTTCTGACGAATGGTGTCGAGCGTGGTGCGACGTCCGGTGAGAATCTTGTGCGGATACGCTTGATGCCCCGTATCGATCACGATCTTATCGTGTGGAGTGTTGAAGACGTAGTGCAATGCAACCGTGAGTTCCACTGTGCCTAGGCCGGCACCGAAGTGACCTCCCACGCGCGTGATGGTGTCTACTAGGCACTCGCGTACTTCGTCACTTACCCTGCGCAGGTCCGTCTCCGGAAGTTTGCGCAGGTCCTCGGGTGTGTCAATGTTCGATAAGAGGCGATAGTTCAACGTGTTGTCCTTGGGGTCTCCACGATCACCTGCACCGTGCGAGAGAGTTGACGTCCAACGGCAACGTCATTGGAGAAGATCTCGGTGCCTTCGCCCACTCCGTTGATGGAGTATTTGGCATCCTTGGCCCGCGACTCTAGAAACGCACGAACGGTCTCTGCACGTTCCCGAGAAAGCTTTTGATTATACACATCGTTGCCAATGCGGTCCGTGTATCCAATGATGTTCACCTTTGATGAAGAGGTGATGTTGGGCAACACCATCAGTTCTAGGATACGAGAGTTGTCTTCTGTGAGTGTTGCCTTGTCAAAATCGAACAAGATCAAGGAGTATTTGTCAACGGTACGGTCAGGCAAGTTCTCTGTCTTCTTACGAACACTCGATACGTAGTCTACAGGGATTGAACCAATTGCCGTTGCACTGTCTCCCTTCACAGAACGGAACACCATTTCATAGTCTACCGGCACCTGATCTGCAGAGAGTTCGTTAGGGCGGATTGGCCATGAAACACGTTCTGGGCGACCTAGGCCGTTGATCTCGCGGAGCTGACGTCCGGCCTGCATTACACTAAGTGACCACGAGCTGAGAGAATCCTCGCTGTCAACCTTTGGATGGAAGGTCACAACATCCGGTGTTGATACACGCTGGTTATCAGCCGTGATCACAACGGGTGCTAACACGTCAGGTACGTTCGATGAAAATTCTACGCGACGGTTTTCGACGATTCCATCAGGATCTGTAGCAGACGATGGTTTCGACGGTGTTGCCGAGGTCTTGGTGACAATGCGAGCCGGATCTATACCGAATGCTGATACGAGGTAATTCTTTGCCCAGTTAGCACGTCTCTCCGGCAGGTCCTTTGTTTTTGCTTCGTTCTTTCCATCGGTAGTACCGGTAATCGTAAGTGTTGCCTGCGGATAGGCAATCATACGAGAGCCGATGATGTTCAAGAGATTGCGATTGACTTCGATGGCATCGAGTGGCAATGTCTCGGGTTGGAAGCCACCCTTTTCCGGCATGTGATCCGTTGTTTGCGAAGACGCATCAGGGAGCCCGTTCTCTTGCGCAAACACATACGGTACTAGTGGGAACATCTCGTTGTAGCGCACATCTTCTACGTTAAGCGCTGTTACGTTCACTTCCTTACCATCACGGTCATACGCCGTGATGCGGTCTATAGAAGCACTCATCTCGCGCGAAGACGTTGGTGTTTCCTTCTTGTCTGCAAATCCAAGGAAGACGTTCACACCAATGCGAATCTGGGAGAACGATGTTGGCGAATACGTAGCAGAAGACGATAGATCGGAAAGGGGCAGGCGGTACGATACTTCCGGCTGGATGTACCACTGCGAACTATCGAGTCTGATTGTGTACCCAAGTCCTATAAGGAGGGCAGTACGCACAGAACTCTCCGGAACGTCTGTTGCATCAGCAAATGTTTGCACGGTCTCGGTGTTCTGCGCTGTAGCAGTTGCAGTTTGCGTAACCGTTGTACTGAGTGGGATGCCAAATTCAAGCCCAACAAGAGGATGCAGAGATAGATCGCCAAAGAGACCGTAGAACTCTGCAACGGGAGAGACCTCCAGGGTGGAGGAAAATGCGTCAAGTTCGTTTACGACAGTTGTTGGTGCAACTATCTGCTGAACGGACGATGAACCCGACATGCTGTTATAACCAATGCGACCCGAGATATGAATCGTCCGGGTGATAGGAAAGCCCATCAAGAATCCGAATGCACCACCAAGCCCCATACTTCCGCTTGTGAAACGGAGAGAATCATTCACGAAGGGGGCAAATTGGGGTTGTGTGCTGCCAAATCCGCGCCATACCTGAACGGACGGCGAGAGCGGGTTGAGTGTGAGGCCTCCGGAGAGTCCAACACGCAACGGTGGAATGACTTGAGCACTGGCCACACCCGTGGTGAGGAGGGCAACGATAGTAAGACGCAGGAGTCGATTCATGCAACAAAATTACGTTATGGTCGTACACACGCGCCGACCAGTGAGTCAATGTGGACAACGAGCCAGAAACACTGTAGCTTGCAACGCAGTACCCGCACAATGTCAAAGTTTTCCTTTTTAGGTCCAGTACCATGTCATATCGTCACAATGTTTCTGCAGCGATAGCTTTTTTGGCACTCCTTGCAGTCACGTTTGTACCAACAAAGGCAGCCGGTGAGTCAGACGGCGGTGAACCATTTTCCATCGGTGTCTTTCTTGGACCAAGCATTCCGAGCGAGTCCATAGAACAGGTCTACAATTCTATTGACACCACCGGGATCGGTACTGCGTTTGAAACTGCGTCGGGGTTGGGATATCATCTTGGTGCCAAAATGAGGTTTGGACTTTCCGATGACTTCAGTTTTTCCGGTGGAATCCAATACACACAATTCCCGGGACAGGAACAGACAGCCGTGCTCGATAATGGTACGCGGATCCAACTTCAAACAGTTACAACCTATGTTCCTGTGTATGCTGGAATTACCTTCATTCCGATGCAAGGACTTGTTCGTCCGTACGTGGCAACGGAACTGATGTATTCGTACCGCAATGTTTCTGTGAGTGAAGGCAATAGCATTTTTGAGAACCTCATCACAGGTACGGGACAGGATCTAGAGCCTCAAACGTCACGTTTTGGAGCAGCCATCACGGGTGGACTAGAGTTCAATCTGGGTGGTCTTCGGCCGTTTCTCGAGCTGAAGTATAACTGGACGAATCTCGTGGGAAAAGAAGAGGGTGAAGCAACGATGTCCTTCCTCAACGTGAGTATTGGCCTCGTTTTTTGAACCACCAGTAGAACGGTATGCCGGATGTGAGAAGGATAACTCCCCAGAGTGAGTTGATGACCGGGGCACTCCCGTTGTTGTAATTCTCGATGTCGGAGAAGATTGTAAAGCCTAAGAACGCAACTGCAAAAAGTATGAAGACGATGGGAACAACCGGATAGCCCCATGTCTTGTACGGTCGATGTGCATCCGGCATCTTTCGCCTGAGCACAAACACGCCATAAGCGCCCAAGGCATAGAAGCCCCAACTCACAAAGATCAACATGTCTGTGAGCATGTCGAACGTTCCGGAGAAGATCAACACTGTGGTCCAGCCCAACTGCAATGTGAGTGACCGAACCGGAGTGCGGAACCGATCATGAACCACACCAGCCCCTTTAAAGAACATGCCTTCATTGGCCATTGAATAATAGACACGTGAACTGGCAAGGATCGTTCCGTTGGATGTGCCAACGGTGGAGACCATCACTGCAACACTGACGAATACGGCACCAAAGGTACCCATCATGATAAAGGCTGCATCACGTGCAACAGCAGATGATGCGCTCAGGACGTCAATAGGCAGAATGGTCAAGTAGGCAAGATTGATCAGGACGTAGACGCTGATGCAGATGGCCGTGCCGAGCATCAGTGCACGAGGAACGGTAACCTGCGGGTTCTTCACTTCACCGCTCACGTAGGTAGAATTGTTCCATCCATCGTACGACCACAATGCCTTGTTCATGGCCATTGCAAGAGCAAACATCAGTGCTGTGCCTACCGGGACGGTAGTGGAGGAGGTAGCAACGATATTGCCAACATTGCCACTGGTACTGGTGAAGGCCATCACCACAAGAAAGAGGATGGCGGCCACCTTGGCTACGGTGAAGAGACCTTGAACACGTCCACCTTCTTTTACACCAAGTGCATTGATGAGCGTGAGTCCCGCCACTGCGCCAAACGTGAGAAGTTTGATGCCGATCTGTTTGAACGGATAGATAGTGGCAAAGGGAAGAGAGATAGCCCATGCTGTTGCCGTTGATTCATCGAGTTCCCACAGCGGAACAACGGTATTGAAGTATTCAGCAAAAACAAAGGTGATGGATGCAATGGAACCGGATTGAATCACAACAAACAACGCCCAGCCGTAGAGGAAGGCCATGAAGTCACCGTACATCACCCGGAAGTACTGGTACTGTCCGCCCGTTACCGGAATGAGTCCGGCAACCTCTGCATTTGTGAGCGCACCAAACATCGTTACCAGTCCGGCAACCACCCATACGCCCAAGAGCAATTCCGGCGAATGCAGGAAGCTTGCCATGGTAGACGGATTACGGAAGATCCCCGAACCAATCATTCCTCCAACAACAAGAGACGTTGTGGTGAACAGTCCAAGAGTTGCTACAAGCCCCTTACCACCCTTTATCTGCGTCATGCATTCCTCGTAATGAAGATTCGAAGATACGTTCACAGACAACTCCACGGTATCGGTGCATAACGGGTGTATCTTCGTAGACCATGATTATAGCTCTACTTATAGGTGCAGTTGTAGGATACGTCCTTGCGATTCCACCCGGACCGATAGGGATGGCATCAGTCCGAACCGGGCTTCGTGATGGCTGGCATCAAGCAATCAAACTCAGTGTTGGTGCAGGACTGCTCGATCTGCTCTATTGCTCCCTTGCAATGTGGGCCAGTTCGTGGGTTGTAGACGCGTTGAAGTCGATGGAAGGGGGCAATCCTATTGTCACACTATCGATTCAGCTTGCCATCGTCCTCTTTATGATCGGCTTTGGAATTTATCAGATCCGCGAGCACCCTGTAAAAGCTATCGACACAACAAAACATCGTAGGGGTGATGAACTTCTCAACAAGGTTACATCCAATGGACCATTCTTTGTTGGAGTAGGATTTGCCGTAGCCAATCTTGCTAATCCAACCTTTATTCCGGCGGTGATGGCCATGACCACGTTCATTCAAAAGATGGGTGTATTCGAGCAGACATTCCTCAACGCGATGGCATTTTCTGTTGGATTCGGAGCGGGCAATACCCTGTGGTTGATGACGCTGGTACGGCTGGTTTTGGCCTTCCGGGACAAGATGACGCCGAAGTTCGTTCATCGCATTCAACAGGGCACAGGTGTAACGCTCATCGGCTTTGCGGCATTCTATTGCTACCGTATCCTTAGTGCTACTCCATGGGACGAGATCCGCAAAATCCTTGCCCCTGTTTAGGTGTTTTTTCGTAACGTCGCTTCCATGAATCTTTTCCGTGTTCTGGCAATTGTGTTGTTCTTCCTCTTCGCACACCATGCCGCCACGGCACAGGTTGCGTCCATTGGCGTTAAGGGGGGCTATCAATTTGTAATGAACACATCTACGATTCCGGTGCTCTTGGGGAGTCCGGAATGTGGACAGTTCACAAACGGCAATTCCAGCGGGTTTTTTGCTGGCCTAACCGGTGAATATTCGCTCCTTGGTGATGCGTTTGAGCTTACCGGTGCCTTGGTGTATTCCCTTCGTCCTGCCGATCTGACGACAACAACCGTAGATGGATTTGAGGTGCTGGATCCAAACTCCAATACCTATGTCCCAATGGAACGCACACACGTTTTCTCCAGCTCCTTAGGCTATGTGGCCGTTGAACTAGGGATTCGTTCTCGTCCGGTAGAATGGCTGCCGATCTATATACGGGGCTCCTTTGATGCCGGTAATCCGCTTGTGAATGCCTCTTATTCACAATCGGAAGAAATCACATCTCCTGATGGTGTCTTGTTTCCCGACGGGACACAAAAACATGTGGTTGCTGAAGGTGAATTTCCCGGTCTCGGAACGGCCATGGGTGTGTCTGGTGCCTTAGGCGCGGTTATCCCCCTGTCGAAACACGTTGAGTTATGTCCCGAGGTCTTCTATCGCTATGGACTGAATTCGATCTCTTCATCCTCAACATGGAAACAGTCGTTTGCCGGAGCCGGACTCCAGGTGCGATATCGCATGTTCAGCGATGAACTGCCGCCACCGCCACCACCTCCGCCACCACCACCTCCTCCACCTCCTGTTATTGTTGAAGCACCTGCACCAACGCCACTACCGGAACCTGTTCCTGTGGTGATTGCTTCTGTGCGTTCGCAGCCATTGGAGATCCGCGAAACGGTTGTGACGCAGACGTTCCCATTGTTGCCTTACATCTTTTTTGATAGTACCTCTCATGCCCTGAACGTGAAGTACGTTGGCGAAGATGATGTATCTCAGTTCAGTGAATTGGCGCTGCCCAAACAGACGTTGCCCATCTACTACCGTATGCTCGATATCGTGGGTGCCCGTATGCGTGCAAAGCCACGTGTAGTGCTTACGGTCACAGGAACAACGGACGGGATGGAAGGGGGCTCCACGGAACAACTCACGAAACTTGCAACAGCACGCGCACAGAGTGTGGTTACGTATTTGCGAAACCGTTGGGGTCTGGGTCAGGAGCGATTCAAGATCCGTACCACAGACCGACCATCTCTACTGTCGAACGAACAATACATGCAGGGCATTGAAGAGAACCGACGAGTAGAGCTCTCAGCCAGCGATGGCTCGGTGCTCGATCCGGTTGTTCATACCCGCTTCAATGAGTATGTACCGGTACAAGGTCATCACGACTTTTCTGTAGATGTTCGGAATCCGGAACAAGCCTCATCGTGGGCATTGGATGTGAATCATCGCGATCGGTCTATTGGTGCACGAACAGGCGGAAACGTTCCGCCGGCGCAGATCAGCTTTGATCTCACACAAGAGATGACCGATAAGCTTGGTCCAGTAGTGGGAACCACCGATACGCTTGACGCAAAACTTGGGATCATGCAGAAGGATGGATCTCCGGTAACGGCATCCACACGTTTCCCGGTGATCAAGACCGTGGCCAACTATGAAGTGAGCAGGTTAAGCCTCATTGTTTTTGATTACGACCGAGCAGACATATCCGAACAGAACAAGGAAATGATGCGTCGGGTTGTGAAGTCGTCATCCGGACAGGGGAGTGTGGCAACCATCGTAGGCTCCACGGACCGTCTGGGAGAACTTCAACACAACATGAACCTTTCTACCGATCGTGCCAGATCTGTAGAACAATTCGTACGTTCGATAGCCCCTTCCCTGAACATCACGGAAGTGAAGGGTATCGGACCAGCAATACTTCCCTATAGTAACGAACTGCCCGAAGGTCGATTCTACTGCCGAACGGTCTCTTTGACGATCACAACTCCGTTGAGGGAGCGATGAACAGACGAAACCTCTTTACAAGTTTGGTGCGCGCTTCGCAGCGCGGCGGTGGTGCTCTCGATGCAGCTCCGATGGTGCAAGCCGGTCTTGAACCGTACACCACACCGCTCACATTGGAGGATGTATTCCACCTCTATCGCAGACTCGGGTTTTCCGTGTCTATGCCAGTTGCAACGACGCATGTTGGCAAACAAGCGGCAGATGTTGTGGAGGAACTACTCGGTGAGGATGATCCGGGGGACCCAACACCCGATATGGTCTTTGCAAAGTGGCGAGACCCAGCTACACAGTTGATGGTGGACTATACGGAGAACCCTCAGGGTGCCGATCTCCAAACCCGACTGGCCATCGAAGGTTGGTGGAAGGGGAATCATCGCTCGTTCTCCAACTGGTGGTTGGCAACGATGTATCGAGATGCACGCGCCGTGGAACGTCTCACGCTCTTTTGGATGAGCCACTGGTGTACGGAGTTCTCATTTGACGAGACGTACATGGTTCCACAAATGCATTACCGACACTATAGGATGATGCGCAAGAATCGGCTGGGAAATTTCCCTTCTATGGCTCTTGACGTAACGGTAGACAATGCAATGGTTTTCTATCTCGGCGGCACGTATAACGAAGTTGGCAAGCCGAATGAAAACTACGGTCGTGAACTCCTTGAGCTTTTTACAACTGGCATCGGATGGTATACAGAAGGTGATGTGAAAGAAGCTGCACGTGTACTCACGGGCTGGAAGGCTTCTCGCTTTAATGATCAGCCGGCACCAAAGGGTATCTACAATACGTGGTTCGATGCAAACAAGCACGATACCGGTGCAAAGGAGTTCTTGGGTGTTACCATCCCGGCACGTACGGTTGATAACAACACCGAATTTCAAGTGCTTAACGAAGAAGTTTTTGAACTTATCAAGATCATCTTCCGCGTTAGACCCGACGCAGCCGCTCGTTTCATCGCACGCAAGGCCTATCTCTACTTTGTCTACAGCTCCAAGGGTGATGTAGATGAATCGTTTGTGAATGATCTTGCCGCGGAATTCCGTGCTGCAAACTTTGACATCAAGCCGATGTTAAAGAAGCTATTCACCAGCCAGCACTTCTTTGATCCGGCTCTTCGAGGTGCACAGATCAAGACTCCGGTGGAGTATGTGGTTGGACTCCAACGACAGTTCGGAGTAGAAGAACTCGATCCCCAGATCTGGGTGTTGGATATGGATCAGATCATGCTCGATCCGCCGAATGTAGCCGGGTGGCCCGGACACCACACGTGGATCAGTACCAACACCTATCCACGTAGGCGAGAGTTTGCACGGAAGCTGATTGATGCCATGACGGATGCCCGAGCGAATGCCTTCATTCGTGAGTTCGCTGACTATGAGGACGTTGCCAAGTTTGTGCTGGCTGTCACCAGATTTTTGTTGCCGGTAGATGTTTCTCAGGCTCGACTCGACTTCTACAAGAGCGCCCTCTTAGAAGGTCAGCCCGATTACACGTGGGCTGAAAAACTCGAAGTACCATCGGCAGCTGCTCGTGCAATGCGCGAACTCCTTAAGGCCATTGCTAAGGCCCCGGATTTCCAACTATGTTAAGCCCCTTCAACGTGAACAAGAACGTCAAGGAACACCGATGAAACGTCGTACCTTCCTCTCGACAACTGCGGCAGCCGCTGTTGGAACTCAGGTCCTTGGGGGCGTCCCTTTGAAGGCGTTCTCACCCTTCGATCTCGGCGAGCACGTCCAAGCCGATGATGATCGAATCCTTATCGTGATTCAAATGTTTGGCGGCAATGACGGTATGAACATGATCATCCCGGCTGATGATCCTGAATATTACAAGATCCGTCCGAGCATTGCCGTCCCGAAAGAGAAGGCCATCAACGTGCTTTCGCGCGTTTACATGCACCCATCGCTCGATGCAAAAGCGCCGTATAATCTCAAGCGCATGTTTGAGGATGGACGTCTCGCCATTGTGAATGGGATTGGCTATGAAGCCCCTTCTCTATCGCACTTTCGGTCCACGGATATTTGGTTGAGCGGATTTAACTCCTCCGATCCGAACAAACGTCTTGTTGATGGTTGGCTGGGCCGGTATTGGTCGAACAAGATCAATGGCTTCCCCGAAGTTCTACCGCCCGACCCAATTGCTGTGCAAATAGGGGGCTCCTTGTCCATGCTCCTTCAAAGTCCCAAGGGTGATATTGGTATTGCTCTCACGGATCCGCAGAAGTTCTTTGAGCTTGGCCAGGGGCTATCTCCCGACATGGATCCAATGCCGGAAGACACGCGGTATGGACGAGAGTTCAATTTTGTTCGGCTCGTTGCCGAACAGTCAGACCGGTATTCAACAGTTGTGAAGAATGCCTTTGACAAGGGAGAGAACAAGACAACGTATGATGATACGAACTTCGTAAAGCAGATGAAGCTCGTTGCACGTTTGATCAGTGGTGGATTGAAGACGAAGATCTACCTGGTCTACATGGGCGGTTTTGATA
Organism: uncultured Ignavibacteria bacterium; assembly: GCA_937870915.1. Lineage (GTDB taxonomy): Bacteria > Bacteroidota > Ignavibacteria > Kapaibacteriales > Kapaibacteriaceae > UBA10438. Next base: position 14,718 of record CALMZQ010000007.1, read on the forward strand.
CACACGTGCAACAACAAGACGAAAATTTGAATGGACTACACCCGTACCTGTTGGAGAAGCTCTCAACCGGTATTGGAACCTTTATGCAGGATGCGCTCATTCAAGGCTTTGCTGACCGTGTGGTTGGTATGACAGTGTCTGAGTTTGGACGACGTCCGTATGAAAATGGAAGTCGAGGCACGGACCACGGCGCAGCCTCGGTACAATTTGTTTGGGGCAATGGTGTACGCGCCGGGGTATATGGCGAAATGCCGGATCTACAGAACTTTGATAGCAACGGCGACCTTCGTTATCAATGGGACTACCGTCGGGTCTATGCCGACGTGCTAGAGAACTGGTTCGGCGGTACACCGGAAGACACCGAGGGTGTACTCGAAGACAAGGTCCTGCCGCTAGGCGTATTGCAACGCGCAACGAGTGTAGACGACGCCTATGCAGGCAAGGTGCACGTAGACGTCAAGGTAATGCCACAACCGATGAGAGATCACTCCGTACTCGAATGGTATCAATCGGTTCCTGGTCTCGTGAATGTTGAGATCTACGGAAGCGAAGGACGCTTCTTGCAAACACTCTATACAGACCGCGTGGTGCCCGGCACCATCCGTGTGCCTGTGCGCGGAATTGCGTCCGGATCCTACATTTGCACGGTAACCGTAAATGGAGCCCGCACAGTTGTACCTCTGACTGTAGTCAGATAGTTCACTGTTCGCTGTTCACTGTTCGCTGTTCACCGTTCGCTGTTCGCTGTTCGCCGTTCGCTGTTCGCTGTTCGCTGTTCGCTGTTCACTGTTCGCTGTTCACCGTTCGCTGTTTACATTGTACAATGGTGAATACCCGAAGAGACTTTCTCTACACGATCATTCTGGGTTCCGGAGCGGTGTTTCTTGCACCATTGCCGGGATGTGGACCGGCGCGCATTGATGAGGGAGAGCCTCAGGTCACAAAGGTTGCTGAACCTCTTCGCCCGCGAGTGGGTACGCCGCAGTTTCGTGTAGCGCACGATTTTCTGCGTGATGGCAAGCCCCTTCCTCAACCAACAACAACGGTGCGCAAGGATGTAGTAGTGGTTGGTGGGGGACTATCGGGACTTACGGCAGCATTGGTCTTACAAACACACGGAATCGATAGCATCGTTCTTGAATCGGAGGCCCGATTAGGAGGTGCTGCTGTAAGTGAACAGATCAAGGATGTCTCGGTGCCACTCGGTAGTGTGTACTTTGTAAGTCGCACGGAAGAGATCGATATGTTGATGAAGGTGGCACGGATTGAACCCGTACAGTGTCCTGATGATGCCTACATTCTCGCAGACGGACAGATCGTTCAGGATCTCTGGTCGGATAAGACATTGAAGGACGCTATCCGTGACGAGCGAGACAGAGACGGGATGAAGCGGTTTCGAGATATGCTTTCCGTGATGGATGCAGATCTGCCATCATACCCATTACCTGCTTCTCTCTCACAACGTTTGCAAGCACATGATGCTCAACGATCTTCGGAGCTTGCACAACAATATGGGTCTGCTACACTCAACACCATCATTAATGCCTACAGTAGATCGTCGATGGGTGCCCCTTCCACAAAGACGAATGCATATTGCTTGCTGAACTTCTACCAGTCAGAACTTGGCTCTTCGTTTGGATATTCTCGCTACAGTTTTCCTGGAGGCACGTCTCAGCTTACCAATGGTGTTGCTGCTGCTTTAGAAAACACCCGATCATCTGCACTCGTGGCACGAGTTCACGAAACACCGAACACTGTTGAGGTGGATGTTGTAGAGCTTGACGGGACTGTGACGCGCTACATTGCCCCCTTTGCCATCATTGCCGTTCCGAAGTATCAGTTGTCTCGATTACTCACGGGTGTTGGAGTGCAACGTCTTGAGGCATTGAAGAAGATCACCTACGCACCATATGCTACTATGCAGATCAGCTCACGAGTAGCCATTGCAACCGGCAAGGCATACGATACGTGGGACCTGCGTGTAGAAAATTCGTATACGGACGTGATAGATCCGATGTGTATTCAAAGGGGCTCTTCGGCACATGTAGTGTCCTTGTACGTACCTCTCGATCCAGCGCAACGAACTATGCTGCAAGATCCTGATGCGTTTGCTCGCTTTGCAGCCACAACCGTAGAACGATTTGCTGCAAGCCTTACTGAAGAGCAACGTATGTCCATCACTGATGTCCATTGTTGGGGATGGGGACATGGCATCGTTATTCCATCACCCGGTTCTCATAACGGGGCTGCACAGGCTGCTAGTGCACAAACACCGCGACTTCGTTTTGCAGGGACGGATAGTGACTGTGCACCTGCTATTGAAAATGCAACGGAGCAGGGGGCTAGAGCAGCACGCGACATCATCGCCCAACTCCAGCAAAGATCCGGACGTTGATTTTGCCATCTTCCGAACGTTTCCTACCTTTGTGACCCCTCTGCGGAAGTGGCGAAATTGGCAGACGCACCATCTTGAGGGGGTGGCGCTCGCAAGGGCGTACGGGTTCAAGTCCCGTCTTCCGCACATCGTGGTAAAAAAGGTCGCTCATTCGAGCGACCTTTTTTCATTTCGGCAAACTATCCACCGTAAAAAGTGTTGAAACTGCCAGAGCAGTATCAGTTCTGCCTTCTTCATGAAGTCCGTTGGAGTCTAGCCGGACCCAATTCTGATCGATAGACTTAGTATGACCCCACCACGGTCTACGTACCGAACCACGTACAGTAGAGAGGGCCTGAGCAATGCGCACAGATGGTGCAACATCGTTTTTGAACATGATGGGTCCGTCATGATTTTCTATCCATGGCATTGTTTTATCCCAGAAGAGCCTCAGGTCGTTGATCCTATCCAACGTGCACGAATACGAAGACGTTGTCCTCTCCCACATACGGACAACTGCATTCGAAGATCGTTGTGGAGAATTCTTCGGCAACGGGTCGGGCATAGATGGTAGCAACAAAAACATCACCGCTTGGACGAACACGCTTACCGTGATCATCTGCCACGAGATGCGCCGCATACTCACAACACCAACGATCATTGCCGGCACGATCAACATCAAATACCCCTTGGCATAGTGCCCAATGGCAAAGAACATCACAGCACACATGAAGGTGATGATAAGGGGCTTTGCAACACCGGATGATCCCACGCCAGAACGCCACATCATCGGAAGTAGCGGAACACAGAACCACGCGCTGTAGACTGCGAAAGGAAAGAACTCACTGAATGGACGCATGGGTACCGGCGGACCTGACCTGATCAATGTGATAAGACCATCAATGCCGTTACTACCGATGAGGATGCCATAAACGGAGGCGGAGAAGAAAAGTATCGCAATGATCAGTGGTGTGATCATTGATGAAACGGTGAGTGATCTGCGAGCATTCCAGATAAGCCAGAGTATACCCGGCAAAAGCAGCACGGCTGTAACAGGACGGAAGAATGCTGTGACCCCTAACAGCGCCGGCAGCCACCGATGGTCACGGTCGCGGAGAATGATCAACGTGAGACACGTTCCAGCGAGAAGATCGATGGCATACGTTTCAGCAGTGAATGCGAAGAACCAGACAAAGGGTGATGTAAGCACGAGTGCTTGGGTTGCCATCGCCCCCTTCCACCCTAGTCGATCTGAGAGGCCTAGGCCGAGCAGAAAGGCGCTCAGGGGCACAAGCAGGCCCAAGAGGCGAAGTCCGGATGCCGGACCAAGGAGTGGATCAACGAGTTTTGCAATTGCTACAATGCCCGGATAGCCCGGCAAATGTGGCTGATCTGCTGAAATACGAAAGTCTTGAGCTGCGAGGATGAAATTGCCGGCATCAAAAGAAATCAATCCAACATGCGGCGAAGCATCCAGTACAAACATGGTTAATGCTACACTTAGGAGCGTCCATACCAGCGGAACAATTGATGCACGAACTAGTGCCATTCGCACGGTGGCCATGCTGAGCCCCTTATCGAGTAACGGCGATCTTGCCAACGGCCGAAGTGTTTGTGCTCGCACTTTTTGCGCTAACAAGGTAGACGCCCGGGGCAACGATGTTGCCGTTTACATCCCGTCCGTCCCATAAGGCCTGACGTCCACGCGACTGAATGGCGGAGACAAGCAGTCCACCATTGGTCATGATGCGTATGTCTGCATCCGGGGCAAGTCCGTCTATCACAACCTGCACATCTTTCGACGGAGCAAACGGTTGTGGGTAACATTGGATGCTGAAGTCATCGAGCGGACGCATTGAAGAGGTCTGTGCAACGCTACAGCCATTTGTGGTTCCGAAGTAGGCAAGACCGGTTGTTTCGTCAACTGCTACGGTGCGAATGTTGTCGTCGAGTAGCGGGGTGTTAGACTTTGTGATCGTAGAGATCACCTCAGTCCCATCCTCATTCAATACAAACACGCCGCCCGTGGTTGCAATCCATTTGTAATTCAAGGCATCAACATGGATATCAGTAACAACTGCATTGGTCAAAGCCGATATCCGACGCACAAACGGGACGCTGGTATTAGAAAGTGTACTTGGGGAGGAGATCACTGCTACACCCTTAGACGTGCCCATCCAAATTGCCCCTGACTTATCGGCGCGCACACAACTGACAGCATTGTCCGGTAGTTGGGTATTGCTAGAGCGAATCACATTGCAGATATCATCATCTGTATCTGCAGTGAGTCTGTCATTGTAGGCAACCACTCCACTTCCATTTGGACTTCCGGCCCAAACCGTCCCATTAAGATCGATGGTGAGCGTGCGAAAGATGTTGCTGCGTGGATCGCTGCAGTTAGGAGACCAAGCCCACGTGCCATTTTCGATTTTCGAGAGAAGCCTGTCTGCAGTTTGTTCATTGAGCATCCATGTGCGCCCCGATCTGTCCTGTGATACCTCTGCAACGAGCACATAATTGGGGTCGGCAGGTATACCCGTTAACGTGGAGTTATTCTGATCGAATTTTTCATAGACCACACCCGTATCCGTTGGTGTGCAACGCAACGTTCCTCCACCCCATGTGCCGATCCACGTAGATCCATCAGGTAGGGAAGACACGCGGTAACAGGCATTCGATCGAAGAAGGGGCTGAGTAGATGTATTGATATTGATCCAATCGGTCCCGTCGAAATAGCTCACACCTTGACCGGTTCTTGGAGGGTCTACCTCCGTTGCTACCCAGATCCCGCCGCGTGTGTCAACATTGATGTGAGCAAACTGGTTGGAAATTGGGGAGTTCACATTGAACATTGTGAGAGCGTCATTCTCTACATATCCCAATGCGAGGTCTCGAACAAACACGAGTAAGACATCTCCCGTGGGTGTTCGCGGCCACACGTGTCCAAGCAATTCGCCGGGCCAGGTTACGGCAAGAGGTCCGCTCATCGAACGTAGTTCAGACGCTGTGTTTACGGCAAGTCGGTCAGTGGTAAATGAGAGCCCCGTGATCACCTGAGACGTACCGATACGCATTTCGAATCGACTTCCATTCCATTCAACTGCCGAATAGTCTGTTGTTGCAGCAACGGTTGTTCCGTTTGATCGAATGAAGTTCACACGGAAGACAGACAGACCGGACGCCGTATCAAGGACATTCCACACACTCGGTAATCGTAACGTTTCTACGTTGAGCGGGGCAATGGCCACACCGGAATCGGTAGAAGCCCACACGGTATCGCGGAGGATACACAGACTGCTCACGCGACTCTTTTCTTGCAGGTCTCCTATTCTATCAACAGTTTCAATAAAGGTCCCGTTTCTCGTGTTGTAGAGAACGATCCCAAAGTCTGTTGCTATAAAGAGTGTGTCACCGCGCATTGCAAAATCGTTGATCCGCCTACGTGTGTATTGTGTTGCTCTGCGAATGTCCGAAACGTTCGTCCACATCCCGGAAGAATCTGCAATGTCTAGAGAGCCATCACTTCCGCCCACATACGTTACGTTCTTTTTTTGATCGCAGATTAATGACGTGCAATCGAGTGATTGCAACGCGTCTACATTTCGATATTCGTCGATAGTGCCGTTCTCTCGATCGATGACCATCACACCGCCCGACGTAGCTGCCCAGATCACACCTCGGGAGTCAATATCTGCATCGCGTACGGTGCGCAGGGAGGACATCGTTCGCCAGTTCGACAATTGGATCGACTGTGCTGAGAGGCCGAAGCTTCCGAGGATGCAAATGATCGCAAGGCTGAGGATGCGGAGCATAGGGTATGTTCTGAATTGAACGATCGGTACGTCCCGTAGAGGAACGATACTGCTTCGATTTTAGGGTTTTTGCGTGCGAAGTCGGTCCATCACATCGGCCATTTCCAATGCGCCAGTTGCCGCCTCAGCCCCCTTGTTGCCGTGTATGCCTCCAGCACGGGCTTGCGCCTGCTCTACAGTATCGGTTGTGAGTACGCCAAACAAACACGGAATTCCGGTTTCAACGGCGATGTCCATCAGGCTGTGAGCAACCGGGGAGGACACATATTCAAAATGGGCCGTGTCACCTCTGATCACAACGCCAAGGGCAATAACGGCATCAACGTGTTGACTCAGAGCCATGGCTTTGACGCAGACCGGTATCTCATAGCTACCCGGAACTCGTTCGATCACCACGCTGTGGTCTTCCAATCCAGCCGCACGCAATGTACTCAAGGCACCATCAAGAAGCCTATCTACGATATCTGCATGCCACCGTGCAGCAACAATACCGATGCGGCGCGAGGTGCTCCTTGAGAAGGTCAGGTCCTGAGGAATAGACGTTGATGTTATAGCCATCGTTAGCTTCCTCTGCGAATACGAACAACCCGAGTTTGAATCCTATCGAGATGATCTGCTGTTACTCCAAACGATCCAAAGTTTCGATCGTCATAATCGCGCGTTCCGTGGAAGTCCGAGCCCCCTGTCATGAGAAGCCCATGTTGATCGGAAAGAACGCGATAGAATTCACGCGTTACGTACCAATGGGATGGGTGGTAGACCTCTATACCATCGATACCTGTTGCCACCAAGGTCAAGAACGAATGTGGATCTGCATAATGTCTGCCCGGGTGGGCAACAGACGTGATACCTCCTGCTCGATGAACCATTTGTACGGCTTCGGAAACAGGGAAGGGGCTTTTGGAAACGTATCCGGGTTTCCCAACATCGAGATAGGCGTCAAACGCAGCTTGGATGGATGACACGATGTTGCGTCGCACGAGCACGTCCGCTACGTGTGGTCTCCCGATTGGGGCCTTGCCGGCAGACTCGGCAACTTCTTCAAATGAAATGTTTACCCGTGCCACCTTGAGACGGTCTACCATTTCACGGGCGCGACGTTCTCGGTCGTCCCGGAAAAAGGCTTCATACTTCTGGATTTCTTCGTTGTCGGGATCGAGATAGTAGGCTAAGAGGTGTACCTCTCGTCCGGCTTCAAAACACGATATCTCGATACCTTCCACAAGGTGCAACGGGCCATTGTATCCCTCGGCACGTAACATGCGGAACGCATCCATATTGTCATGGTCCGTTATGGCAAGCGCCGTCATGCCGGCCTGTTCGGCCTTCACAACAAGTTCTTGTGGAGTGAGGATGCCGTCGGAGCGGTTGGTATGGGTATGCAGATCGCCAATGAGTGTTGGGTCAGTCACGCTGTGTTCTCCCGGACAAACCATGCGCGAGATATCATGCCGTTCTTGCATTCATAGGTTGCAACAGCATGAATTGAGGAATCAGGGTTGATGCCGGTAACGTCTTCTTCGTCAAAAACGAATGGTGGACAGACAATGCGGCGTACAAGTCTGCAATGCAGATCTGGATGTTCTGCGAACATTGGGCCATAGCGTTCGATCAAGGCCTGCCGGCCGTTACAGAAAACGGTTCCGGTTGCAAGATCGATACACTGTATGTCATTGGCATATACGGATGCAAATCGCTCGATGTCACGAGCATTATACGCGTCCAGCTGTTCCTGAGCACATTGTTCAGGTGTTCGAATGAGTTGTGTGGTCATGCGGAGGCAAAGATAGCCCCTTATCGCGACGTCGGGGAATCAAGCATGCGAGCAAGCATGGATTGCAGGACGATCAGGGGGTCTGTTGAGGTGGATTTCAGAGTGGCCTCGGCTGTGCGCAGTAGTGCCAGACCGCGTTCGATGCGACCGGGACCAAGCTTGTCGAGGGCATCAAAAGCATCACCAATCTTGAATGGGGGAATGCCTGCGGTTTTTGCTATTTCACCACGGTCTGTAACGCCACGAAGGTCGATGAGTCGGAAAAGCGAAGTAAAGTATCTGGTAAGCATACTGATAATGAGCATTTCTTGACGGTCCGTCTCCATCATTCTCGTTGCGATGGTCACGGCCCTGGCAGCATCACCTCTTCCTACGGCGTCCTGCAATTCAAACACGTTAAACTCTCGCGAACTTCCAACGATAGCCTGAATATCATCGGGAGTGGCTTCTGTGCGATCACCGAGATAGGTGGCTAACTTTTCCATCTCCATCGAGAGATCACGCAAGGACGTCCCGGTTTTGGCAATGAGAAGCTCGGGCGCACCCTGTGGTAGCGAGATACCAAGTTTTGTTGCCCGCTTCTTAAGCCAAGGACCCACCTGAGATTCGCGAAGTCCGGGATACTCCCCATAGGAAACAGTGTTCAGAAGGAGATTGAACGGATACTTCAACGCAGCGATCTTGCGCTTGGCAGTAGCAGCGTTTTTTGTGAGTGCAGCACTTATTCCGTCTGCCGAGGGCAGAGCGGCTGTGAGCAAGAGAAATGTAGTGGTGGATGGCGCATCAAGGTACTGCTGCACCGGATCCGCCCCCTTTTTTCCTTTTGATGCAGAGAGTTTGTCGGCACGTCGTACCCACACTACTCTTCGTTCAGACATCATGGGAAACGAACGAGCAATAGAAAGCACGGCGTCGAGCGTCATGCCCTCACCATCAAGTACATCGCAGTTCATACCCGTGGTGTCTAAAGCAGAAGCCGCATCAAAGAGTCTCTGCGCATCTTCTTCAACAAGGAGATCTTCTTCACCAAAAAGCAACAGCAGGGGCGGAAACGATCCGCTTTTGAGGATGGCGTCGATCATCGTTGAGACGTCTTTGGATCGAGTGCATCACGGAGCCCATCGCCAAACACATTTAAGACAAGAACGCCAATAGCCATGGCAAGACTTGGGAACAGAGTCATACCCCAGTTTGTGCCTAGTGCTATGTATCCGTATCCATCTTTTATCATCTGTCCCCACGATGGAGTAGGGGGCTGAACACCCAACCCAATGAAACTCAGTGATGCCTCTGCAATAATGGCTGTGGCGAAACCTGCCGTTGAGAGCACGATGATCGGACCGGCGGCGTTGGGTAACATGTGGCGGAATATGGTACGGAGGTGACCGTATCCAAGTGCTCGTGTGGCCTCTACATATTCTTGTTCACGGATGGAGAAGAATTGGCCACGCACAATGCGCGCAATGTCAACCCACGACGAGATACCGATGGCGACAAAGGTCTGCCAATACCCCTTGCCGAGGATCACGCTGAAGGCAACAACGAGGAGAATGGTAGGGAAGGACCACACAACATTTACGAGCCACATGATGCCGTCATCTGCCCAACCGCGGAAATATCCTGCCAATGCACCAAGAATGATGCCGATGGCCAGAGCAATGGATTCAGAAATGAGTCCAACGCTTAATGAGACTCGCATGCCATAAACAAGGCGAGTGAAAAGATCTCGACCAAATCGGTCTGTGCCAAGGAGGAAGAGTGGCTCGTCGTAATATTCGTGCGGAGCTGTGCCGATAAGCGTAGACCGTGCAACTCGATAGGGCTCACCTGCCGGATCGCGGTAGAACACCGAGTCTCCAATCTCTTCGTACGAAGAAACAGCGAGGATCGACGGAACATCTGCGTCGGCCAGGTTGCGCTTATAGATAACCTTGCCTCGGAACCCGGCCGGCTTTACGCTGTACTCGAGGATCTGCGTTGACGGGTCGAATGGTGTTACAAGCGGAGCTGCGATGGCCATGATGACCATGATGCCCAGAACGATCATGCCAATAACGGCACCACGGTTCTTACGAAGTCTGCGCCATGCCAGGCGACTCGGGCTTTCGCCGGTTGATGTACTCATGAGAGGCGCACCTTGGGATCGATGAAACCATAGACAAGATCGGCGAGTGTATTCACCGCAACAAAGACAACTGCCGTGAATAACACCGTCCCTTGGATCATCGGATAGTCGAGCTTTTCAATGGCATTGAATGCAGCAAGTCCAATACCGGGCCAATTGAAAATGAATTCGATGAAATACGTTCCGGCAAGGAGTCCGGCAAACCACGCACTTACTGTAGTAACTACGGGATTAAGGGCATTCCTCAGCGCATGTTTCAAAAAAACGGTGCTGCTGGAAAGGCCCTTAGCACGGGCTGTACGCACATAATCCTGACCGAGCACATCGAGCATGCTTGATCGTGTTACACGGGCAATGATCGAGAGTGGCCTTATGGCCAATGTCACCATCGGCAACACAAGGAACTCCGGCCCTCGGTCTACATATCCGCTATTGGGGAACCATTCCAGAACCACACCAAAGAAGAGTACAAAAAGCAAACCCACCACAAAAGCGGGTAGCGAGATGCCCAATAGTGACGTTGACATCGTTAACGTATCAATCCAAGTGTTTGGACGCCAGGCAGCAATCACGCCAAGCAATATTCCTAAGACCGTTGCTATGGCAATAGACGTAAGAGCCAGGAGAGCCGTTGCAGGAAGTCGTTCAATGATGGTTTCGGTTACCGACCTGTTCGTTGCGATCGAGCGCCCGAGGTCTCCCTTCACCAGGTTCACCATATACGTTCCTATCTGGACAGGAAGGGGCTTATCAAGTCCAAGTTGCTCTCGCATGGCGGCAACGGAGGCTGAATCCGCGCGCTGCCCAAGCAGCACACGGGCTGGGTCGCCCGGTGGACGGATGAAGAACGTCACAACCACCACGCCAACGAGGACGAGGATGGTATAGAGGACCTTGCGAAGGAGATAGGTGATCATCTGATGTCGGGTGGTAATACGAGGTGTTCAACATTAACACGAACCGGTTCATCCACGGGCATTCCAAGAAACTGTCGAGCCAACATCGTGAATGCCGGCGTATGATCTGTAACGTACAAATAGATCAACGGCATGTGGAGTGGTTCTTGTGGTCCGGTTTCGAGCACGCGCAGTGCATCAACGGCGGCGCACTCGCCACAGTCGATAAGTTCTACTCCGGGAAGGATGGCTGTAAGCACAGTGTTGAGCAGCGGATAGTGTGTGCATCCAAGGACGAGCGTGTCTATGCCATTGGCGATCAGTGGTCTGAGATATTCTTCTGCGACGAGTCTGGTTGCTGGAGAATCCAGCCACCCTTCTTCAACCAATGGCACAAAGAGCGGACATGGTCTGCTGTGGACGTCCAGCTTTCTGCCGTTAGAAAACCGTTCGATGGAGCGAGCATAACTATCGGACGCAATGGTGGCACGAGTGCCGATAACACCGATGTGACCATTGCGTGTACGTTCTGCGGCCTCCCGTGCGGCAGGTTCGATAACGCCGATCACCGGAACGCTCACCATGGATCGCAAAACATCGAGAGCAAGTGCCGATGCCGTATTACAGGCAACCACGATCATCTTCACATCATGTGTGAGCAGAAATGCAGCACATTGTGATGAATACGTCCGGACAGTTTCGGCGGACTTGTTTCCATACGGTACGCGGGCCGTATCTCCCAGATAGACAAACGTCTCCTGTGGCAGGAGTCGCGCCAGATGTTTAAGAACGCTTAGACCTCCGATGCCGGAGTCAAAGACGCCAATGGGTCGTGGGTCAGTTGGCATACGGCAAAGATAGAATCCTGTGCGCGGTCCGCGCTCAGTGTGTATGTTCGGCACGTGAAGTTCACCCTCCGAGCCCGACTCGCCCTAATGTACGGCGCCCTTGTGGCCGTAACGCTGATTGCCTTTGCGGCTATCGCCTATGTTACGGTTTCCAGTGAGCTGTATCAGAATCTCGACGCTTCGCTTTCCCGGGCGGGGTCCTCGTTACTTGCCGTATTGCGTAAGGAGCAGTCACAGGCCAGGAAGCCCCTTGTTCCGGTGAAGAAGACCAGAAGATCCCCACGCGACAAAGATCTCTTTTCCGTTCTGCAGCAGACGTCCGTTCGTGATTTTGTTGGTCCGGTTGCCACTGTCGATGCACTCGAACCCGAACAAGACCCTGTGTGGTCTGCAGTCTATGAACACATGCTCCTCAACTCCTCCAACTACGTAATGCAGGTGGTGGATAAAAAGGGTACAGTTGCATGGAGGTCAGATAACCTCGTTGCCGACAGTCTTCCACCGTTTCAGTGGTTTGCTGCGCAAGGGGCTCCGGTTGTCGAAGATCGGATCTACACCTATTACTGGTTGAGAGGTGAGCGCTACCGTCTAGTGCTCACGCGTGGTGATGTAGCAGACGTAACGGCCGCATATCCAGCTGCTGAAGTGGACGTAACCCTCCGGCGGCTGTTCTCGCTGATGTTGTATTCACTCCCCGTGGCCTTGATCCTTTCTGTTGGAATGGGATGGTTCATTGCCGGTAGGTCCTTACGCCCAGTTGATGTAATCACACGGTCGGCACGACAGATCACAGCCAGCAACCTTGGACTGCGGCTTCCGGTTCCACCGTCTGATGACGAGATCGCCCGATTGACCGAGACACTGAATGATATGATCGCACGGTTGGAAACATCTTTTGCGCAGATACGCCAGTTTACCTCCGATGCATCGCATGAGCTGAAGACGCCCCTTGCCATTCTGATGGGTGAATTGGAAGTTGCACTACGCAGGCCCATGCGCGAGGACGAATATCGAGCAACGCTGGCGAGCTGTTTGGAGGAAGTTGAGAGGCTCACCCACGTAGTACAAGGATTGCTTGAACTATCACGTGCCGAGACGGGTCAGGTAACCATCGAACGTTCGCCGATTCGTTTCAGCGCCCTTGTTGCCGACGTGTGCGATGACGTGATGCTGATGGCAGAAACAAAACACATTGATGTAACAACGCACATCGAGCCGAATATCGCCATAACAGGGGATAGAGTACGACTGCATCAGGCACTATTAAACGTGATTGAAAACGCCGTGAAGTATACGCCCGACAATGGCAGTGTACGTGTGGAGCTCGGCATTGCTGAAGACCGTGCACGACTTGTGGTTGCCGACAGTGGAATGGGCATTCCAGCCGATCAACTCCCATTTATCTACGATCGGTTCTTTCGTGTAGACAAGGCGAGATCGAAGAATATTCACGGAACGGGACTCGGTCTCTCCATCGTAAAGTGGATTGTTGATGCACACGATGGCACAATTGAAGCAATGAGTGCCGAAGGCAAGGGAACCACCGTTATCGTCACATTTCCTTTGCGCAACGGAGCTGAGGGATAGCCCCGTTCGTTGGTTCTGCTGGTATGGCTCCGTAACTTCGTGGTTTCTAAGAACTTCAGTGACCCGTAGCGACCATGTTTGAACCCCTGCCGGACGATTTTTCCTATCCACGACTCGAAGAAGACATTCTCTCGTATTGGGAACGCAACGACGTTTTTGCACGCACCCAACTGGCTCGCAAGGATGCAGAGTGGTTCAACTTCAACGAAGGTCCACCAACAGTTAATGGTCGGCCGGGCATTCACCACGTGTTTGCGCGGACGATCAAAGACGCAGTCTGTCGGTACAAGACCATGCGTGGCTACTATGTGCGCCGTCAGGCCGGCTGGGACACTCATGGCCTGCCCGTTGAACTCAGTGCCGAAAAAGAACTTGGACTCACAGATAAGTCGCAGATCGAGGTCCTTGGTGTAGACAAGTTCAATGCCGCTTGCCGAGACATCGTATATCGCAACATCGGTCAGGACAACGGCTGGAGAACCATGACCCGCAGGATGGGACATTGGTTGGATCTCGATTCAGCCTATATCACCTGTACAAACGACTATATCGAATCAGTATGGTGGGCCCTACGCAAGTTCTTCGATAAGGGGCTTATCTATCGCGGCTATAAGGTAGTGCCACAATCACCAACCTTGGGAACGCCCCTTTCCTCCCACGAACTTTCACAGAACTACAAAGAAGTACGCGATCCAAATGTCTACCTCAAGTTGAAGCTCACCAATTCTCCGGTAGCGGCAGCAGAGGGAGCCTTTATTCTTGTCTGGACAACTACGCCGTGGACGTTGTTTGCCAACGTTGCTTTGGCTGTTGGACCAAAGATCGAGTACGTGATCGTACGGAACACGCGTGTTGTAGGCGAACGGTCGTTTGATGAACGACTCGTTGTAGCGGAATCTCGACTCTATATCCTTGACGGAGAAGTAGAGATCCTCGGACGTTGTAAAGGCGCAGAGCTCGTTGGTTCTGCATATGAACAGATCTTCACCGATGTTGAGCTTGATGCTTCGGCCTTTCCAGACGTGTTACATCTGCTGCCCGGAGATTTTGTGACAACGGAGGACGGCTCCGGCGTAGTTCACTTAGCCCCTGCATTTGGACAGGACGACTTTGAGATGTCAAAGCGGTTCAAGCTTCCAGTGCCCCAACCCGTAACACCAAATGGTCATTTCACGGACGAGATCAAGGACTTTGCAGGCCGGGCGGTAAAGTCCTTCACCTATGCAGACCACACGGAAGAAGGGGCTGATCGAGATATTGTGAAGTCGTTGAAGATCAATGACAAGATCTACAAGGCTGCATTCGATTACGTGCACAGTTATCCGCATTGCTGGCGCACAGATAATCCCGTGATCTATTATGCACGAGACTCGTGGTTCATCACATCACCTACGTACCGCGACCGACTCGTTGAGCTTAACAAACAGATCAATTGGCACCCACCGGAAATCGGTGAAGGGCGATTTGGAAATTGGCTCGAGGAAGTAAAAGAGTGGTCCATTTCTCGCGACAGATACTGGGGGTCGCCACTCCCGATTTGGGTACATGAAGAATCGAAAGACATGTTCGCCATCGGCTCCATCGAAGAACTTCGCACCGGATTGTACGAGATGGAAGACGGTTCCCTTGTTCCTGTGGATAACTCGGGAGTTGAGGTAGATCTTCATCGACCGTTTGTGGACCGCGTGGTTTTTGTGCGAGATGGAAAAACCTATCGTCGCACGCGCGAGGTTGTTGACGTGTGGTTCGATTCCGGAAGTGTGCCATTTGCACAGTTCCATTATCCATTCGAAAACGTTGAACTTTTCGAGAAGGCATTCCCTGCAGATTTCATCGCAGAGGGGATTGATCAAACGCGCGGATGGTTCTATACAATGCACAACATCAGCACTGCATTGTTCGATCAGCCTGCGTATCGCAATGTTGTTGTGAACGATCTGGTTCTCGACAAAAAGGGGCAGAAGATGTCCAAATCAAAGGGCAATACCGTAGACCCCTTTGAAGTGATGGAACGATTTGGCGGAGATGCCGTTCGATGGTTCCTCATGGCGTCTTCGCCCGTCCACAAGCCGAAGCTGTGGAATGAAGAAGACATTGCAAAGACTGTTATCGCCGATCTTTTCCGGTCTTTCACTAACACCTATGAGTTCTTCGCAATGTATGCGAACCTCGATGGGTATTCAGCAGATGATCCGATTGTGCCACTCGATAAACGTGCAGAAATCGACCAATGGATCATATCGCGGCTCAACACAGTGATGCGCGATCATGTTACGGCGATGGACGATTATGACATCACACGTGCCTGCCGATTAGTGCAAGAATTTGTGATCGAAGATGTGTCCAATTGGTACGTGCGTCGCAACCGCCGTCGGTTCTGGAAGGGCGAGTATGACGAAGACAAACGTGCAGCATATCAGACGCTTCACACCGTGTTGATCCGTGTCGCTGAAATGATCGCACCCGTTGCTCCATTTCTGGCTGAGTCAATTTTTCTTCGATTGAATTCCAACAAAGAACATTTCACTGTTCATTGTATTATATTGCAAACGTGCGATGAGGGATTGATCAACGTTGATCTTGAACGTCGCATGTGGCAAGCGCAACACATCGTTTCACTTGCCCGTTCTTTGAGAGAGAAAGCGAAGATCAAAACGCGCCAACCTTTGCGCAGGATCTTGCTTCCAGTTGATGGTCCGGCGATGCGCCGACAACTTCAATCCGTTGAAGACATCATCAAGGAAGAGATCAACGTTAAGGACGTCGAATACGTATCGGATGACACAAACATTGTCCGACGTAGTGCAAAGCCGAACTTCAAGATCATTGGAAAGAAGTACGGCGATACAACACAGGCAGTGGCGCAGGCGATCAAGTCGCTGACTCACGATCAGGTGCGAAAACTGGAGCAATCATCTGTATTGGCGCTCACGATGGGTGAGCAGACAGTGCAGATCGACTTTGAAGATGTAGAGATCGTAAGCGAGGATATCGAAGGATGGTTGGTAGCGTCAGACAGCGGACTAACTGTGGCCTTGGATACTGAGCTTGATGACGCACTTCTCCGCGAAGGTCTTGCACGCGAGTTTGTGAGTAGGGTTCAGAAGATCCGCAAGGATTCTGGGTTTGAGGTAACGGACCGGATCAGCATACAGTACGTTACAGACGATGAAACGTCCTCAGCCCTGGAAACCATGCGATCGTACATTGTAATGGAAACGCTGACGGAAACGCTCGAGCGGGGGGAACAATCCGAAGGGGTTGATCTCGAGATGAACGGGCGTCAAGTCAACGTGCGCGTAAAGCGCGTCTGACGAATGTGCGCCAAAGTGGCGTGCGCGTTTTCATGTTTCACTATATCAGAGGTACTCTCTATGGCAGCAGCAAAAAAAGCCGCCAAGAAGCCTGCAGCGAAGAAGGCCGTCAAAAAGGCGACCAAAAAGGCTACTAAGAAGGCTGCAAAGCCTGCGAAGAAGGCCGCGAAGAAGCCTGCAGTGAAGAAGGCAGCAAAGCCTGCTAAGAAGGCCGCCAAGAAGGCGACCAAGAAGGCTACAAAGAAGGCCACGAAGAAGGCTGCAAAGCCTGCTAAGAAGGCCGTAGCAAAAAAAAAAGCCAAGTAAGGGTACTCCCGAACAAGGCTAAGAGCCCAGCAACGACTTCAAAAAATCAGACATCGGCGTCGAGAAATAGTTCGGCAAATGCCAAGAACGCTCAGTCAAAGCCAGCAGCAAGTAGGAATGTGACGAATTCGAAGTCTGAGAAGTCAACTGGGACAGTCGCATCTGCATCGGCGGTTGTAAAGACCGCCGGTGCAGTTTCTGTTTCATCCCAAGCTCCTGCACCACGCAGTACAAAGCAGATGCTCCCAATAGCACCCAAAAAAGGTTTGAAGTATCCTGAGAAGGACCTTTCATTCTTCCGCACGAATATTGAAAAATCAAAAGAAGAGGCTCTAGAAGAGCTCCGAATGCTCCGTGAACGCCTCGAAGATCTTACGAGTAGTGAGAACAACGAAGACAGCGCTATCTACTCTATGCACATGGCCGAACAAGGGTCAGAAGCCGTAGAGAAGGAAAAGACGTATGCACAGATTCAACGGATCCAGGATTATCTGCGCAAGCTCGATGAGTCGCTGGCACGTATCGAAGACAAAACGTATGGTATCTGCCGTATGTGCGGGATCCTGATCAACAAAGAGCGTCTTCTTGCTGTACCGATCACAACACTCTCGGCATCGTACAAGATCCATCAACGTTGTCCGGAAGACGGTGTAGACCGTATTGTAGCTAAGAACCCGGATGCACTGAAGTAGACAGCGCGAAAGCACTGTGTCCGATGTGAACGTCAGGCATTCAGCATATCGCCCCTTCATTCTTGTTGCAGTCCTGGTTTTCCTAGACCAGCTCACGAAACTTGCAGTGAAGGGATTTTCCGCGTTCGGTTTCTCCCACACAGGAATGGAATTAGGCGAGTCGCATGAACTTATCGGAGATGCCGTTCGACTAACGTTTGTGGAGAACCCCGGAATGGCATTTGGTATCAGTTGGGGAGACGGAAAACTGCTCCTCACACTGCTCACCATCGCAATCGCTATTTTCTTGGTCTATTATGTGATTCGCCTTGCTCAATCCCATTGGGCCCCCCGGCTGGCAGTAACACTGATCTTGGCCGGTGCCGTTGGAAACCTCATCGATCGGGTGTTCTATGGTATCGCATATGGAGAACAAGCCCTGTTTCACGGTAAGGTTGTGGACTTTATTCAAGTCAATATCCCTGACGTTACCTGGTTCGGAGAACTCTACACACACTTTCCAGTATTTAACATTGCCGATTCATGTGTATCGATCGGTGTAGTTCTGCTCATATTGACGGGCGGTAAACTACCGCAATCGTCGGCAGCACAACCAAACACCGCAGAATCGGAGCAGACAGATGGACGAGCAGAACACTGAGCTCGCCGCCGAAGATCCGAACTATCCGACGCGTATCGAACACGTCTATGAATTCACGATCTCGCCGCGACAAAAACCGGAACGCCTCGATGCCTTTATTACAAAGAGCATCCTCCACGCTACACGCACACGTGTTCAAAAGGCAATTGACACAGACACCGTTCTGGTGAACGATAAGCCATCAAAGGCGAATTATAAGGTGCGTCCGGGAGACGTGATCCGTGTGACCGTGATGAAGCCACCACCCTTGCAGCTTATTCCGCAAGACATCCCGCTCGATATTGCCTTTGAAGATGAACACCTTATGGTGATTCACAAACCACCGGGCATTCTTGCTCACCCCGGACTTGGCAATCGCTCCGGTACGCTTGTAAATGCAGTACTCTATCATCTAGGATTCCGCGAGCCAATCGACGTCCTCAAGCGCCGTGAATCATGGGGCGATGATGAGTCTCAAGTTGAAGGACCTGTTGTTGACGATCAAGATTCTGTGGTTGATGACGAAGAATTCGGACTGATAGATGATGCCAACTTCGATAGTAACGGCATGCGTCCGGGGATCGTACACCGACTCGACAAGGACACATCTGGCATCATGGTCATCGGCAAGACCTATGAGGCAACGCTTGGATTGGCAACGCAGTTTGCCAACCGTACGGTGTCACGCGAGTACGTTGCATTAGCCTGGGGTGTGATCAAGGACGATACGAAGTTGATCGAGGGCGATATTGGTAGGTCGCCTAAGGATCGGAAACTGCGTGCCATGGTACAACGTGGCGGTAAATATGCAGCTACAGATGTTACCGTACTCGAACGCTACGACTGCGCATCTCTCATCGCATGTAAGCTGCGGACGGGGCGTACACATCAGATCCGTGTACACCTCGCTTCGATCCGGCATCCACTACTTGGCGATCCGGATTATGGTGGACGTGAGTCTCATCTAACGGCTATCCATCATACGTTTCGCAAGAGGGCGCAAGTAGCACTCACGCTCATCAAACGTCAGGCCTTACACGCACGACTACTCGGGTTCACACATCCGATCACGAATGAGCGGATGACGTTTGAGAGCCCTATACCAGCCGATATGCAGGCCTGTATCGATCTACTTCGGTAGTGCAACACCGCGCATGCGACCACGAATCCAACTTGCACGTTTGCGTGTATAGGAGCTTGGTTTCACCGCACTGAACCGTCGAGGATTAGGAACGATCGCACCCAACAATGCTGCCTGCTCAGGCGATAGAGCAGCCGCCGGCGTACCAAAATTCTGTCGCGCTGCCTGCTCTATCCCATACACCCCGTCGCCCCATTCAATCATGTTCACATAGACTTCGAGTATCCGCTTCTTTCCCCATAACGCTTCGATGAGGTAGACGAAATAGACCTCAAAGGCCTTGCGTATCATCGATCGCCACGGTACGAGAAAGACGTTCTTCGCCGTTTGCATAGAGATCGTACTAGCTCCAAGAGGGGGCTTGCCGCGTTTCACCCGCGATGCATTCACCTTCTTTGCTCGCTCAACGGCTTTCCAATCCACGCCCTTGTGTCGCAAGAATCCGGCATCCTCTCCACCAACTACTGCACGAAAAACAGCAGGGGAGATGTTGTTGTACGATACCCATTGATGTCTCGTGAGCACAACATGCCCCGTGAACGGCGCTTGCATGATTCTCAGCACCATCAATGGCGTTATGGCCGGAGGCACAATCCGAAAAATGGCAACAACAAGAACCGATCCGACCAAGAACGCAATGCCGGAACGGGCTACCCAGACAAAAATATTTTTTATCATGGTGTTTGTTTAAACTTTCCAATCGTTAAGTTTGCGACCAGAATACTTTACGAACGGCAAAATACTCGCAATGAAAGAACTCGACCGGCAAATATGTGCACTGTTGCAGGATAATGCACGACTGAGTCTAAGCGAGATCGCAGAGCAGGTTGGATCATCCGTTCCAACCGTGAGTGAGCACGTAAAGAAACTCGAAGCAGACGGAATCATACGCGAGTATACAACAGTGCTCGATGCCGTGAGTTTCGGGCTTGATGTAACGGCCTTCATTTTTGTTGATCTCGAATCGAGTGTGCATTACGACAACTTCCGTCGCCAATGCAGAACACGCCGAGAGATCCTCGAATGTCACGCCGTAACAGGCACAGCGTCTCATCTGCTCAAGGTTCGCGTTCGCACCACAGGCGCTTTGGAACAACTCCTAGGCGCTATCCAACAGTGGAAAGGTGTGAGCAAGACGTTCACAAATGTTGTCCTCAGTTCACACAAAGAAACGCTCTCCATTCCCATCACCATCGAACGTTAACCTACATGCCGAACTCTATTGATATTGCCTCCGTAGCCAGAAACTGGCGTCTCGATGGCGTAGCATTTCCAACACCTTCTGATGTAGTCACAGAGGTCTTTGCCAGCGACGTACTCACGATGGAGGAACTCCGTCAACGCCTTTCTAAGCCGGTGTGGAGATCCCTGCTTGCTACCACCGAACGTGGTGCTGCACTCGATCCGGCAATATCCGATACCGTGGCCTTAGCAATGAAGACGTGGGCAATGGAGAAGGGGGCTACGCACTA
>CALMZQ010000008.1 GCA_937870915.1 uncultured Ignavibacteria bacterium
AAGGACACAAATGACGAGATCCTTGTAACGGATAACTGGGTTATCGTATGGTCATTCCCAAAACCATTGTCGAAGCTGAAGGAAGCCCATCAAAAGCGTACATTTGAAAACATCGGGCGTCAGGCTGAAGCATGGATGAAGGCCAACCCCGAGAAGGCCAAGAAATACCAGCAGTCACCGGGTAAATAAGTCATCAGTGTAGGAGCAGGGTCATGATCCTTCTATCGACATTCGAAAACGAGATGGAAGCACAACTCCTTGCCTCGCAACTCCGCGAAGCAGGCATCGATCATAAGATAGAAGAGAACAAGGCCGACGGCTTTCAGCTCTTCGTCTTCGAAGACGATGTGGCAGAAGCCAAAGAAATCCTAGAAGCCCGCGCTTCCTCCGATGATGACTACCTCGTAGACCTCGGCGGCGATGACCTAGACCTCGACGAATTCGCAGACGAATAACAACGAAGAAATGACAAAATGACGTAGTGACGACCATGACGTAATGACGACTATGACGTTATGACAATTATGACGTTATGACTTTTATGACGTTGTGACGACACGCACTACACATCTGTAAACGAAAAACGTGCGCACCATCAATGATAGTGCGCACGTTCTGTAATTGTCATGACGTCATAAAAGTCATAACGTCATAATTGTCATTACGTCACTTTGTCATTTCTTCATGGCATTGCGAACATTCTCCGCAACACTATCTGCGAACTGAGTGAAGTTCTCTTCGAAGAGATTCACAAGATGAGCGGCCTGCTTGTCATATGCTGCGGCGTCTGCCCATGTGTTGCGTGGGTTGAGAACTTCAGACGGAACATCCGGACACGAGGTAGGGATGCTAAGATTGAAGAAGCTGTCGGTTACAAACTCAACATTATTGAGTTGACCATTGAGTGCTGCACGCAGCATGGCGCGTGTGTACTTGATCTTCATGCGATTGCCAACGCCGTAAGGACCACCGCTCCAGCCAGTGTTCACTAGCCACACTTGCGAGCCGTGTTTGGTGATCTTGTCGCGCAGAAGGTTTGCATAGACGCTTGGATGGTGCACCATGAACGGGGCTCCAAAACACGTAGAGAATGTTGCTGATGGTTCCTTCACACCTGCTTCTGTGCCGGCAACCTTAGCAGTGTAGCCACTGAGGAAGTGATACATGGCTTGTTCCGGTGTGAGCTTTGCGATTGGAGGCATAACACCGAAGGCGTCTGCTGTAAGGAAGACGATGTTCTTAGGGTGACCGCCCTTGTTGCCGGGTGCGATGTTGGGAATATTCTCACGTGTATACGATGCGCGGGTGTTCTCGGTGTGAAGTTGCGAATCGAGATCGATCACGCGAGTGTCTTCATCGATGTCTACGTTCTCAAGGATCGTGCCAAAGGTGCGCGTGAGGTTGAAGATGATTGGTTCTGCTTCTGCATTAAGGTTGATGACCTTTGCATAACAGCCCCCTTCATAATTGAAGACGCCATCATCACTCCAACCGTGCTCGTCGTCACCGATCAATGCACGTTCTGGGTCTGTGGAAAGTGTTGTTTTGCCCGTGCCGGACAGACCGAAGAACAATGCTGTGTCTCCGTCCTTGCCGATGTTGGCAGAGCAGTGCATTGACATCACACCAAGCTTTGGCATGAGGTAGTTGAGAACTGTGAAGATCACCTTCTTGTTCTCGCCCGCATACGATGTGCCACCAATGAGGATGAGCTTCTGCTCAAAGCTGAGGATGATGAATACTTCGCTCAGCGTTCCATCGATCTCGGGAATCGATTTGAAACCTGGGACTGTAACAACAGTAAAGCCCGGAACGAAATTCTCAAGCTGATCATCTGTTGCCTTGATGAACATGTTTTGAACGAAGAGCGAATGGTAGGCTTCCTCTTGAATAAAACGGACAGGGAGCGCGTATTTCTCATCTGCACCGGCGATGAGGTCCTGAACATAGACGTCTCTACCCTGTAGATAGGCAAAGACACGAGCTTTGAGCGTGTTGAACTTCTCTGTTGAGAACGGCTTGTTTACCTTGCCCCACCACACATCGGCCTTGCTTGCGTCCTCTTCAACAACGAACTTGTCGTTTGCGCGACGTCCGGTGTACGGTACCGAATTCACGCAGAGTGCGCCGTGTTCGGAGAGAATGCCTTCTTCGTACGAGAGTGCATGCTCATACAGGTCAGGTGCAGTGAGGTTGTAGTTGATGTCACCGAGATTATGCAGCCCCATTGATTGAAGTTGCGATACGACTAGGTCGGCTCCCGTACTCATGACTCGTCCCAATAGAAGTTAAATCAGCGTGTAATCTCACAAATATCGTGGTTTTCGATGAAGCGTCCTGCTTTCTTTGCCGGAGACGAGGTTGTCCAGCTGATCAACCGGATCATGAATGAGCTGAAAGGGGCTGGTGGTGGACCAACACCATCTCTCATCGAATCAGTGCGTCGCTCTCACGACCCGTTCGTTGCGGCATCTTCATCTTTGATCATCGATGTTGCCCTTGGCACTCTACGCGCCGAACGCCTTGGGAAGCGCAGAGATGGGTGGCTGTTTACGGACAGAATGGCCGAGCAATGCACACATCCACTCATTGCCGAGTACCACGCCAAACCGTTCACGGGCCTTCAACACGTTCTTGAGATCTGCACAGGAGCTGGACTTGATACAGCAGCAATCGCAGCTGTTGTCGGCAAGGTGACAACCTATGAGGAAGATGAAGTTATCGCTGATATCGCAGACGGTAATCTCCTACGGGCAGGCATCAACAACGTGGAGGTTGTACGTAGTGCATGGCCCCCTTCCGACGCCGTAAACAATACGTATGATGGCGTATGGGCGGATCCATCCCGCAGAACTGTGCGTGGCAGACAACGTTCCGGGGCCTCGTACGAACCATCTCTCTCCAGCATTCCATCAGCCCCTGTGGTTGGGATAAAGGTTGGCCCGGGTGACGACGTAGATACCACGGGCTACGTGAGCGAGTTTGTGGGCTTTGGAAAGGAATGCCGGGAGCGAATACTGTGGCGATCTTCACACATAACGGTCGACACAGTTACGTTGGTTGACAGACAGTCTACATGGCAGGCGAACACGGATCTGGATCCATTCGTTGTGCCAAGCGCTGAGTATCTGATCGAGCCACACAACGCCATCATAGCGAGCGGTCGGGTTGGAGCCTTCTTTGCCGAGATCGGTGCCGCTGTCTTTGACCCACACATCGCCTATGGTGCAATGAATGAGGAGCCCCCTCCATCACCATGGTATGAGAGGTATCGGGTGCTGAAAATCGATCAGGGAGTATCTGTGCGACGCATCCAAGAGTCCATTCGGGAGCTGGGATGGGGCTCCACAACCATCTTCAAGAAACGGGGCTGGGACAACGACCCGGAGGACCTTCGCCGTGCGCTATCGTTCGCAAGCGGAGGTCCTCCGGGAGTTGTTATCGTGATGCGTGTGGGGAGCGGCCATCAGACCGTGTATGCTACTTCCGTAGCGAGTCTCTGATCTCCGTGAGCAGCTTCACTTCTTCTGACGGTTCAGCAGGAGGAGCCGGTGCTTCAACCTGTTTGCGCTTCATCGCATTCACGGCCTTAACAACCAGGAACATTACAAAGGCAATGATCAAGAAGTTGAGGACAACTTGGAAGAACTTGCCCCAGTTGATCATTACAGCACCCTTACCGTCCGGTCCGGCGGCCTTGAGGGTTGTAGCGATGTCTGTGAAGTTTATACCACCGAGGATCATGCCGATGGGAGGCATGATAATGTCATTGACCAACGATGCCGTGATCGCACCAAAAGCACCACCAATGATCACGCCGATGGCAAGGTCGATAACATTGCCCTTGGAGATAAATTCTTTGAATTCAGAGATCATGCTCATGGTCAACTCCGGAAGTGAATGAGAAACAGCTCGACGAAAGTACTACTTCGCTTCTGTTTCTCGGCATCCGCAGGTCTGAATGAGTTCTTGTCGTAGGGCGGCGCGCTGCTCAGGCGTCATGCCGGCACATTTTTTTGCCACGCCGCTCTCTCTTTCACCGTGGGCTGGTTCTCGAGATGTACGATAGGGGGCTAATGACCCAGTTGCACTGCCATATTTCACAGCAAACACTACCACATAAGCAAATGCTGTTATGCCTGTGCCTTCGAGGAACGTGAGCTGGTGGTTGTTGCCCATCATTTCGTAGAGGAGCTCATTCCAGATCACGGACACAAGAAGCCCATTACATACCAACAGCCCGCCGATGCCAAAAAGGTACATCATCGAGCGGGCTGTTTTGGTCGTCAAAAACGACATATGGGGCTTACTAATCGTTCACAGTGTCGTATAGCTCCTGGAGCTTCTTGCGAAGGTACAGTACAGCATAACGTTTACGTGCGAGAAGGGTGTTGATGTTCACACCTGTTTCCTCGGACATCTCTCTAAACGATACACCCTCGAATTCATTTTTTACGAAGACCCATTTTTGTTCAGCCGGGAGCTCTTCGAGCCCCTCAACCACGGCTTCCCAGATGGTCTTCCGGACTAGGTCATGTTCAGGATTGTAGGAGAAATCGCCCAAAAAGCGCTCCACGTGGTCCATTCCCTCTTCCTTTTGCTCGGCTGTACCGAGATCCGCGAAGCTGTCTGTCCGCTTCTTACGGTAGGAGTCGATGATCCTGTTGCGCACGGATGTAAACACCCATGACGCAAGATTGTCGATCGGCTTATTCACGTCCTTAGACGCAGCAAGGACGTTTGCGAACACATCCTGTAGGATGTCTTCTGCTTCTTCTTGGTTGCGGACTCTCTGACGGATGAATCCGAGATACTTCTTCCGATCTGTGCGGAAGAGTTGTTCGATCTGAAGAGCTAGATCCATGGCATTACTACCCTCTGTGGTGATTCCACTTCTTGTCCAACGCGGACTTGGCGTGATACCCGTCTTGCGACGGAAGTCAGTTGCCTTCATGACACCTCCAGCTACGTATATGTGAAATGTTCTGCCGATATGTCAGGTCGGCTGAAAAAACGACGTAGCAGTTATGCCATTTTGTCCTGTGTTAGTGACCGATGAGGTCAAGAAAGAGGTAGTGGTATTTCTATGCCAAACTTTCGTGAGTTAGAGATCGCTCTGTCGTACCCTGCATCGGCGTGACGCAAAATACCCATTAAAGGATCGTACGTCAACACTCGTGCCAACTTTTCATCTGCCTGAATAGTTCCATCTGCAACCACAACCATTCCGGCGTGAAGAGACAGTCCCATTCCTACGCCGCCACCGTGGTGGAGGGATACCCATGTTGCTCCACCAATGGTGTTAAGAGCAAAATTGAGATATACCCAGTCGGCTATAGCATCAGAACCATCTTTCATCGATTCGGTTTCACGGTGTGGCGAAGCAACGCTTCCACAATCGAGGTGGTCTCTGCCTATCACTATGGGGGCCTTGACCTTACCGTCGCGTACCAGGTCGTTAAATAATTTTCCTGCCTTGGCCCTGTCCCCGTATCCAAGCCAACAGATACGAGCCGGCAGGCCCTGGAACCCAAT
>CALMZQ010000009.1 GCA_937870915.1 uncultured Ignavibacteria bacterium
GTTAGTCGGTCTTTGGCGCACGCCGTTGCCTCTGCCTACGAACACCTACTCGATGCCGGACAACACCCTGTTTTTGTTCTGCATCTCACGGTTGACCCTCATCGTGTGGATGTAAACGTCCATCCGCAAAAACAAGAAGTGAAATTCGATGATGAACGTCAGGCCTACCTTCTCGTTCAGCAGGCAGTTACAAAGATCCTCTCGCAGGCCAACGTCATCCCAAGTTTTCTTGGTGACGTGCCACTAGCTAGTAGGCCCCTGCAATCGCTTCCGGCGCAGGCCGACGGGTCGAGTATGGTTATCAACCGTTACACCGGTGAGATCCTCTCGAGGCCAACTGAGCGTTCGGTAAGCCCCTTTTCAACTCCTCGAGAACCGGTGTTCACTCCGGCCATGCAGCAAGCATATGGTCAGCTCTTTGCAAGACGTGACGAGCAAGAGACTGGTGGCGTATTGCAAGCTGGAGGGCAATTCATCGTTACCACCAGTGCTGAAGGTCTGGTTGTTGTTGATCAGCGATCTGCCCACGAACGGGTGATCTATGAGCGAGTACTTAAACGTGTCGATCATGAATCATCCGGTCAGTCCCTCTTATTCGCAGTCACAGTTCGTCTTGGTCCAACACGTGGAGCATTGCTTCGAGAATATGCAGCTGAATTTGAGGCACTTGGGTTCCGACTTGATGTTGAGAACGACGGCACAGTGCAGGTCCATGCCGTTCCAAGTGATGTGCGTCCCGGTAGTGAGGACAGTGTTCTTGATGAGATTTTGCAGTCACTTGAGCAGTCAGGCACCTTGCCCAAGGAACGCCGGAAGGAAGGCATTGCAGCGGTCTATGCAGCACGGCAAGCCATCCGGAGGGGCGACAAGCTTAATGCAACCGAGGCGGCGGCACTTGTACGCGATCTTTTTGGGTGTGCTGTACCGCACGTAACACCCCGCGGCGAAGCAACCTATATCATAATCACCTTTGAAGAACTGGCTCAACGATGTACATGAAACACCTTGCGGTAGTGATAGCGTTGATTGCGATGTCTGTGGGATTGGGTGCTCAAGAGACAAAGAAGGACGAAGATCTCGAGGTCCTTGCGCGATGGATGGAAGGCTCATTCTCCAGCGAGGCACAATCGAAGGCCGATACCACGTATTTCGACGTCCGACTCCATATGAAACGTATCTGGCAGGATCGCACTGACGGATATTGGTTCCTGGTAGAGCAAGCTCTTGTAGCTGCTCAGGACAAGCCGTATCGTCAGCGCGTCTACCACATCCACCGCGTCGAAGAGAATATGATCGAATCAATCGTGTTCACCTGGAAGAATCCAAACGATGTCATCGGAGCGTGGGCAGACACTACCAAGCTCGACGGACTCAGTCCGGATGATCTTGCTAAACGTCGCGGATGTGAGGTCTATATGCAGATGGACGATATCATGTTCTTCGGATCAACCCACGGTACGGCATGTTCGAGTGATCTCAAAGGGGCTTCTTATGCCTCATCAGAAGTGAAAATCTTTCGCGACCGGATCATCAGCTGGGACCGAGGATTCAGTGCAGACGGTGTCCAAGTGTGGGGAGCAGAAAAAGGCGGATATGTCTTCATCAAGCAATAAGGTTGGTAGCCCAGTCCACTCTTCCTAGTTTTGCACCCATTCGTTCACGCATGACCACTCGGCGATCATTATGACAACAGATCAATACGTCCTCATCCTCGGCGCATCCAGTGGTTTTGGTCGAGCAGCAGCTCGCGCCCTGGCCGCCGACGGCTTCAATATCATCGGCGTCCACCTAGACCGTGCAGCCGGTCTCGAGGCCGTTGAGGAACTCAAGGCCGAGCTCACAGGTCACGGCGTTCGTACACTCTTCTACAACGTGAATGCTGCCGATCCAGATCGCAGGGCAGACGTAATCAACGCAATCAAGGAAGAGTTCGCGCAGCACCCGGGTGCCACCTTACGCCTTATGCTTCATTCACTTGCATTTGGCACCTTAAAGCCTTTTATAGCTGACGCACCGGGTGACGCGATTAATCAAAAGAACCTCGACATGACGCTCGACGTGATGGCAAACTCCTTGATCTATTACACGCAAGACGTTGTAAGAAATGGACTTATGGCTGCAGGTGGACGCATCGTTGGTCTTACCAGTGCCGGAGCCACACGTGTGTTGCCGATGTACGGTGCTGTCTCCGCTGCCAAGGCCGCGATGGAGTCGTATTGCCGTCAACTCGCGCTTGAACTCGCCCCCTACAACATCACAGCCAACTCCATCCGTGCCGGTGTTACACACACCCCTGCGTTGTCCAAGATCCCTGGCAGTGACGTGATCATGAACAACGCCCTCATGCGCAATCCATATCATCGCCTCACCACTCCGGAAGACATCGCTAACGTCCTACGCCTCCTGATTAAACCGGAAGCACAATGGATCAACGGCGAAGTCTTGGGTGTAGATGGTGGGGAAGATGCGATCGATTTGACGTGGTATAAGCCTTAGCCTTTTAGGTGACCCTCTGGCTTGGGCGACCCTTTGGGCGACCTATCCAGGTCACCTACACAGGCACAGGTGTACGGTTTACGAGCCACTTACGGCGGCGTTCGATTACGGCGCGGTATTTCCCGTCGTATGTTTCATCTCGATTGATGATGGCCGCACCGAATTCCATCATTGAGATCGAGAGACCAGTGAGTCGGGAGATATAGTGCTTCTCGATCTCCTCCTCGATGATGCCGCGGTGCAGTGCAAGTCGGAACTGGTTTTTCGTTTCTTGCAGAGAGGAATCGGCAAGGAATAGATGTTGGAGTCGCTCCTCCGTCTCCGCCTTTCCATATCCCTCGGCAATGAAATTGCTGATCGCATCAGCAGCCCGAACGATCTGCATTCCTACCGTATCTCGGTGGAACGGCGCCCATGATTCGACCATGACGGCGATCTCACCGGCAACGGCAACTGCATCCTGATAGATGCGAAGATGTACAACGGACATAACAACCTCCTTAGATGAGTGAAGTTGTATAGTG
>CALMZQ010000010.1 GCA_937870915.1 uncultured Ignavibacteria bacterium
AAGATACCGGGCTCTTGTTTGCCGGTGCCTCCGGAAGGGTACTTGTTGTGCGTTGCGCTACAGGTGAAGTCCTCGACACTATCTATACATCCACGGAAGAATGGCGCATACACCCTGATGTACGGCCAATGCGTGATGTGGTAGATATCTCTTGCTCGCGAGACGGCAAGGTTCTGTGCCTAACAGTCTCGATTGGAAGCAACTCAAAAACGGTTATCATGGACTATCCTTCTAAGAGGATCATCAAGGACAACCTGTATGTAGGGCGAAGAGATGAATGGACAAATATGCGTGTCAAGGTCTCGCCGATGGGCCGATATGTTGTTGCGCCTGACACGACGAGGTCCATCACCGCCCCCGGCCAGTTCCAGATACGGCTCTTTGACATGCTTCAGGATACCTCGTACGTTCTCGACGGAGGTGCATGGGCACGCTGCGATTTCGATGACGCTGAACGGCATATGGTTTTTGTCTCGCGTGGTAGCATAGGCACGGCTATGTGCGGCAACCGTGTTTCAATAGCTACGTTGGGTGATGGCGCTCCTGTCATCAAGCACACTCAAGAGTATGGATGGCCTGCCATTTCCGGCGATGGTCGTTATGTGATGTCATCGGGGTACGGTTTAGCAATAGGCTTCTCACCATACCCCACAGCCATTCCGCGTGCACGGGTGATTGAGACCGAAACGGGCAATGTGGTCTGGTCAGTCAATGGAGACTTTTCTGGCGGTGACAATGGTGTTACAGGGTACAATGAGTTTGAGCGTCCTGTTTGGTCACGAGATGCCAGTCGTCTCTACTGCATCCGCAACTCAAAGAAAATCCCGTTTGACTGGCGTGCTCGCATTTTTTATACAACCACTGACACTGTGCCAGTCTATAGACTTTCAGACACATGTTCGTACATAGGTTCATACCAGAATGAAAGAGCTGGCTCAACCAGCAATTCGAAACTAACCATCGGCTTCTCCAATGGTGGTGGGATTCGCGCAGAAAGCCTTGTACCCACCACGTCAACAGTAGACGATGATAGGGGGCAAGCAGAACACACGTCGGTCTATCCCAATCCTACAAATGCGATGTCCACCATCCAATACACGCTTGAAAAATCCGGACATGTGATCGTGGATGTGATAGACGTACACGGCGCGGTTGTTGTCACGCTTGAAGATGATCATGCAGATGCAGGCACCCACACCGTTGACCTCTCGTCGGCAAGCATCACCTCGGGCACGTATGTGGTGCGTGTGCGACAGGGGAGCATGATGTATACAAGTCTGGTTGTGGTAAGGCACTGACAAGAAGAAATGACTCCGCTCGCTTCGCTCGAAATGACGAAAAGACGGTTATGACGGAATGACGTTATGTAAGGTATTGTCAAGGTGGCCAGAAGCTCGCTACAACGTAGGTTGCATTAGTACCACCTCCGAACTGATACATCAATGCCTCGCCCCCTATACCTGATCTTCATTGCTGCTCTTGCCAATGTCGCCTTAACAATGGGCTCACTGCAGGCGCAGACGTTGCCGAGAGTAGGGCAGGTGCTGTGGGATTTCAACAATGGTACAAACTCGGGTTCGGGCGGAATCGCATATGCGGAAGACGCAGGGCTCGTGTT
>CALMZQ010000011.1 GCA_937870915.1 uncultured Ignavibacteria bacterium
ACATGGTTGGGGTAGAGTTCTTTTACTGGGGGTGGACGCCATGCGTTGCTACGTTCATGTTCACCGACCAATCGTCAGATGGGATCCATAAGCCCCCTACACTTGCTGTTACACTGGCAAATGTTTTGTGTTGTTCTGTGCGCACGTTGCTGCCACGCTGTTGGAGCGATACATCGAGCCAGCGGACATCGTATCGAGCGCCTGCACTGAGCGTGAATGTTGACCACGACATCGACTCGAAAACAAAACCACCAAGGCCCCACGAGATATAGTCGGGCACTAGATACACCGTCCCACTGCGATCATTGACCTGGCGTTGTGTGCTAACACCCGCCGTGCCGTGTGTTGCATTAAAGAGCTCGTGGTCTACAGCCGCATCCAGCGAATACGTTGTAAGGAGAAGATTCATCGCCGGCTTTTGCAATGCAGTTGAAAGCGCGGAGTCGAGGGATTCATACCTTGTATTGTGCGCATCATACTCACTCCTGTCATTCTGTTGCCATCCGTACGTCAAACGCAACAACGCATCGGGAGATATGCGGAATCGTCCCGCAACAGACAACATCGTATGGTTGATCTCCTGTCTAGGATTTCCGATCTCATACGAAAACGGATATGTCACCTCCGGCTCGCCACGTTCGATCGCATTCTTCAGATCCTCAGCATTGCCCATGTGCGATCCCTTGTAAATGCCAAGCGTTGTATTGAAGATCGAACCCATGGCCGTTACTCCTAGATCAGCATCACCGGCATTGAGAGTTGCGCCCGTGCTCCATTCTTCGAACCCCGTGTTGGTGAGATAGTAGCTAGGTGTTGCTGCATCGCCGGCGCGACGGTATGCACCTTGAGCGCGTATGCCAACGGGAAGATCACCGAGTGACCTCGACTCAATGAATGCCCCACCAGCCCCCTGCCAATTATTTGAGAAGAGGTTCACTGAGCCCTCGCCGTGGAGTCCATCTGTTTCCGGTAAGGGGCGAGGCACAACGTCGATCACACCGCCCATTGCATTCGGCCCGTACATCACCGAGGCCGGACCCTTTACCACCGAGATCCGCGAGGGAGTAAACGGATCGATTTCCGGTGCGTGTTCTGAGCCCCATTGTTGGCCTTCTTGGACGATGCCATTATTCCGCAGGACAAGTCGCGAGCCCATCATTCCGTGGATCATTGGCTTGCTGATACTTGGTCCGGTCTGTACTACCGTAACACCCGGCACCTGCGTCAACACATCAGCAAATGTTTGACCACGATGTTCATCGATCTCTGCTACCGTGAGCACATCCACACGCTGCGTGGGGAGTCCCGATTGCGTCAGCTTGGAATCCTTCACCACAATCTCACCGCGTTGTTGCGATGAGGGGGCGAGCAACACTTCAATACGCACGTCATCCGATGCGCTTACGCCTACACGCACACGCTCGCGTTTGTATCCCACATACGTCACATCAAGCGTCACAGAGTCCTGCTCCACATCATGCAGGTGGAACATGCCCAGTCGGTCCGTAAGTGCACCACGTGTTGAGCCCACCACCCGCACGGTTGCACCATGCAGCGGCTGACGAGTGCTGCTGTCTCGCACAACGCCATGGACGTGTGCATCCAGCAGCATGCTGAACACGAGGAGGAGGGGAAACATACATGGCGTCGGGCTTTAGCCCGACGGGAAAAGGTGCGAATGGCGTCGGGCTTTAGCCCGACGGGAAAAGGTGCGAATAGCGTCGGGCTTTAGCCCGACGGGAAAAGGTGCGAATAGCGTCAGGCTTTAGCCCGACGGGAAAAGGTGCTCAGCCCCGCGGAGGGGCGCGTCCCGCAGCTTCAAGCGGGCTTCTATCGGATAATATCCGGGCCACGACTGGATCGTGGCTCTCAACAACACACAGTGTTGTATACTCTTCAACGTTATCTACAACGGCAATACGCTCCTTCGCAACATTGCAAAAGGAACATCCGCCATCGTCATGATCCGCACTCGTCTCAATGGCAGTGGGCGCACCGATCACTCGTGCATGCACGTGCATAGCCGATGCCCCTGCTACCAGCAGGAAGGCATTGAGGAGCAGCGATGCGATAATGCGGGACACCATGACCACAAATATACAAGACCCCCTACTTTACTTGGTCCATTTCACTCTTTAGTTGCTCACCTTCCGTTCGAACAGGACAATTCACCACCACGCCGGCAAAGCCCCAACCAGATCCATTCAGACCGGTGAGGGTGATAGTGGATACACGCTCAACCTTCAGTTGAACATCCTGGTAGGAGTAGTTTCCAAGACTCGGGCTATTCGCGCCAACGAGCATCCCGCTCACAAACTGGACACCTTCGGTTCCTGGTGATTCTCCGCACAACACCTTCTTGTCATATGACCCAGTTGATGCTGATAGAGGGTAGC
This sequence comes from uncultured Ignavibacteria bacterium, assembly GCA_937870915.1. Lineage (GTDB taxonomy): Bacteria > Bacteroidota > Ignavibacteria > Kapaibacteriales > Kapaibacteriaceae > UBA10438. The sequence continues at coordinate 2,397 of CALMZQ010000011.1, forward strand.
TCTCGCCATTCACAAGTATCGATGCTGTATCGTCCGTGTTCATCCCCCACACCCGCAAGGATGGGTAGGATGTTGGCTCTACAAAGGTGATGGTAATAGACTTCCCATTGCCTGATATCCAATAGGTTGGGTCAATCTGCGAACACCCATACTTCTCAAACGACCCGCCTGAAAAGTTATAGGACAATATCCCAGCTTCCGTTGATGTAGACGGAATGAAGAGACATTGCGCATCAGCCGTGTAGCAACACACAGCAAAGAGGCATATGGTCAACAATCTTGTGTTCATAGTAGCGACCAAATTACCACAGAGGCGTTGAGTATATCCGTAACTTTCCTCCAT
>CALMZQ010000012.1 GCA_937870915.1 uncultured Ignavibacteria bacterium
TGGTGTCTGTCTCCTACCATTACTACAGAGTCCGACTGCAGACGCTCTTCTCGAAGGATCATATGGATGAGATCACGTTTTTCTACATTCCGTCCGTCCAGCTCAGAGCCATACACATGATCGATGTAGGGGGCGAATCTGGATACAGCAATAATCTCGCGAGCATATTCGTGAACCTTGGCCGTTGCAATAGCTACACGAATGTTCGAGGACTTCAACGTTTGCAGCGTTTCGATAACACCATCATAAACGTCATATTCAAACATTGGGCCATCACGATAGATGTGACGATAGCGAGCAACAGCGGCTTCAACCTTGGTTCGATCAGCGTTACCGATATAGTGTTCGAAGATCTTCCAGAGTGATGCTCCGATACACCATGTAAAGTCATGATCCTCTTCAACCACAACTCCCATTTCCGAGAGAGCCAGCCGTAAGGAGTGAACAATCCCCGGACGTGAGTCTACGAGTGTACCGTCAAGATCAAAAAGAACAAGAGCTGGAGTCATCGTTTTCCTGTTTAGGCAGTTGGGAATTCATCGGGAGTCACCATGATGGTACAACCATCAGGCATCGTAAATATCGCTAGAGTAACGTGACCCATTGCGTCGTGGTGGAGCTTCAATCGCTCTCCGGCAGCTTCCGTTGCCGCCTCCACCCATTCTTCATCGATATCAGCGGTGTAGTGAAAGAAAGGGGCTCCTGCCGCTTGTTTGCGGAACGACAGATTCACCAGTCCGTCTGTGAGATCAACCTGTGGCATTGGGCTGTCCCATTGGTCTGCAATAAAGTAGCCCACCAATTGTGCCCACTCAGCAGCTGTATGCACGTCTTCGCACGGAACAACCACTGCATCCACATATCCAAGTAAGGGGCTTCCCTCTCCGCTCCGTTGTTCAACGGTTGCCGGCGTAGCAGGGTGGATCCACCAGTCTAACTGACCCGGACCATGCATATGCCAACCGGTTGCATTGGATCCGCTGATCTCAATGCCAGCGGCAACGAGTCTATCTCCGGTACTTTGAAGCGATGGAGTAAAGTAGGCAAGAGCAAGTGGAGCCGGCTCTGTTGGCAGAAGAGAAAGAAGTATCTGTCCGTCTGTAAGGCGAACAACTGTTTCACTGCTACCATTGTCAACGAATCCGATGTCTTCCCACGCTGAGCGAGAGGCTACAGGGTCCGCTGATGAGATGATATAGCGAGATGCGTGTCCTAGGAGAGCCATGGAGATCCGGAATGAAAAAGGCCCCGACGGCATACGCCATCGGGGCCTTAAAGATACGGCAGTTTTAGTGATCCTTATTGGAGCACGTCAACGATAACGGCACGATTGTACATACGACCTTCAGGAAGGTCATTGGAGAACGGCGGATCGAGCTCGCCCATGCCCTTGGCGATGATCTTCACGTTCTTAATACCACGTGCGTTCAGTGCTTCTTGAAGCATTTGTTTGGTTTCGTTAGCACGTGAGCTTGAAAGATCAAGGTTCACGTTGTCCCTACCAAGGTTGTCTGTATGTCCGTAGATATACACCTTTGATCCACTCTTAATGGTAGGAGCAACTTCCTTTGTGAGGTAGTCACGCGAACGACCAACCGGATCTTCTTCAGCATATTCAAAGTTGAGGCGGAATCGAGTGGAGGTACCCTCAAGCAGGGAACGGGAGAGTGTAAACGTCTCAACATCGCTCAGCGTCCGTCCGTCCGATGTGCGTGCAACAACTTCCATTGTGAACTGACCCGATGGCTGGCTAACGGAGAGGAGTCCAGTTGGATCCATATACACGCTACGGTCCGTATATGGTCCGAATGAGCGCTTCTGGCCATTGCCACTGATCGTAGCCTGCCACGAGGTGATGTTCTCGTTGGTTGTGATTTCCGTATAGACCTGGTTTTCTTCTTCCGCTTCGCGCTTCACTGCAACGGCAACTCGGGCACCGATGCGGTCCGGCGACATCTTGCGAAGCTGCACGCGACGATTTTCTTCAACGGTGAATGGCACATCTTCAGCTGGTGTACGAGCAGTTCCAGATGGTGGAAGTGGTGCACCTGTGGCAATCGGGAGCTGATCAGGAGATACGCCCCATGTTTCAACGAGGTACTTCTTTACATCTTCGGCATACGGGCGTGCATCCTTGCCATCAGGATCAGAAGCATACAGTTCCATGCTCGAGCCTGGTGTATTCTTCAGACGATACCCCATAACATTGAGGATGTTGTAGTAGATATCCTTTTGAATAATCGGACGTTCTTCAACATTGGCAACATCTTCTGCCGTAAGCCCTGTGGTCGATGCAAAGTCTGCTGTTTCGCTCCTGCTCAGACTTACGTAGCGGTTCGGAACTTCGGTTTCACCCTTGTCGATGAAAACAAATGGACGCAGTGGGAATCCGGCACGCTCAATGCGCTTGGAGTAGATACCATCTGCAGGCGGAGTAACGCGGAAGAATTTAGTGGTGGTAGGTGCAACCATGGCTGCAACGTCGTTGTCAAACTTCGCTTCACCAAAGGCGAGGGAAACACCCGCGCGAATCGTTACTGTGGAAAGAGCATCATCAAAGGCGGCTTGATCTTGCAAGTCAACACCACGTTGACTAACCATGTAGCTCGTTTCAAG
>CALMZQ010000013.1 GCA_937870915.1 uncultured Ignavibacteria bacterium
ATGCTAGAGGCATTGCCAGGAATCGTGCACTCAAATGTATCGTGTGTTGGATTGGGATAGAGCTCGAAATCCGCCTCACCGGAGCTCTCATTCACGGACGTAGTAGCTGGTGGTGAGATCTTCAGGATACACTGCTTACCCTCGTCCAGTGAGATAAAGACGCTTCCATCTGCAGACAGTGCCAGTCCTACAGGCCGAGCCCAACGCGATGTTACGTTGTTTGTGTCCACTATAAAGCCCGTGCAGAAATCGACCACTGCATTGGCAATAGTATCCTCGTCGCTATCAAACCTGAGGAAAACGACCTTTGCGCCACTTGCTGGGTTTCTATTCCACGAACCGCGCATGGCCATAAATGCGCCATTCCGATAATCCGGTTGAGCATTCGATTCCGAGAATACCAATGCCATAGGCGCGCAATGGGCATCTACGAGTGCCCCAGGCGGCATCATGAGCTCAAGTCGGGCTGTGTCAACAGAAGTGATCGGGAGGATATCTGAATAGTCTCCCGTGAAATTATACCACCGACGGAAATGATAGGCGAACGGATAGCCATAGAACCCACCATCGCGAATAATGTCAACCCATTCCGGGGGTACATTGTTTCCCTGATTATCACTGCCATTGTTGTTAGCCCACAACTTTCCGGTACGAGGGTGAAGCGTCATACCAACCGCATTCCGTATCCCCGTAGCGTAGACTCTCCGTCCACTTCCATCAAATTCATACTCTTCGATAACAGCCCGATTGGTTTCACGATCTGCATTACCACGCGAGCCAACGCTGAGATAAAGCTTGATCTTCAATGAATCAACGACAAGAGTTCGAGTGCGATGATTACCACCGAGTTGATTTACTTGTTCTGCCTTATTGATAATCGTGCTTCGATTATCATAGACGTAACTCGACGAATTACTTCTCCAGAGTTTCACTACGCCAGACTCTTGCGCTACGTACATGGTATCGCGGAAGAACCTCACATCATGTCCGGTGCTGAATCCCCTAGCCGCTTCAATGACCGTATCAGCAACACCATCGCGATCTCGATCCGGTATTGCCAGAATGCGGGAACTATTCATGCTGGCTATGAAGAGAACGGAATCTGGTCCCCAAGACATGAATCGCCCCTTATCGAGAGGGAATCCTGCAAAAAAGACCGATGCAGTCCAACCGCGAGGAATGGAAATTTGGTGTTGAGTTGGATTTAGCCCTATAGATGCATATCGGGGGGGTACAGCAATGGAGACCGGAACGAGGTCGCCTGCATCCTTTGGAGTCCACGGGATTGAACCCGGATCTTGAGCCTTGAGCGTACTCGCGCCAATTACGACAAGAGTGATTATGAGAAGCAGGATCTGCATCATGTATACTCCATAAAAGCAACGACCTCCTCCCGGATAAACCGAGAGGAGGCCGTGATAGTTCTTTACGACGACTGCTGCTTACTTGACAACCGAAACGGTCTGGAGTTCAGATGTGAACGGACCAGAAACAACACGGTAGTAGTAAGTACCAGCAGAGAGTGTTGAGAAGTCTACTGTCATCTCATACGTACCGGCTTGCACCTTGTCGCTGAGAAGAGTTTGGACTGCCTCACCATTACTGTTGTAGAGTACGATGCGTGTATCAGCTGTAAGACCAACTGAGTAGCTAATGACACCCGAATTTGTCACTGGATTTGGACGCATTGGGTTCACTGCATACTTCACGGAGCCAAGCGACACGAGACGTGTTGTTGTAGCACACGGAAGCGTTACAGTGATCTTGCCAGGGATATCACGGAAGAGCGTATAGTCTACGCGCTCGCCAGAGTTATCAAAGTCTACCGTGTATGCATAGACGTTCAGTGGGGATGCAAACGAACCTGCTTGACCCTTGTCGAGGAAGGCATCGAATGTAACCATGAATACTGGAACGTTGATGTTACGCAGTGGGGACTTCGTTGCGCGTTGATCGGCAATGTCGATCTCCAGAGAGTTCGAAGCATCTGTTGGAGCACCGTTCTTCGATACCGACAGAACAGTCCAGCCTTCAGATTGTGTACCCGTTGTGATGATATCACCAACAGCGATACGTGGCTTTACAAGTTTAGGATCGTATGCAAGGCGCACGCGGAGTTCCGTGATACCAACAGCATCGAGGGACTCAGGGATGTTGTTCAGTTCAACTGCAACTGGAACGGACTTGCCTGGCTCAACATTGTAGTTGTCCTTCACAAGATCTGTTGTCTCAAGGAAGAGACCGTTACCAGTGACTGTTGCAACCTGCTTCTTTGCTGAATTGCGATCATCTGTGATCTCAATATCTGCTGAGAAGAGTCCAGTACGCCACAGAATGCCTTGTGTCTTTGCCTTGATCGTCCACTCATTCGAAGGATCAGCAAGGTTGGACTGATTGGCAGCGAGCTTGGTTACGAAGTCAGGTGTGAACGTAACCTTGAAGGTTGCACCGTTCGCGCCTGGTGGAACATCGATGTACTGATCCGTCACAGTGAAGCGACCTGCATCAGGACCTGATGGCTGTGCAATGTTGAAGCGGATTGTTGTGTTCTCTGTGTGCTTAACACGAACAACCATATCCTTCGAGTTGAACACATATTGATCTGCAGTAGCACCTTCTACGGAGAAGTCACCACCTTGAACACGTGCTGTGATCTTATATGAAGGCTCATATGCTGCTTGACCACGTGTACCAACGTTCGTGCTGATCACATATGGTGAGCTGAAGTTGCCTGCCACCGTTGGGTCAAAGCGAACTTGGAGCATCATTGGTGCATCACCTGGCTTGATGATCCATGGATTTGCAACTGTTGGGGCATTGAGCAGTTCGAACTTGGTGTTCGCATCTGTGATTGTGATGCCCGTTACAATTACATCGAACGTACCAACCTGAGTACCGGTTGTTGGATTGGACTCACCAAGGAAGTGCTCATTAGAGATTGGGATCTCTAGAACCTGAGCAGCATCACCAACATTCATGATACCTGGGAAGTCAAGATCAGCACCCTTCACCTGCGGCTGCCATGCTGTACCTTGAAGCGTAACAGCAACTTCCGTCTGCTCACCATTGGATGACGTTGTTGGGAAGAAGAGTTCCGCTGTGTAGTTGTTACGCTCTGCGGCACGATTTGCAAGTACCGTAGGAACAAAGGCGACTGTGATATAACGCGATTGGTTTGTACCACCACCAACAAGTTGGATCGGGAAGCTACCGGCATCGCCATTATCTACAATCTTGAAGTTGGCAGCATCCGGACCACGAAGTTGTGGAGCAAAGTAGGTCACCGCTTGAGCACCGAGGTTCTCAAACTTGACTTGCTGATTGTACTGCTGGATGTTCTGGTTGGTTTGGATCACGTCGATAACGCGCTCGATCCAAGGTGACACATATGCAGCAAGCTGCACATTGTTACCTCTACCATTGAGAACTGCGATCGAGTCAACTTCCTTAGCATTTGAGTAGAACGGTACATTCTGCGTATGCTGAACGCCGATCTCACCCTTAGGGCTATACTTAACCTTGAACTCGTACTTGTCGTTTGGAGCGATAACCAGCGGGAAGGCCGAAACAAGTTCTTGACCATCCATCGTTCTAGGGTCAAAGAAGTAACCGTTGGCTACATCTTTAGGCATCAGTGTTTGATTGTAACCAGAGATGGCAAGTGCAACGCGGCTGCCATTACGGATTTCAACAGTACGTTCTACACCAGGTGAGCTTGCAGGGATTGTTCCCCAGTCTACATCAGATACGTAGATCTTTGGCTCTTCGCCGCGAACGCGAAGTTCAACAGTCTTCTGATCATAACATTCAAGTTCAACAAGCACCGTATCCACAACTTCAGGAGCTGTTTGGATAGTAGCCGTGGCTGTGAATTCACGTGAACCGCCGGCTTCAATATTGACCGGACCTTCTGGAGTTACTGCAAAGACAGTGCCTTGTGCAATAACCTTGATCTTACGGATCAATACTGGACGGTCTGTCTTTTCGTTCTTGATCGTGAAGGTAGCTGATGCCGGTGTGTTGTAGGCAATAGTACCAAAGTTGATCTTCGTTGGTGTCCAGCTGATCTTGTCGGCGATATATGTGTATGTCTTTTCAACAAACTTGCCGGAGCGCGAAACGACCTTGATCGTTGCTGTTGCGTCCTTGGTCTTGTCGAGAACAATTACACGGAAATCAACTGTCTTGTCACCGCTGCTGAAGTTTTCGTCAACGATGAGTTCGTAGTTATTGAGGTCTTCAGCATAAACAGCGAAGACCGAACCACATGTTGTGTTTTCAGGAAGGATCTGGCCCTTACCTTCAACGTCTCCACAGGCGATCACTTCATTTACAGCAAGTGAATCGTCGCAAGGGATTGTCATGTCGATCGAGATCGGTGTGCCATAAGCACGACCTTGTTGGAGACCATCTAGAGAACCATAGTTCCACGCAGCCCAACGTACCTTCTCATCTGTGGATTCTACTACGTGATCACCACTACCAATTGGCGTGCGAATGTACGCATAGTCAGTGCCCTTGAGTAGGCGCATGGCACCACCGAAGGCAGACGTGAGTGAACGTCCATCAACCTTGATCTTACCGATCTCGGATGACTTAAAGACGATATTGAAGAAGTTGTCCATGCCTTCTGGGGCGTGGAACACTCCGTATTCAACCCAACGGTCTACCGAAGGAATGTATTGGAGCATAGGCATACCAGACTCAACAGTCGGGTGGCCTTGAGCTTCTTCGCCGTCCTTGCCCCTTACCATCAGTGGAGGAAGGATCTTTGCGTAGGACTTGCCGTATTGACCCATGAGGATCGGCTTGTCAGATTCCCAGTACGTAGCAACTTCAAGAGCAGTTTCGAGACGGGTCTCGCCCTTCTTGAGGATGAACTTGTTAAGGAGTCCCGAACCATCTTGGCGCATTGCCTTAACCGTTGTTCCGTCTTCGAGACCAACAACACGGATAACATCACCACGGTCATCGTCAATACCAAATTCAATTGATGCTTGACCAACAACACGTGTTGGTGTGTACATACATGGCGTTGTTACGAACTTTGTTCCCGACATCTCGAGCGGAAGCATAGCGTCGTGAACGTTATTACGTACGAAGTGAGCTTCTGCGGCGAACATACCCGTTGGAGGAAGTACGTCCGGATAACGCATGATGGCAACCTTCGTGTGACCGGATACTACACCAACAGGCTTGTTAGCGCGAATCCATGTGCTCGTAAGGTCTGTCGACCACTCCTTGTTGAGCGGCTCGTCGATCTTTGCTTTGATGAGGAAGGTCTCACCCTTTTCGAGTGTTACCGTCTGTGTGGTACCCTTGCGGACACTTGGCGATTCAATACCACCCTCGGTATCAACCGTTGGTGTGTACGAAAGAACTGTATTGTCCTTGTCCGCAATGACGAGGATCTGACCCGGGCGATACTTGTAGCCTGAGCTATTGCCGTAACGATCCTGATAGAAGTTCATAGTGTAGTAGTTCTTACCCCATCCCTCTACAGGAAGGTGGCGAGCCATTTCACCGTTACCCTGCCAGGCTTGGTACGTCGAAACCGAGATCGGCTTCTTGGACGAAACCATAATGCCATAACCCTTGCGCGTCTCCGACTCTACATTCATGTAGGCAGTGGAGATAGGAACCTTGAGGACCTTGTTTGCCTCAACAGTGTATTCCTTATCCATCTTGGCCGCATCATTGATGCCGGCCGGCGTCTGGATGCGCACGGTCGTCTTCGTCTTCGAAGAGATGAGCAGCTGCATAGGCTGCGGCATCGGCTTCTCAGTCGGACTGGCCCAAACTTGTGGGAACGCTACAACATAGCGGCGACCCTCAGTTAGAACCATTGTACCACGGCGCTCGGTCACTTGGGCCGAGATCACCCCAAGACCACTGACAACCATCATCATGACGGCGATCGCAGTCTTCATCGTGGTGGAAACAAGTCTCATGGACTTACTCCTGGCGTATAAAAAATGGGAATTGATTGACATTCAAAACAGCTACGCACACGCGTGGCATGTTCTAATATAGCAGAGAATTCGATATGTGCAAACACCCTATTCTTCATCGTCTTAGAGGGTGTTTATCACCTAAGGTTTTGCCTGCTAATAGATAACAACACAGAAGTGTCAAAAAGGTTTCATGTACGTAAATATTTCTTATCCACCGTCCAAGTGACGCCTGACCAATCGGTCAACAAGCGGCTCCAACGGAAGGGTAAGGAGCATTAAAGCTGCACCGAAGAGGACGTCAACACCATAATGATATCTGAGGTAAACCGTTGATACAACGAGACTTCCACCAACAACGGCAAAGAACCATCGGAATCTGCTGCGATTCGAGAATGCCAAGGCGATATTTACGAGTGTAAGCATGGTGTGACCGCTCGGCATACAATCACGGTTTACAACTCCAACGGGATCAAGCGCTCCCCAGGTAATCCCCCCACCGGCATCTATAAGCCCCCTCAACATATTTGTGAGAAATACTCCGGGGAGGTCTGTGTTGATTGTAGAGAAATTGTGGAGAGTGAACCGAGGACCAACTGCGGGCATCCCGAAATAAAGCAAATAGGAGATGAAGTAGCAGAATGCCATGGCTCGTGCAAATGACTCCAGCCTTTTTATCTCGTTCTTCCTCCAGAGCTCTACGGCCTGCATGATCGGCATGAGATAGAACAAGAAATAGCAGATCTGAAGGTACTCGGTGAGGACCGGAAAGGAGAACCTTGAGAACCACACTGTTGGATCAGTACCAAAAATGATGCGGTCTACTACGATCAGAACATCGTCGTAATCCACAGGATGCACTACGCGCACAAAAAAATGCGTTTGGTCGTACATGATATAGATTACCGGTACAATGTAGAAATAACGCAGTAAGGCAAAGACCCGTGAACCCGTAAGTGAATACAAGAAGATCGATGCAACTATTGTTGTCGCTATCAAGAGATTCTGAAACAGAATACTCGACGCCATTGACACATATGGATAGAAGATCAAGGCCAAGACACTATACACCAGAAGCATCACACCGGTATAGATATCGAGCGACAGAATGTTCCCGCGCAGACTCTTGTACAGGTCGGAAAGTGCCTCAATGGTAATCGAACTTTTCACTACGCTCTATCCCTAGCTGTAGGCAAGAGTAAACGATAGAGCTCGGCGAGGTGTTCAGGACTGAGTTCTTCAGCACGCGACTTCGTTAGATCATAGCCGCCTATCACCCCACATGTGCGCACATCTATGTTCATCCTACGTCCCCAGTCTTGTAGGGCATTACTCATCACCTTACGACGCATTGAAAATGCAGCTCGCACAAAGGCCATGAATGCAGCAGGATCCACATCGGCAGCAGGGTGTTCGCGAAGGTGGAATCGTACTACAGACGAAGTAACATCTGGACGAGGGAAGAATGAACCAGGTTGAACATGGAACAGGATCTTTGCATCACTATACAACCACGTGGCAACCCGTAAAACGCCGTATTCCTTCGTCCTTGGTTGCGCAACACACCTTCGCGCAACTTCGCGCTGCATCATCATCACTACTCGAGATGTACTGCGATAATGCTCCAGCGCCCAGAAAAGAAGGTCACTTGTGATCGAATAAGGGATATTGCCGATCATCGCACGATGTGCTCGCGACACATTTGGCCATTCGGACGAAGGATCTATTCGCAACGCGTCTCCCTCGCGCACAACAAGCCTCTTATCCTGCGCCCATGGTTGCTGCCGTAGGTGTTCGATGGCACGTGGATCGAGGTCAACGGCTAAAATCGCTGCAGACGGAGTGCGAAGAAGCCGCTGCGTAAGAACGCCAGTGCCTGGACCTATTTCTAACACAACATCGCCATCAACGGTATCTAGTGATTGGACGATCTTATCGGCCGTGCGAGGGTCAGTAAGGAAGTTCTGGCTGAACTGTTTGCGAGGAGCAAAGCCGCTCATACCGAAACAGCCTCGCGAAACGCAGCTGAGAACTTCGCCCACATGTCCATAAGTGATTCGGAAACTACCTTCACTTCTCCAACCACTGGCATAAAGTTTGTGTCTCCATTCCAACGTGGCACGAGGTGTACGTGGAGGTGACCAGGCACTCCAGCTCCGGCTGCCGCTCCAAGGTTTGCTCCAACGTTCACTCCATGCGGATGGAGTTCTTTCTCAAGGACACGCAAGGCAATCTGCGTAACGTCCATCATTTCGTGTGCCGCGCCAGTAGACAGTGACGCAAGCCCCGCAACATGATCTATCGGCGCTACGAGCATGTGTCCAGCATTGTATGGGTAGCGATTGAGGACAACGATTGTGGACGGGAATCTAGCTACCACAAGTGTGGATTGAGGGTCATCAACCTCAAGCGCAGCTGCACACAAAAAACATTCGTCTGCTGATCGCTCAGCCGTGGATGCGATGTAGGAAGATCGCCAGGGTGACCAGAGTTGTTCCATCACAGTGCTTGGGTAAAATGAAGATGCCCGCCGAGGCGGGCATCGTTCGTCATGTCATGTTTTCAGTGTACTTACAGGGCGAAACGAAGATCGAATCCGGCCTGAAGTGCGTTGATGCGGAGGTTCGCAGACGGACTAACCTCGGTGATACCGAAGTTGTAATAGATACACGGCACAAGTAGGAGTCGCCCAAGAGGCATTTCATACTGTACACCGGCTTTCACAGCGATACGGAGCGTAGCGTGATCTGGGATATCGTCGCGACCTGTGATTACCGTCCGTCCATTATTCGTGTATTCACAATCTGGACAGAAAGTTGGGTCAAATGTCGCATTAAGGGGCTCAACAAGATTCATCTGCTGAACGCGCTCAGAATTCATAACGAAACCAACTGTTGGCCCCACTACGATGCCGAAGTTCGAGTTGAACAAGTTGAGCTTGTAAATGACCTCTAGATCGAGGAATGAGTATTTAATGTCTGCAGTGTGCTCCACCGTTGACATCACAACCTCACCGTCACTGTTGAGCGATGGGAGCTGATCCCCTGGCTCTGTATACGACGCAGGCATATACTCATACACCACCCGGGCAATGAGCGAGGACTTTGAATCCCGAGGCTTTCCGAGCAGATATTCCACGGAACCACCGAAATAATAACCGTTGCCGGTACCTTCGGTGAAATCCGGACAAAGAACGTCTCCAGCTACGGATTGGAATCCGGAAGACTGAAGCGATCTGTTATATCCGACCACAGGGCCCACGTAGATGCGTGGTGCGCTCTTTTCCGGCACAAGCGGATTAGAACGAGCACCAAGCTCCTGTTGTGCAACCATGCTCCCCGTCGCTGCAAGAAAAACCACGACGAAGGCGGTAGCTAGTCTCCTCATAATCCTGCACCCTAGTTGACGATGATGATCAATCTATCCGTTACTCCGATTCCATGCCTGAATATCAAGCGATAGATACCAGATGCCCAACCGGAACATGAAAAGTTACAATGCCGAATCCCCTTTTGCAAAGAGAATTGTTCCGAGAGCACAAATCTTTGTCCACCAAGACTCTCACATTCCACCAAAACATCCATGTCATGACTTGCTATGAGCTCAATTCCGATCACATCTGAGGTTGGCTGCCTAAGCACATTTACGCCGAGTTGCGGGATGGCTCCAAGCCTTACAACCCGTTCTACTGCACCACATGGAGCAACTTGCACCTGCGCAACTGCAACCGGCGATCCATCAAAGCAACGTGTTTCCCCTACCTGGGCCAGTATCGGAAATGGCATTGGGTCCTTCCACAAAAATGTACCGGGAAGGTCAAAGTCCACCGTCCACGCCCCACGAGTCTTCATTCTTGGCCTGCATACGGCGGAGGTCGACGTAAGCTGCACGTCTACTGGAACGGATACACCGGAAACGTCTGCGTCTGAGATCGTCGCCAGAATATTGAGTGTTGTGTCGACTAAAAACCGGTCATCATCAACAGTGATAACGATCTCTGGCTGAGTTGTGTCATCCTGTCCAACTGCCATGGTCGCTAGAATGTTGAGACTCACCGGACCCGTGAGGTAGGGGGCTGAGGCGTTAACCGAGATTTCTACGTCTCCCGATGGAATTTCCGGCACCACAACTGAAGATGCCAGCTGGACTCCCCCTGCACTGTCCACCATCCGTACCCTGACGGTTGTTGAGCTATTCCGGTCAAATTGCATCGCAGTGTCGATCTGCATCGTACTGAAGGCATCCAACACAAAGCGTAGACCGCTCGGAAGTAGGTTGTATGTGCTGTCTGCCCCCTCCAAAACGAGTGTGTCGATCCGCATAGGGCCATCACCGGTATTGCTCACAGTTACGATGACGGGAACGTTCGTACAAGCGCCTACGATGGCTGCTACGTCGAGATTCAATCTCACGTTGGCATTCTGAGGTTGAATGCCATTCCCGTAGATAAGGAAGGCTGATGTAGTTCTTGCTCCGGCCGGCATCGCGTCGTGATCAATCTCAATTCGGCACTCATTCCTGCCTAAACGGCGTGGAGTGAAGAAGACCAGACCCACAAGTGAATCTACAGCGCCAAGTCCGTTGAGTACCAGAAGTTCCGCGGGGACTTGGAATGACGAAGCATCCTGTCCGGTTACTCGAACAGCGGAGATGGTAAGGGGCTCATTGCCATTCTGCGACCCAGTTTCAAGAAGCCCAACGATGCTGTCTCGTGTGCTGTCTACTACAACATTGCCCATATCAATATCCTGTACGACCACGTCGGGCATTGTTCCTATCCCACGAAGCGTTATCTCAACCGGTTCATGGCGCTGCCAATCAATGTCCACCCGAAGGTTGCGTTCCAAGAAGCCCCTTTCTACCGGCATAAAGGACAGGTTCACAATCACGGAATCGGTCGGATCGAGGCGCATACCCGCCACGATCGACCCTTGAATGCCAAATGCTGTCGTGTCTATTGTTGTCGAGGGTACTTGTACTACACACCAACCATCGCCCGTGTTTCTTAGGACGATTAATGTATCGTTTCGAGTTCCTAACCGACGAGGTCCCCAATCTACTACAACCGGTGAGAGACGAGGACGGACTCCCTTGCCTGAATACGTAGTGAGTGCACCGAATTCCGGTGTCGAATGAACGGTATCTACACGTGTATACGAACCGAGACTGTCTGGGGTAAAACACACTTCTACCCAGATTGTATCCCCGGGTTCTAGGTATCGTGGAAGTCCGAGAGCTGTAAGGTTGACGGAAAATCCTCTGCGCATTTGTGGCGAGATCAACGATCGAACTTCAACGGGCAGTTTACCATCATTCACAATAGGTACGCGGCCACAAGCGGTGTCTCCCACACGCACGTTTCCAAAGTCGATTGATCCGGCCGAAACCGATTGATCCTTAACACTTCGGACGATAATCTGACGGATGAGTTTGCAGGGGTATTCAATGATCATCCAGCTCGTGGCTGACGAGGTGTCCTTGGTTGGAGTAAGGCAGACAACAACTGTGAGTGAATCACCTGCAGCAAGAATGGTATCGAGATCTTGACCCGGTCCGAGAGTGATGCGCCTATCTCCGGCTATCCTAATCCCAGCAATGTGGACAGGTGTAGAGTCCTTGTTGTAGAGCACTGCCGTTGTGCACACTTCCACAACGTCTACCTTGATCACTACCTCCTTAGGAACGCCAACGTTAGGTGCGTCGTATTTGTAGAGATATTCCCTACCATTCCCGTCTCGGTCATAGGAATGGATTACGATCTGGGCATCCTTCCACAGGTCCCGTACATCAGCATCAAACTCAACAACTCCGGTACTGTCCAACGGCTGCGATACCTGCCATCGATAGTTAAACGTTCGTGGAGTGATCACCTGCACTTCGGTGAGCTCCACTGTATCGATTGATATATCAGAAATCGTTCCGCTGATCACACCACAGTCATTGAGGAAATTGTATCTCGGTGGATTCCTGTCATCAGATGGAGGGGGCTCATAGGCCACACCCACCATGTTCGCGTAGGAGTCAGCAGCAGTAATGCCATACATCACACATGCAAAATTGCCAGTGTCGGCACTCATTGTATGCGAGCCTGCGGGTAATGCAAGAGCTGACCAATGGAGAGTAGTGCCAGGAATACGCTGGGTAGCAATCTCGGGCGTGATATTCATCACGTAGGTTGTATCAATCTTGAGAGAAGTGATCGCGCGCCTCTCAGCGATTACATTCACAAAGTATCGGTGTTCATTCCAGACGTTGGTCACCACCATTCTGGGAAACTGAAACAAGGAGGAGCTCACATATTGCTCGATCGGGGGGATCACCACCATTGCAGGGTCAGCATACAATGCGTTTGGTCCTGAGCTTGCCATGAACTGCACAAGGAAGAACGGTTCCGTGCTCGTCCAGTATGCCGGTTCATTCAACGTTGTGTCTAGCCACTGTCCGGGTTCTGTCATGAAGAAACGTGTCGTATCGCCAGCAGTCACTAGGTCAATGCGCTGAAATGGTGTAGACGCCATGATGCGGAACACATCAGGATTTATCGTGCTTGCAAATCGCGCTGTGGCATACGACCTACCCCACAGGTTTACGGGGGGCAATTGCTCCACCAAATGATCCTTTGAATACACAGAGTCCAAGGGGATACTACTACGCATATGCCCAGATAGCAAGGCAATGGGAACGTTTGATGATACATGCGAGCCTGAGAGATCATCGCCGCCAAATCGAGTTGGCTTTGCCTGGACCAAGTAGCAGTCGCCACGACTCAGCATGATCTGATGAGAAACTCCGGCTGGCTTTCCTGCCCGAGTTTCAACAGTGGGTGTAATGTCTACGAGTGTGTTGTCTTCTGTGGCAATGATCATGAACTCACCAACTCGTGGAATCGCGTGTTTAGGATCTGGAGGATCACGCGGATCGTACCAATCTGTGGGACGGTTCACGGTGTAATACGATGTGCCCAGGTGTCTGATCGGAATTGCCGTATAGGTGTCCGTAGAGTATGAAAAGGTGCTCAACGTATAAACCACAACCGGAACGTCCGATTCAACGAAGACACCCCGATTATACGCTCGCTCAGATACGTTCACAACGTGAAAAGGTATAACTGTCTCTCTGCGAACAGTATTTGCAGCTACAAATACATCGTATGAGCCGATCACCCCGGAGGAGATTGTGACTTTTGCGTCAAACTGAGATGAGATATAGATCTCAATCCGTGGGTCGCCCCCTTCCTCAAGGATATCGTTGGCCATAAAACCAACAACAAAGCTTGTGCCTTCAAGTGATGAGGAGCTTCGTCGGGGTAACACACGTTCCACCTGTGCAACAACCATCATGGTGCTGCACATACTTAACACGATGAGGATGACGGAACGAATTGGCAACAAGCTTCCCTTCTTCCCGGTGAACTACCCTTTACGCCTTCAGCATGTTAACTCTCTCAGATGAATTTCGTTACGGATTGCCGGCCGATGCAGGCTTTTGTCCAAAGGGCAGTATGGGGCTTACCATCACCGGGCGGTCATCACGCCAAAGAAATCCGGGTAGGCGGTAGGTTTCGGCACGTCCAGCTACAACGGGTTCAGGGTGGTGCTCACCCTCGATTCCTCCCAACCAATACACGTCACTGAGCTGTCCAGCCTCGAAATTGGCTCTGATCGTGTCTGCTGCGGCCTTTGCGAGTCCCTCTGGACGCTCCTCTTCGGTTCTAAAGGTGATGCTTTGAGCGTTACCAATGGCAGATAACTGGCGTACCGTGTCCTGCTCGATACTCAGGACCACTACATCGCCCCCTATCTGATCGAATCTGTCAGGATACAATGTGTCTGTTCGGCTTACGAGGATTGCTTTTGTGCGTCCGGTCAAAGTCGTGAGGGTCCGTTCCGGTACATCGGCTACGATGGTATCGGCAACAATAAGCATGGAGTCTGACCACAGGATAGGATGTCCGAGCAGGTCTATTCTCCCCGGTTCTGGAACGTAGACCATAGAATCGGACCGTGCAGACACTGCGCCTCGGACCAATCGGACGCCGGATAATGCCTCATATCGATTGAGCCCCTTATCCTTGGTCATCAGGAGGGTATCAGCAGCTACGTACATAGTATCTGGATCACCATGAGGGTCCCATTGCCACGCCGCAGCATTACCGTTGATCTGAAGCCGTTGAGAACCTGGGTTTCTATAGGCATGGTCGCCCGTAAGCCATGCATTTCCACTGGAGTCACTCACAACAACCCGACCATGAGCTACCGAGGTGTCCGCATTCCGATCGTAAACCAAGGTATCTGCCCAAATCCGCACGGAATCATCTACTGCAACTACACTATCTATAAAGGTGGTGATATGGGTTTGTGTTGAATAGTACCCCTTACGTGACGTGATTGTGCTAGCCCCCTCCACTACCTTGATTCCGCGTGTGGCATCGGCCTGGTATGTATTGCCATCATAGGTGATAAAGGGGGCAAAAATGGTTGCGGCCCCTTGTTTAACTATAACTCTACCATAGAGGTCGGCACGGTTAGATCCAACGTTGTGCACAGCCCGGTCACATGTAACTGTCACGTTTCCCTGGGTAAAACGCACATTACCCAAGAACTCGCGGATGCCGGACTCCATGGGACCTGACCCAACGATGGAATCTGCATGCTGGAGGACAATTGGCAACTGGGGGCCGTCCTGTGGCAACGTCTGTTGCGAGAGGAGGACCACACATAAGAGGAGTGCTGAGAGGTACTGCATGAACATCAAATCTACGGTCAAGGCGGTGAAGCATCCGCTGCATTGTAATTTCGCTGTCTGTTCTTCCCTACGAGGTCTTGTGCACGACGTTGGTCTTTTACCGCGAGAGCGGGCTTACATAGTTGCCGTAACGAAAAAGGGTGTAGATCCCGATGTCGTTAAGGAACATCTCGACGAGCTGGTTCTCCTGCTCGACACTGCCGGTGCTAACGTTGTTGGCCGGCTGACGCAAGAGCGTGACCGACCGGATCTTTCAACAGCTCTCGGCAAAGGCAAGGTACAGGAACTCAAAGAGATCATCACTGAATCTCCGGTTGAAATGGTGGTATTCGATGATGAGCTCTCCCCTGCTCAAGTTCGCAATTTGGAGGAAGAACTTGGTGTAAAGGTGCTCGACCGGAGTGGCGTGATCCTGGACATCTTTGCTGCACATGCACGTTCGGTTGAAGCACGTACTCAGGTTGAATTGGCACAACTCGAGTACCTTCTACCACGCCTAACCCGCATGTGGACACACCTGTCGAAACAATTCGGCGGCATTGGCACCAAGGGGCCGGGCGAAACTCAAATCGAGACCGACCGTCGCATGTACCGCACACGCATGCAACGACTGCGAGAAAAACTTCGCGAGATAGACACGCAGCGTCTTGTGCAACGTAAGGGCAGAGAAGGTCTACCGCGCTATGCCCTAGTGGGCTACACAAATGCAGGCAAGTCTTCGCTAATGCGACAGATCACGCAGGCAGATGTATTCGTACAGGACCGATTGTTTGCGACGCTTGATACAACGGTTCGCAGCATTGAAATGCCGTCCGGACAACGTGCCCTGATCTCCGACACGGTTGGCTTCATCAGAAAGTTGCCCCCTCAACTCGTGGCATCATTCCGGTCCACCTTGGCAGAGACACTTGAAGCGGATGTATTGCTGCATGTTGTTGATCTCTCCAATCCGCACTATCGAGACCACATGGCTGTGGTTGATGAGACCTTGAAAACCTTGGGGGCAGCCGATACGCCGCAGATCGTGGTCTTCAATAAGATCGACCTTATCGATGACCCGCACATGATCAATGATGCTGAGGCTGACGTGCCAAACTGTGTGTTTGTCTCTGCAGAACGAGGTTTGAATATCAGCAGACTTCTCCAGCGTATGCAAGAAACGTTCGAAGAGTCGGCCATTATGCGTACCGTGCACATACCGTATGAAGACATGAAGGCCGTTGCACGGATCTATGAAGACGTTGAAGTTCTCCATCGGGAAGACACTGACACCGATATTCGTTTGTCCGTGCGAGTAGCTTCCGATAAATTGCCCTTGTTCATGTCGCGGTATCAGAAATTCATGACCGCCGACGCACCACCCACCTCCTCTCCATCGTAAAACCTATGGCGGCCATCTGGATCGTTGTGCTTGTTGTCTGTACCTATCTCATCACGATCAGCATCGTGGTGATCGGTCAGGAAGTACACCCACTGCTTGCCCTCGTAGCTTTTGCTGCGACGGTCTATGGTGCGTACAAACTCTTTCAAGCGCGATTGACACGATTGTGATCTACCTCCGTCCGCGCTGACCATGCTTCGTCGTTTAACTATCCGCTCCTTTGCCCTCATTGATGCGATCGATCTTGAGATCGACGCGGGAATGACGGTGCTTCTTGGTGAGACCGGTGCCGGGAAATCGATCATCATCGATGCTCTGGCTGCAGCTCTGGGCGAGAGGATGTCTGCGGACTCACTGCGCATAGGGGCCAAGAAGGCCATTGTTGAAGCAACCTTTGACACCTCAGCACTCCCTGCAGTACGAGCCTTGCTCGTAGAGAACGATCTTTTGTGGGACTCTGAAGATCTAGTCCTACGACGCGAGCTCTCAGCCTCGGGTACATCTCGGTGCTTTGTAAATGACACCCCAGCCCAGGTGGCAACTGTTCGCGAATTGGCCTCACTCTTGATAGACTTCCACGGCCAGCATGATACACATGGCCTGCTCAATGCCACACGTCACCGCGACGTCTTGGATGCATTCGCACTTACCCAAGAAATCACTGCAGAGATGACCCGGGCATGGGACCTTCTCACGGCCGCAAAGGCTCGGCTTGCCGATGTCTCTGCACGTGCACGTACGGCCGATGCAGACCGTGCGAGGCTCGTTTTCATTCATGATGAGATCGCAGCGATTGACCCAGCTCTCGATGAAGATGTACAGATTGCTGCCGACCTACTACGCGCTGAGTCGAGCGAACAGGTCATCGTACTTGCGTCCACAGTGCGCGATGTGCTCTACGCCGGAGATACGTCGGCCTACGATCTTCTTCAGCAAGCGCGCGAAGCACTGCGCAATCTTCTTCCATTCAACACAGACCTACATTCCACTCTCGATGATATTGAGGGGGCTCTGGTCACGTGCAAAGAAGCCGCCGCCACGGTTGCCCCGATGGCCGAGCATGAGGACTTTTCCCCTGAACGGCTCGAAGAGCTACGTCAACGTCAGGTCCTCCTTCAAAGGTTGGTTCGCAAATACGGTTCTCTCGATGCTGCAATTCAAGAACAGGAGCGAACGTCGGCAGAACTGGATATGTTGGAGAATCTTGATGCTGTAGTGTTGGACGCTGAGGCTCAAGTGTCAACCTCTCGTACGCTAGCTGACGAGGTGGCCAAACGTATTGGCAAGCTCAGATTGAAGGCCGCACCGGCTCTTTCTGCATCGATTACTGCTGCTCTCGCCGAGATGGGAATGGCGTCAGCCTCATTTCACATTCAGATTGATGCCGACGAGCTTGGTCCACATGGAGCAGACCGCATTGAGTTCACCTTCACAAGTAATGCCGGCGAACCACTGCGCCCCCTCTCAAAGGTGGCATCTGGCGGAGAACTTTCCCGCGTGATGTTGGGGATCAAACGTGCGTTGGCCCAGCATGGTAGGATGGGAACGATGGTCTTTGACGAGATCGACACTGGAATCAGTGGTCGAGTTGCTCGCACTGTTGGCGAAGTGATGACCGATCTTGCGCGTGAGCAACAGATCCTTTGTATCACCCATTTGGCCCAGATTGCTTCGTTGTCGGATCATTTTGTGAAGGTAACGAAGTCTGAGGCAGACGGATCCACAACCGTAACGGCAGAATCCATTGAGCATGAGCAGGCACTCGTAGAGATCGCACGGCTCTTGAGTGGTACAGAGGTTACCGATGTTTCCATTTCCGGCGCAAAAGAACTTATGCGAACACCTGTTCAACCCCGCCCTCGCAACCGACGTTGATGTAACTTGATGCCTCATGGAGAACTTCAGAGACTCATCCAATCCGCAATACAACAATCGGTTCCTCAGTGTAGAGGAGCTGGAGGAACGCTTGCATCGTCAGGGTGATCCAATCTCGATCCCCAAGGTGCTGGATGCCTATGAGATGGCGCAAAATGTTCACGCTCACCAAGTTCGCAACGATGGCACGCCCTATTTCTACCATAGCGCTCGTACGGCACGGATCATCATGGAAGAGCTCCATGCTTTTGACACCGATCTGATCATCTCCGCGTTACTCCATGACGTCTTAGAGGATTCTGAAACGGTCACTAAGGGCGTGCTTGAGTATAACTTTGGATCCTATGTGGCCTATGTTGTGGACATGCTAACCAAGGACCTCGCCAAGGCACGCATAGACCCGGATGCCGTTGATGTTGCCCATGCCGATAGATTACGCGTAGCCAGTGAAGATTGTTTGCTTATCAAACTCTCTGCTCGGCTCGACAACATTCGGTGTCTATCGTTCAATCTCAAGCGCAATCCAATCGTCTACATTTCAAATACCCTCGAACGTTATCTGCCCCTTGCAGATGCTACTTCCAACGTTCGGCTCCACTACCTCGCGTCCGCTATTCGCTCGGAAGCCAACACCTTCCTCGGATAGGGATCCTCCGCATGGACACTACATTTCTCCTTCGATCTGCGACCGATGCAGCACGCGCTGCAGGAGATATTCTCCACTCCGGCTTTGGCACCACCTTCACATCGAGATCCAAAGAAGGCAGACACAACCTTGTAACCGAATTCGACCTTCGCTGCGAAGAAAAGATCATTTCGATGCTTCGAGTAGCAACTCCCGATGCCGGCTTCCTTGCAGAAGAGAGCGGCCTCTCTGATTCCAATGGCACGCTTACATGGGTGATCGACCCTCTTGATGGCACAGTTAACTTTGCTCACGGCATTCCGATCTTTTGTGTTTCCATCGCCGCAACGCTGAATGGCGTTCCTGTGTGCGGTGTGATCCATAATCCAATGCTTAACGAGACATTTACAGCTATCGCAGGTGGTGGCGCTTTTCTCAACGGCACCAAGCTTCAGGTATCAACAACAACCTCGGTGGCCGACTCCATCCTCGTCACGGGCTTCCCCTACAACGTCAACGAAAATCCCCGTCAGTGCATCGAACAATTTTCAACGATCATTCGCAAGGGGCTCCCTGTTCGCCGACTCGGCAGTGCGGCACTCGACCTTGCTTACACTGCTGCCGGTAGGTTTGACGGATATTGGGAAGTGGCACTACACGCCTGGGATATGGCAGCTGGTGTCTTGATGGTTCAAGAGGCCGGCGGAATGGTGTCGCACTACGATGGCGAAGCATTCCACCTAGGTCACAACAGCATCGTTGCTACAAATGGACACATTCACAACGAACTCGTGGGCATTCTTGCCACAGTGAACGCATGATCTACCACCACATGAGCGGCGCGGGAAACACCTTTCTTGTTGCTGATGGAAGGGCAGAGGCTAGCCCCGAGCTTTCTGCCAACGACGTACTCGATGCACTGGCAGATAATCCACGCAGCGATGGAGCTGATATTGAAGGTGTTCTCGTTCTTCGATCCGCCGGTGCTCATGATTTTGCGGCCGACTATTACAATCCCGATGGATCTCATGGCATGATGTGTGGCAATGGTTCACGTTGCATTGTCCGCTTTGCCGTGGATCATGGCGTTGATGGAGCCTCCACCATATCCTTTACGCTGAATGGAGCCCCATACACAGCCGACGTCCTTGGCGATGACCTCATTCGCATTCACTTCTCCGCACCGAATGACGTACGATCATTCGCTCGTGGTGAACTACAAGGTGTAGATCAGGTTGTGACCTATGTAAATGTGAACTCGGACCATGTTGTAATAGATGGACCGCGTGATGAGTCACGGCCCATCGTGCAAACGCTCAGATTTCACGCGGAATTCCCACGAGGCGTTAATGTGAACATGGTAGACCTCCGTCGAGACGGAACTGCCGGCATCTCTACGTTCGAACGTGGAGTTGAGGCCATCACCGGTGCGTGTGGCACGGGAGCACTCAGCGCTGCCGTAGCACTATGGATTCAACGCAGAGTGAGTGATTCCGTTCACTTCATGCCACCGAGCGGACGTCCACTGATGGTACACATTGAACATAACGGTACAACGATTACCGGACTTACGCTTGAAGGAGACGCACGATATGACAACGCTTGAACACGTACGAACACTCTACCCTCAGATGGTGGAGACCCGTCGTTACATCCATCAGCACCCCGAACTGTCGTTCAAAGAGTTTGAAACATCAAAGTTCATCTCGCAGCAACTTTCACAGATGGGCATCGAGCATTCCACTATTGCAACAACCGGCATCGTAGCCCACATCGGTAGCGGACAGCGTTGTGTTGCCCTACGAGCCGATATCGACGCCTTGCCGATCACTGAGGAAACAGGCCTTGCGTACGCCTCTCAGAACCCCGGCGTGATGCATGCCTGCGGTCACGACACCCACACTACCATGCTGCTCACCGCAGCTCAAGTTCTCAAGGCCAACGAATCCAACCTCAATGGCGTTGTCAAGCTCCTCTTCCAACCTGGTGAGGAAAAGACGCCCGGTGGTGCAAGCATCATGATAGAGCAAGGGGCTCTGCAGAATCCAACACCCGAGATCATCTTTGGTCAGCATATCAACCCTGACGCCCCCTTTGGAGAGGTATCGTTTGTTGCCGGACCAATGATGGCGTCTGCTGATGAGCTGTATTGGACGATCAAAGGGTTTGGTGCTCATGCTGCCCAACCTCATAAGGGCAAGGACCCGATTATGGCCGCAACTGGTCTGGTGCAGCATCTTCAATCACTCGTCACCAAGAATCGCAATCCTCTCTTGCCCGGTGTGATGACCATTACAAGCATTCATGGCGGATCTGCAACAAACATCATTCCAGACGTTGTAGAAATGAAGGGAACGCTTCGATCCTTCGATGCACAATGGCGGAAGGATGCTTGGGCATACCTCGAAGAACAAACTCGTCTGTATTGCGCGCTACACGGATGCGAAGGATCGATTGACATTCACAAAGGTTATCCGCCTCTCGTGAATGATGCCAACGCTGTTGAATTCGCAAGATCTGTTGCCTCTACGATTCTCGACGCTTCTAAGATCTCGGACTTCGAACCGAAGATGTGGGCCGAGGACTTCTCGTTCTATACAGAACATATGCCCGCTTGTTTTTGGATGCTTGGCGGAAGACCTGCATCTCTCGAAACAATGCCCGGACTTCACAACCCGCGATTCGCACCTGAAGAAGAAGCCATGATTACCGGTGCGGCTCTGCTCGTGGAATCTGCAACGCAGTATCTAAAAAGAAGCTAATTGCCAGCTTGGGTCAAAACATCAAAGAGCCAGTCACCACCGGCTAAAATTCCCGCCATCGCGATCATGCCCGATGCGATTGTCACAGGTTTCAGCGTGCTCTTTTGAAACACGGCTGGTGGATGCAACTTGGCAACGAACTGCGGAATAACGAGTAACATCAACGGAGAAACTGGCAGGTATACAAGGAATCGCTTCAGATAGATCGGTTCTACACCAACAAGTACCATGAACATCACCTGGACAATTGCATAACATACTATACCAGCCAACATGTAAACTCCGAACATTGAGAAGAATGTTCGAATTGACTTCAGCTTAGGTCCGAACAGACTCATTGGCCCTACCATTAACACGAGGAAGTTGGTACTACGCGGTGAGTGAGAATCTAGAGTGAATACATGCCGCCCAGCAATCTCAATTGCAGCAAATCCTACAGCAATCGTAAGCAAGAAAACAAGCATCTGCCACGTAAACACATATGGATTACGTTGCTGGATCGACACCTTCATCGGTTCATCATCTGATGCCATGATAAGCCCCTTATCCTAAAACTGATAGCCAATTGAGAACTGCGAGACGTTCACGTTAACATCTCCATCCATCGGTGTTGAAATGGATGTGAGTCCACGAAGAAAACGAATATCGAATTGCAAACCAAACGCGGGTTTCCATATCAGACCAAGTGCTGCGAACCCTTGTCCATCCGTGCTGGTGGAATTATCTGTGCTCAAGAAGTGTGTGTATTGAGGTCCAAGCTCTAGCATGAGCTTCAGTGGAAGTCCAATGCGTAGGAGGACAGGAATGTTGAGCGACGTCGTGTTTACGTCGAGGCGTTCTTCGCCTTGAATCATGGTGAACGAACGTATGTCAACCGTCAGTTCTGTAGCAAGAGCCAGCATATCGAAAACGCCAAATTGGACGAAAGCCCCGGCCTGCCAACCAAAGTTGTCTTCACTTTCTATTCCATTCGAGAGGCTATTTGGGAAGGCGTGGTTGACGCCTGTCTTCACGCCGAATTCAAAAAGATTTTGGGCATGAATCGTAATGGTGGTTAGTCCCACGAAACAGAGAATCATAAGTGTGCGCATTATCATTGCCCAAGTGTATGAACGGTTGTGCAATGATACGGATCAGCGTTTCAGGTTAGTCCGTCTGCTACTGATGCTGCGCGCAATGTGAAGAGCGTTACTTCTGGCGGGATTCCAATACGAAGTGGTGGCCCTACGGTGCCAATTCCTCGGTTTACGTAGAGGAGTTGTTCTCCGGCACCATACAGTCCAGCCCATTGTTTGTACACATACTGTGCCGGACTCCATTCAAATCCAAGTAGCTGCACACCAAATTGTCCACCATGTGTATGTCCGGCTAACATCACATCAACGTTGGTGGCACCAACGATCTCCTTATCCCAATACGTTGGATCGTGAGCCAGAAGAATGGTTGCTTCGTCGTCCATAACACCGAACAACGCCCTATCGATCTTCCCAAACGATTGTTTGAACCCGCTGTTATCTGTTCCGGCGATGATCAGGGAAGAGCCACCATCCACGATCCGTCGATTCTCATTTACAAGCAGATCAACGCCAAGACCGCGGATCGTCTTTACAAGTTCTGCATGTTCTTGTGGCGTATTGTAGTGATCGTGGTTACCTAACGAAGCAAACACACCGTATGGGGCTTTGAGCTGCGCAAGTTCCCGTGCGATCACCGACATCTCCATGGGCTTTGCGTTTACAAAGTCTCCAGTGATAACAATGGCATCAGGCTTGAGTACATCAAGGATCCGACGAACTTCTTGAAATGGACGATGATCCGGGAATGATCCTGCGTGAATGTCAGAGATCTGAGCTATTCGCATTCCATCAAATGCACGTGGAAGCTTACGGATGTTGAGGTCAACTTGGATCGTTTGAAAATCATAGATCGTGCGCCACATACCGTTGCCGACCATTACGTACGGTACAGCTGAAAGCGACCATGCAGAGTTCGCGAGGAATTTTCGGCGAGCGGGGTCCGCCTCTTGCTCCGTGCGAGGCGTGGCCTCTTGCTCCGGGCCAGGCGTGGCTTCTTGCTCCGGGCGAGGCGTGGCCTCTTGCTCCGGGCGAGGCGTGGCCTCGCTCCTACGCTCGGGGTGGCGGGGGCGAAAGAGACGGGCAAATCCGCGCATGATGTCGCGAACAAGCAGGACGGGTGCGATACCGAGCTTTGGCAGGTACCAGAATGTTGAAATACCCAGCAGGATAACGTCGAGACCATCTAAGCGAAAGAAATTGCGACGGCTCACGGCAAATGCGTAGAGTACCAACATCACAAAGGCAATGATCCACATCGAACGGTGCCATCCGGGGTTCATTCCTTTCCGACGCACATAGACAGTCCAATGTCCGAGGACATAGACATCGAGCAGTATAAAAACAGCGCCGAGTATGACGCTGAAAAGCAGAACGTTTGGTTGGTTGTTCATTCGCCTTCGGGGGATTTCACCTCGAGGAAGAGTGCCTCGGCATCGGCAACAACATGAGCGGAGTCAGCCGTTGCTCGTATCTCTCCGAAGACGTATTTCTTGCGTCCTTGTTGGGAACCGATCCAAGACTTGACCTCGTATTCTTCCCCCAGAAGCATCGGCCTACGGAAGTTCACTGCTAAACGAGCTGTGGGTGCGCGAATCCCAACTGAGCTCAGGGCTTTTCCCATTGTTTCGTCTAGCAACAAGGAAACGAAGCCGCCATGCGTTGTTCCCATCGATCCATGCATACGTTCGTCCGGACGTAGCCATGTATGCAAGACTCCATCCTTTACGTCCCGCACAAAGGAAAGTCTCAAGGAGAACGGATTGGCTACACCACATCCAACACAATGATTATCGCGTTTTGGCCGAATGATCTCAATCGAATCTGACAAGTGCAAAGGCATCAACGGTACACGTTCTCGTCCATTATCACCTAGGTAGGCATAGAAGGGGCCCCATGGTTCAATGTGACGTGCGATTTCCGTGGCAACGTGGGGAACAATCCGCCCCCTCTCACCGATTGGCGACCAATGGTATAGGACTCCGTCTTCTGAATGCGACAAACGTTCCGGATAGAACGGAGTGGAAAGCGAATAGCCGTAGAATAGACGTGACCCGTCGAATCCGGTGTAGACGATTGGAGTATCTGCCGGACGCAGATAGTTCATCTCATCGCCACATCTGCAGACAAATGGATACTCTGGATACTCAGGATTAGCGGTTGGTGCTAGGCGTCGGAAAAAGAAGTCCAAAAACCACGGGTCGTCCTGCACCGCCCCATTCAACGTTAGGACACCACGATCGCTGAGGTCATAGTAGAAATCTCGCATCATGGTAGGCAGGGCCTGAAAGTGGGTTCTACATACGTTCCGGAGTACCAACACCGAGAAGAAGCAGACCGTTCCTCATTGCACGCCGTGTTACGTCCGCCAACAACAATCGCGCTGCTTCAATCTCCGGTTCAACACCAAGGATACGACAGTCGTGATAGAAGTTGTGATATGAAGCCGCAACGTCTCGCAGAAATTCAGCGATGGTATGGGGCTCCACATTCTCACACGCACGCTCAACAGCTGTTTGCATGCGAGAGAGCAATCCGATGAGTTCGATCTCTGCAGGATGAGTCAGTACCGAGATGTTTGCTGTTGACTCTGGAGCAAGCCCTTTTTCTTCTGCCTTCCGAAGTATGGAGCAGATTCGTGCATGAGCATATTGGAGATAGAACACCGGGTTCTTATCGCCTTCTTCCTTGGCAAGACCAAGATCGAATTCGAGATGGGTACCAACTGCGCGCATAACAAAGAAGAAGCGAACCACGTCTGCGCCAACTTCGTCAATGAGTTCATCCAACGTAAAAGACTTGCCACTACGTTTCGAAAACTTCACGATCTCGCCACCCTCAACAAAGGTCACCATCTGATGGATCACAACCTTTACACGTTCCGTATCGAATCCAAGTGCTCGAACGCCCGCAAGCACATCTGGAATAGTTGCGATGTGGTCGGCCCCAAAGATGTCGACCACGGTATCAAACCCACGTTGCAGCTTATCTCGGTGGTAGGCAATATCAGGCAGACGATATGTTGGTTCGCCAGTCGACTTTACGATCACCTTATCCTGGGCTTGTCCTAGTTGCGTAAGCGCGAACCACTGAGCCCCGTCCTTTTCGTAGACCAGACCCTTAGCACGCAGGTCTTCGATGGTGGCTGTTACCTTGCCATCACCATAGAGTGAGTCTTCGTTAAAATATTCATCGTGATGAATATTGAGTGCTTCGAGGGTCTTCTTGATCGATGCGAAACACCATTGTTCACCCTGTTTGCGACAGAATGCACGTGCAGCGTCTTCTTTCAGCGCAGTGATCTCTACGCGATGATCACGAACGATATTCTCGGCGATCTCATGGATGTATTCGCCATGATAGCCATCTTCCGGAAACGGGAAATCCTCATTCCCCAATCGATGTTGAACACGAGCAAAGATGCTCAGGCCCAACTTGTTCATCTGGTTGCCGGCGTTGTTGAAATAGTACTCGCGCGTAACCGAATAGCCATTCCAGGCAAAGAGATTCGCAATGGTATCACCTACAGCACAGTTCCGTCCATGTCCTGCATGAAGGGGGCCAGTGGGATTGGCACTTACATATTCAACGTTTACCGTGCGTCCTGCGCCAACAGACGATCGCCCAATTGCATCGCCGAGAGCATCAAGATCTCGGAGCATGGCGTGATAGACATCGTCAGAAAACGTGATATTGATGAATCCCGGACCAGCCACTTCAATCAACGAAACAAGAGGAACCTGACCAAGGGCGTCAACAATCTCCTGGGCGAACAGACGCGGTTGTTTGCCAAGCCCCTTTGCGAAGGTCATGGCGATGTTCGTGGAAAGGTGACCGTGCCCTTCTTGACGTGGGACTCCAAAGGCAATAGCCTCCGGTGGTGTTACACCAAGGGAAACAAGGGCCGCATGGAGTTGCGGCTCGATATACCGTTGCATCATCATGGGTCAGACCGTTACTTTTTTCGAGATCGTCGTTGCTTTGGCTGCGCCCGACTCCGTAAGAGTATATGCCTTTGCATCGCCCCAGAGTCGTTCCAGCTTATAGAAGTCGCGCGTGGTTTTCAGCATAATGTGAACCACCACATCAAAGTAGTCGAGTATCACCCAAGTTGATGTACCCCGACCTTCAGAACGAGGATTTCCTGCGCCAACTTCTCTCATGGTTGCTTCGATGTTGTCGGAAACAGCCTTGATCTGAGCCTCGGAGTCTACCGAGACGATAACGAAAAATTCCGCAGGCGACGCTTCGATTGTATTCAGGTCCAGGATCAAGAGATCGTGAGCTTGCTTTTGTTGCGCCATACGGGCGCAGAGTACAGCGCGCCCCTTGGTTGTTCTTGGTTTTGGTGTGGCCACTACGTGGTCCTTTGTTGTCAGTCGAGAAAAGGTTCTAGGTTGTCGATGTCCGCTCCAAGCAGAATAGTTGCTCGAACGAACCTCATGGAATCGATATCGGTTGATATCAATGTATCTGCAATTCCCAGTGCATTGGCGACTTTTCGGGCAGAGACTTTGTCTCCCATCCTATCGATCACCAGTGAACGTTTTGGACGATCCGAGGCAGAGGATATCTCCACCACATCGAACCCACGTTCTCGAAGGAATTCGAGTGTGTGCCGTCCAGCCCCCTGCCTACCGGAAGCATTAACAACATCCACTTGTATTGTACTGCGCGGATCATCCTCATTCACCAGCGGTGAGACCGGCGGGTTGATCAATCGCCAGACGAGGGATCCGAGGAACACAAGAACAACAGCACCGAGCACGGCGATCAGGACCCAAGGCCAGATCGGTCTCCGGCGTTCGGTTGTCATGCGTCATCCTCATCGTCTTCCATATACTCTTCGAAATGACTTCCGTGTTTCAGGAGCATTTTTAGGAGCATTTTTCGGGCTCGGAAGAGATTTGCCTTTAC